>JAICIG010000381.1 GCA_025924495.1 Pirellulales bacterium | reverse complement strand
CTATCGTCGCGTCAAAATCGCCGTGGCGGATCTCGCTGAAGCGCTAAAAGACCCCGATGCTTCGGTGCGGCTGAAAGCGGCCGTCGCACTCGGGAGAATCGGCGATGCGGCCGCCGCCGCGCCGCTGTTCGAAGCGCTTGGCGAACAGGACGCATACGCGCGCTTCGCCATGATCCAGGCCTTGCGACGGATTAACCGCTGGGAGTCGGCGGCTAATTATCTCAGTTCCGCCAATCGAGACGTGCGTCAGGCAACGTTATTGGCCATGACGGGCGTTTACGATCTACACGCTGTCGAGGCGTTGGCAGCGGCGGCCGCGCAAGCGACAGATCCGGAAGTGCAGGCCAAAGCGCTGGAAGCCTTGGGCGAGGTCGATCGCCAGGCCGATCCTTACACGGGTGGCTGGTGGGGCACTCGGCCGGCAGCCGGTAAGCCGGCACGCTCAAAGAAGCATGAGTGGTCAGGAACCGTCAAGGTGCTGACTGCACTGCGCGCCGGGCTTAAATCGCCTGCGGCCGACACTCGCATCGCGGCGATCCGCGCGCTAGGCGCAACAGGCGACCGGGAAGCGTTGCCAACCGTACGAGAGTTGGCGCTCGGCGATGTAAAACTCGACGTCCGCCGAGAGGCCATGCAGTTCATCGCTGCTCTCAAAGACGATTCCGCGATCGGTATGCTCGCCGCGCTGGCTGCCGATCTCCAGCAACCGGAGGAAGTCCGCCAAGAAGCGGTAAAGACGATTACCGCCATTGGCTCGGATTCGGCCGTGCAACAGTTGGCAGCGATTGTTGCCGATGACCGTTCGAGTAAAGAACTGACGTCGTTGGCATTGGCGGCGCTCGGCTCTCTCAAGGCCGAGACAGCGGCGGAGCAAGTCGAACGGCGGCTAAGCCACCGAGCGCCCGAAGTACGCATCGCGGCGATCGAGGCTTACGCCGCCATTCGCGGCACTGCCGCGTCCGACAAGTTAATCGCGCTGTTGAAGGACGATCAGGCAACGGTTAAGCAGGCAGCTCTTAAGTCGCTGGGTTCAATTGGCGCCCGCGATGCCGTGCCGGCAATGGCAACGGCTGCTTCCGACGACGCCGTTCGTTTCGAAGCAATCTCGGCGCTGGCCCAGATCCCCGACCGCCGAGCGCTCAACGCTTACCTGTCGGGCTTGATTGACAAAAATCAGACGCTCCGCGAGCAATGCCGTAGGGCGCTGGTCGCCGTTCGCGAGGCGGTCGCCGAAGACATCATTGCGTTGAACCAGCGCAACGAACTAACGCCCGCGGTTCGCGGCGAGTTGCAGGTCGTCTATTCCACTCCGGCGCCGATCACTCGCTGGCAGGCCATCGGCGCCTGGCTGAAGGACGAGAAGATCAATTTCAATTCCAGGCGGCGCCGTTGCTCGACCAGAAGATCAAATCGGGCGGGCGCGAACTGAGCTGGCGCGAAGTCTCAACCGATGACCCGCACGGACAGTTCAACGCGGGCAATTTATTTTCGCCTGTCGACGATGTGTGGGCGGCGGCTTATACCGCCATCAATGCGTCGACCGCGGGGCCGCACGAGTTCGTCCTTGGCAGCGACGACCAGGCGGTGTTGTATGTCAATGGCGCCAAGGCGTACGAATTCTTGGGCAATCGCGGCTGGAGCTTCGATCAGGGCCGCGTCAAAGCAAACCTCATGCAAGGGGAGAATCACATCTGGCTGCTCACAGGCAACACGGGTGGCGGATGGCAGTTCAGCGTGAACGTCAGCCACCGCGATCCGCGATTCGCCTTCCTCGATGAGAATTTGCCCCAGAAGCTCGATGCTTCGGTCTTTCGCGAATTTGCCTTGAAGGAAAAAGGCGATCCCGTGCGGGGACAAAAGCTGTTTGCCGACATCAAGGGGATTGGCTGCCTCAAGTGCCATGCGGTGGGCGGGCAGGGGGGCATGGTCGGCCCCGATCTCATTGGCGTCGGCGCCAAATATCCTCGTGAAGAGCTGATCCGCTCCGTACTCGAACCGTCGAATCGCGTCGCCGACGGCTTCCGGGCGACAACCATCATTACTGCGGCAGGCAAGGTTTTGCAGGGCCTGGTCAAAAGCGACACGGACGCCGGGCTCGAACTGCTCGATGCCGAGGGAAAGCTGATCTCAATCCCAGCCGATCAGATCGACGAGCGCGAAACGAGCAACCTTTCACTGATGCCTAACGGGCTCAAAGACGGCATGACGCTCGAGGAGATTGCGAATATCGTCGCTTATCTGGAGAGTTTGAAGCAACCGGCGAAATAGCATCCAGGAGCGAGGCGCTGCGATGAATGTTCAAATGACCGCAGGGGCGCGGTTCGTTCGGTCTGGATGGCGGCTTGATCGAGCGCTTTGTGTTGTTCATTCGGTGGCAAACGGCCTGGGCGATTGGTAATAATAGGGCTGGCAGGCGACCTAGTGCGCACATCTCTTAGCGAATCGTCGCTTGCTATGGTAATTCTTCTGCGAAGAAGCGTCGGTACTCAATAGCCAGAGCCTGCCATGCCCAATCGCCAACCCCGCGCGGCGTCGGACAAACGCTACGACGTGGAGATGATTCGCGATTTTCTCAACCAGCTCCAAGTGGAAGTGCAGCTCCGCTGGCTTGAAAATCTTGATGGCGCCGAGGACTCGGATCCCGAGTTGCTTGCCGATTTGCGGAGGTTCGCCGAGAAATACGACGCGGGATTGTTGCTGGCTTGGGATCTGCGGCCGGACGGCTGCACGCCCGAGGAGTACGAAGCGATCCGCGACCAGCTTCGCAAAGCAAGAGCGGAAGGCCGTCGGCAACAACTCGAACATCTGCAGGCCCTTGAGGATCTGTTTCGCGAAGCGCTCCGCTGCGCGCAGCACCCATTAAGCGATGGTCCCATTGTCGCCCGGCAACGCGCGGCAGACTTGTTGAAGCGGATGAAGGATGAAGCTGGCAGCGGTTAGGTGAACCCGCAGGGTGCGAGCGGAGCGTTCGAGCTGGAGTTTGGCAGTCAGTCAGGTTCAGGGTGAGAAGACCAGTGACGCTTGATGGCCCGATCTGCCCAGAGTGCGGCAAACCGCTGAGCTTGTCTTCGCGGCGCGTCGGTTCGCTAACGATTTGTCCATCTTGCTCGCGGCCAGTAGCGATTAAGCCCGCGGCAGCGCGAACGACCGCGCCGCGTGCCCGCGCCACAGCCCGGCCTGAATCATTGGCCGAAACCCGACGACCTGCAGCGACCTTGTGGATTGTTGCAGGACTCGATGGTTCGCAATCACGGCCCCTTTCTAAAACGGAGCTCGACGAGCTGGCGTTGGGCGGCCAACTTGAGGGCCGGGCGCTCGTCAAACGGCAAGACTGGCCGGCGGCGAAGAGTGCTGCCGAGTTGTACCAGGGCCTTGCCGTGCCTTGCTTGTGCGGGGCAAGCGATGTCGCGTCGCCCTTCAACATCGGGCCTGCCGCGACGCCTCCCTGGGCCGTGTTGCCGGAGCCACCGGCAACGCCCGTTCCGACAGCGGTTCGACCAATTTCGCGCGGGCGATGGTTCAAGATTGCGCTATTGGTCGCGGCTGCATTTTCGGGCCTGCTGGCCTTTCATTTTGCCCTCGGGGGGCCGATGCTGCAGCCGGCGCTTTCGCGGCGGCTACTGTTCTGGCTGTTCGTTCTTTACGGGCTCGGACTATTGTCGTTCGCCGCGGCTTTGTTCGATTGGCATTGGCGGACGGAAGAAGGCGAGCCGCGCGGACTGCGCGGTTTCATCGGCGCTGCGGCCGCGAGATACGCCGTCGGCGGCCTGGGCGTCGCCGTCATGGCCGCCATCGCCTGGCTGATCTGGGAGTAGGCCGGTCGGGACCGGCAGCCCGTCTTGCCCTGTTTCCGGAAATAGTGGTACACTCTGCGACCCGTCGGCTGAGCGGACCCTGGGCATGCGCTGCATGCCGATGGCGCGACAAGGAGGTCGCACGTTTTGCTTTCCAAGTGGCCAATTCGTAACAAGTTGCTGATCGGTCTCGGGCTGTTGCTCGTGATGGTCGCCACAATCAGTTGGGGCGGCATCTACGGTCTGTACGCCTACCGCAGCCTGGTGCGCAGCCTGAGTCGCCGCGTGCCCGAGTTGCCCAAGGCGAACCGCTTGATCCAAAGCGTCAGCGACCTGCGCGTGGCCGTCAGCGACGACTCTCCGCTTGAGCCCGGCGATACGCTGGCCGGTTCGACCGCCGCCAGCCGCTACGCCCTCGATTCTCCTCGGGCGCATTGGAACCGGGCCGCCTTCCAGACCAAGTTCGAGCTCGTGCAGGAGAACTTTCTCCGTTATAAGCAGCAACTGGAACAGAATCCTGACCGGGGCGGCATCAGCGATAGTTATCAGGAGCACGAGACCGTCCGTGAAATCCAGCAGGCGTTGTATCGCGTGAAGGTCGCCGAACTGCAAGGCGAGTGGCTGCTCAATCCCGCCAAGACGGGCCAGTTGCAGGAGGAACTCGACGAACTGCAACGTCTGGCCAACGAACTGCCCAACTACCTGTATGACAACATCAACGAGTTCACCGTCGACGCGCGCGATCAGTACCGCACGCTGCTGTTCTTGAGTTGGGTCACCAGCGCTTCTGCTTTGTTGCTGCTCGCCTTGTTCGTCAAGCTTTGTTACCAGTGGGTCTTCCGGCCCCTGCGGGTGCTGATCAACGGCTCGCGGAAGGTGGCCTCAGGGCAATTTGGCTATCGCATCCGCCTGCAAACCAATGACGAAATGTCGGAGCTGGCCGCGGCCATGAACGACATGACCGATCGCTTTCAAGCGATTCGCGACGATCTCGATCGCCAGGTTCAGGAGCGCACCAAAGAGGTAGTGCGGAGCGAACAACTGGCCAGCGTCGGATTCTTGGCGGCGGGCGTGGCGCACGAAATCAACAATCCATTGGCTTCGATCGCCATGTGCGCCGAGTCGCTCGAAAGCCGCGTCCGCGATCTGATATCGGACGAGAATCCCGACCAGCGCGTGATCGGCAACTACCTGCGAATGATCCAGACCGAAGCCTTCCGTTGCAAGGAAATCACCGAACGATTGCTCGACTTCTCGCGGATCGGCGACGTCAAACGGCAGAATGCCGATCTGGCCGATCTGGTGCAAGGGGTCATCGAGATGATCGGGCACCTGGGAAAGTACCAGGAGAAGCACGTCGTATTCGAGCCGGGCGAGCCGGTGATCGTCTCGTGCAATCCGCAAGAGATCAAGCAGGTCGTCTTGAATCTGCTGACCAACGGACTGGACAGTCTCGATCCGGGCGGCAGCGTGACAGTGCGTCTGGGCCAGCGCGGCGGCGAGGCCGAACTGCTGGTGGCCGACACCGGCTGCGGCATGACGCCCGAAGTCATGAAGCATTTGTTCGAACCATTTTTTACCCGGCGCCGCGGGGGACAAGGAACCGGCCTGGGTTTGTCAATCGTGTACCGGATCGTCGCAGACCACGAAGGTTCCATCGAGGTTCACAGCGACGGCCCCAGCCGCGGTTCGCAGTTTTGCGTACGCTTGCCGCTGGCCAAAAGTCAGAAGGAGAAGGGACATCGCTACCAAGCCGCCTAAACGTCTCAAGCTGTTGTTCGCCGACGACGAGCGCTCGTTGCAAGAATTGATGAGCCTGGAATTGCCCCGCATGGGGCACGAGGCGACCATCTGCCCCGACGGCGCCGTCGCAGTCGCCGCTCTCGAGCGCAACACGTACGATTGCATCCTGGTCGATCTCGACATGCCCAAGTTGTCGGGCCTGCAAGTCATCGCCCGGGCCAAGCAACTTTCGCCCGACACGGAAGCAATTATCCTGACCGGGAAGTCGTCGCTCGATACGGCCATCGGCGCGTTGCGCCAAGGCGCTTTCGATTACTTGACCAAGCCTTGCAAGCTGGCCGAACTCGAAGCATTGCTGGTCCGCGTCGCGGAAAAGCGCGAACTGACCAACAAATACCGCGCTCTCAAACGACAAATCGAAAGGCTCGAAGGGGGCTCGAAACTGATCGGCGACACGCCCGGCATGGTGCAGGTGCGCACGCTGATTTCGAAGGTCGCGCCGACCAATTCCACCGTGCTGATTCGCGGCGAGACCGGCACCGGCAAAGAGTTGGTCGCTCGCGCCGTCCACGATCAAAGCCCGCGGGCCGACATGCCGTACGTGGCGATCAACTGCGGCGCACTGCCCGAGAGCCTGATCGAAAGCGAGCTGTTCGGGCATCGCAAAGGTTCGTTTACGGGCGCCGACGAGCATCGCGTCGGCCTGTTCGAAGTGGCCGACGGCGGTACGCTGTTTCTCGACGAGATCGGCGAGTTGCCCAAGGCCATGCAAGCCAAACTGCTCCGCGTCCTGGAAAGCGGCGAGATTCGGCGGGTCGGCGATAACGAATCGTTCACCGTCGACGTCCGCGTGGTCTGCGCCACGCACCGCGACCTGGACGATATGGTGGCCGAAGACGAATTTCGCGAAGACTTGATGTTCCGCATCAATACCTTTGAAATTCATCTGCCGCCCTTGCGCGACCGGATTGACGATATTGCGCCTCTGGCCCGGCATCTGCTCAGTCGATTTCGGCCGCATGCCAAGCCCGGCGACGAGCTGTTTTCGCCGGACGCCATTGCGGCGCTCGAGCACCACTGCTGGCCCGGCAATGTGCGCGAGCTGGCTAACGTTATCGAGCATGCGGCTATCCTGTGCGACGAGGGGCCGATTACGGCGGCCCACCTGCCCAGCAAGTTTGCCAACCGGCGCCTGCGCGGCCCGCATTTCAAGACGATCGGACCGCTCACCTTGCGCGAGATCGAGTTGCAGGCCATCCAGCAATCGCTCGACCGGCACAGCGGCAATAAACCGAAGGCCGCCGAGGAACTCGGCATCAGCCTCAAAACGCTTTACAACAAGCTGAATCAGGTCAGCCAATTGGAGCAGTCAGCGTAAATCCTGCTTCAGGACTTGAGCGATCATGCGCGCCAGGTGGCGCTTGTATTCTGAGTAAGTCACCTTACGGAAGAACCATCGAAACTCATAAGAGCCACGTAACGGACATGACTCCAGCCCGCAAATCCTTGCTCATGTGCGTCGCCGGATATTGCATGTTCGCTTCCGCCGCGACGTCTGTTGGAGATGCGTCCAGCGTACGCGTGGGATTGGACCTCGCAAACGTCGAGTCGCGGATGCGACAGCGGAGGTCAACGTTGGATTTCGACCGGAGCATTCGAGGACCCGCCGACGACGCTGCCTCGGATACTGCGAAGTCCCAGGGAAGTCGTGAACCTCCATTGGAATCTCGGAGCTCGCAGCCGGTGCGTCGTCCTGTCTCGGGCTGGGCGATCGATGACCGACCAAGCGGCACGCTCTGGCGGTAAACCATCGGCGATGATCACGTGCGATTCGCTAGCGGCGTTTCCCGCGAAAGAACGGGCCGCATCCTGTCGGCTTACGCTCGCGACAAGAAATCGCCCGTGCGGGTGTCGACCTTGATGGTTTCGCCCTGACCCATGTATTCGGGCACCTGAATCACCAGGCCGGTTTCAAGCGTGGCGGGCTTGGTGCGGCCGGTGGCCGAGTTGCCTTTGACATAAGGATCGCACTCGGTGATCTTCAAGGCGACGGTTTGCGGGATGTCGATGCCCACACATTCGTCGTTGTAGATTAGCGCTTGAACGCCTTCCAACTCGGCGGTGAGGTATTGGGCTTCGTCGGTCAAGTCGGCCAGCGGCAGCGAATATTGATTGAAATCGGTCTGATCCAGAAAGTGCATGTGCGTCGCGTCGGCGTACATGTACTTGATTTCCCGCTTTTGGAAATCGGCCTCGGGCAACGAAT
>JAICIG010000380.1 GCA_025924495.1 Pirellulales bacterium | reverse complement strand
GTCGCCATTGCGGCTGTTTTCTCGTCTAACAGGCCGCCGGCGCCGCCCTGGCAGGCGAGATGAAAAAGGGGTCGTCTTGGACGCGAGATCATCTGCTCTGCCGTTGCAGTCGAAAGTGACTTGCCCGCATTGCTGGCGTCAGTTCTCGCCGGAAGAAGTCCTGTGGATTTCACAGCATCCCAACTTGCTGGGCGATGTGCGACTAGGCGCCGAGCACCAGCAGCGTTTTTTGCCCACGCGATTCACGGTGGATGGAGATGCGATCGACTCACAAGGGTTTGCTTGCCAGAGTCTTGCCTGCCCCGACTGTCATCTTCCGGTGCCACGCGCCTTGCTGGAGCTGCCGCCGGCGTTCATTTCCATTCTGGGCGCGCCGGCTTCGGGCAAGTCGTATTTCCTGGCATCGATGACCTGGCAACTGCGGCAGACGCTGACGCAGCATTTCTCGATCGCGTTCGGCGATGCCGATCCGGGCGCCAACCGCAGCTTGAATGAGTATGAGGAATTATTGTTTCTCAATTCGCAACAGGACGAGTTAACGGCCATTCGCAAAACGGAGTTGCAAGGCGACCTGTACGATACTGTCTTGTACGGCGACCAAACCGTCTCTTACCCTCGGCCGTTTGTCTTCTCGCTCAAGCCGTTGCCGAGCCATCGCAACTTTGCGACGATGGCGAAGCTCTCGCGAGCGCTATGTCTGTATGACAATGCCGGCGAGCATTTTCTGCCCGGGCAGGACACGGCTACCAGCCCGGTTACGCGGCACCTAGCGCGATCGAAGGTGTTGTTGTTTCTGTTCGACCCGACTCAGGATCCGCGGTTTCGCAAGGCGTGCTCCGATCATACTGACGATCCGCAGATGCTCGGGATCGCACGTACCATGCGGCAGGAGACCGTGTTGGCCGAAGCCGCAGATCGGGTGCGGCGTTTTGGCGGACTGAGTCAAGGCGCGCAACACACGGCGCCGTTGATCGTCATTGTGACCAAATTCGACGCCTGGGCGCCGCTGTTGGGAATTCAGCGGCTTGACCTGGCTCGCGCGTTAAGAACCGGCCGCGGCTCCAACGAGACGGCGCTGGACATGGGGCGCGTGGAAGAGGTCTCCGATCGAGTTCGCGCACTCCTGGCGCGGTTCACGCCCGAGATCGTGTCGGCGGCGGAAAGTTTTTCCCAACAGGTCGTGTTTGTGCCTGTGAGCGCCTTGGGATGCTCGCCGGAGTTGGACTTGAATACCGGCATGTTGGGCGTGCGGCCGCGCAATATCGCGCCGATGTGGGCTGAGGTGCCGCTACTGTATGCCATGTGCCGCTGGATGAAAGGACTGATCCCGTACGTCGTTCCCAAAGGAACCGCCGGAGCGCCGGCGCTGCGGCCAGAAGGATCGAGCGCGTTTCCTCGCGTTTGGGGAGACACCGGATCGTGAGCCATGAGCTGATTTACACCTCGGCGCCGCGAGGGCTGAAGCCTGGCTCGCGCGGCTTTTGCACGGTGGCGAGCACGCCCGGCATGGTACAACCGCTGGCTGATCGACTGGAATCGCTCAGCGGCTATCGGCATGCATTCGCCGCGCACGATCCTCAGGCGGCGCTCAACCCGGTGAATTACTCGCATCTGATCGTTGCCATCGCCGGCCGCAAGCACCACGTTCTCTCCCGTATTGCTGACGCCGGGCTCGACTACACGCAAAGGTCGAACAAGTTTGCGCATCACGTGGCGCTCGACCCGAACGAACTGACTCCGGCCGGACCGGCCTGGACGATGCAGCAGCCCGGCTTTTTCGAAACCTCGTTCAGCGGCGAGCCGCGATTGCTGGGCGCAGGGCGTCGCCCGCCGCCGGGCGCAGCCTACGCGGCCATTTGCAAGCGCTGGCAACAAACCACCGGCGACGCAGGCTGGGGCGGAGTACTAGCCGAAACCGTTTTGGCGCAGCCGCAGAAGACCGTCTATCTGCTCTTCACGCCGGGACAGGAACTGTTGCCGCTGGTTGCCGAGGCGTTGGCCTTGTTGCCGCCCGAGCGGCGCTGGCAGGCGACCTATAGCACCTACTTCACCAAGTTGCCGCCGGGCTTGGAATGCCAATGGCGGTTTCTGTTGGCCGGCAGCGACGAGGCGAAGGCCGTCGCACGATTGCCGCACGCGCAGATGATCGACTTAAGCCATCCCTTGCCGCCGGCTCAAGGAGGCGCGCTCGTCGAAGCGGCGCGCAGCGGCCAATTGCCCGTCGCAGTGGAGCCTGTGGCACACAGCATTGCAGCGCCGCCGCCGCTCGCGGCCCCGGCCGAGCGTGCAAAAACGGCGGCCAGTCAGGCGGTCGACCACGGCGATTATGGATTGTCGCCCCTCGCGCCTCGACGAATCGAGGATTACAGCGGCATGGACTTAACCCGGCTGCCGCGAAGGCGCCGCAAACAGAAGATTCTAATCGGTGCGCTCGCTGGCGGACTG
The DNA here is from genome assembly GCA_025924495.1 of Pirellulales bacterium. The sequence continues at coordinate 5,382 of JAICIG010000380.1, read as the reverse complement.
GTTGCGATGATCGTCGGTGCGGCGGTCGCGGCGAAGCTGATGCTCGGCGGGGTGCAGCGCGTGGCCGAGCCAGGGACGACTGATGCGAAAGCAGATGCTGCCACACGACCGGCCCAGACGCCAACGGCCGAAAAGAATGACGCGGTGGATATAGCGCCAGGTCCCACGGAGAAGCATGAGGAGCGCGTGGCAGAAGCGACGCCAGCGCCGGTGACTCCCGTGGTCGTCGCCGGACCGCCGCCGGAACCACCGACGCCGCCGCCATCCGCGCCGCCCCTGGAAACGTCGGAGCCGCCAAATCCGTTCGCCGATCTCAAGAAGCGCAATTTCCGCCTGGCATTGCCGGCCGTAAAACGTGCGCAGCCCACGGCACTGGCTAAATTTGCACTTGCCAACCCCGCTGCGTTGCAACTTGCCGTGGAAGGCGCAGGCTACCTCGTGCCTAAAGGCGGCAGCCTGCAAATCAAGCAGACCGACAACGAGTCGGCGCGATTGTGGACGCTGCAAATCAAATTCGACCAGTCTCCTTCCGCGCCAACTTCCGTTGCGCAGTTCTCTCTGCAAAATGAGGAGTTGTTTTTCCGATGGCTTGCCGAGTCGTTTCCAGAACTCTCGAACTGCGTGCTTCGTCTCGCGGCCGATGGTCAGGAGGAGTTCTGTTCTCTGCGCGAGCCGATTGATCTGCCCGAGGCTGCGCTTGATTTCGAAACGGCCGAACACGAGATCCCGATTGCGCTGCCCGACCCCAGCAAGGCGGTCCACCCCGAATTGTTGCAACTGCGGATTAACGCACGCATTCTGCGTGGAAATATCTCCCCGACGGATGGCATTACCTCGGTGACGAACAGCAACGACCCGCAGGCCGTGATCTTAACGGTTCCTTTCAAGGAACAGCGGGCCGTGAAGATCGAAACCGTGCTCGACTGCAGAGGCGGTCGACCGGTCATCCGCCTTTCCAATCGTGGCATCTACCAGACAACCGATCCCACGGGACAGGCGGTGCGGCAAGATGTTCCGCTCTCTAGAAAGAAATATCGTGATCTTGCCGTCGTAAGCGCAGACGCGGCCGCCAAGGCGGAGAAGAACCTGGAAAGGTGCGAGGCAGATCGCAAAAAGCTTCCGCCGCCGCCGCCAGCAAAACCGAACCAGGGCGCGAGCAAGGATCCGCATGCCGACGAACGCGCGCGTTTGACGCAAAAAATTCAACAGCATACACGCGAAAAAGAGCTGCACGCCAAAGAAGCCGCCCTCTGTCGTGAGCTGGACGAGTTCCTAGCCACGCTTTCCGGCAGCATGCGATTCACCTTGTACTATCGACTTGGCAAGCACGATGTAATCCTGGCTGAATCTCTGTCGAACCATGACGCAGCCGTGGAGAAGTAACCATGCGCACTCGCTTCGACTTTCAGCGAACCGTGGAAGAAATTCAAAACGCTTTGGCGGCCGAGGGGGCGACGCCGATCACGGCGCTGAGCGAATTCGCCGAAGACTATGCGGCGGCATGCCGTGAAATCAACGAGCGGCTGCGAGAATCGCACGACTTGCTGAGGAAAGGCCTGCGCAGCGAAGCGATCCAACGCGCCGAAGTCGAACCCAACCTGTTGGAGATGGCGGTGGTGCTCGACTTCCCCGAGCGCGCGCAATGGTGCGAATGGCTGAAACACTCGGGCCGTCCGCTGCCGCCGGAGCTGCGGATCGACGCCGCGGCGGAAATCAATGCGGCCTACGCGCAAGAACAGCCCCTGGCCGTGCTGCTGGGCCGGCATCGACTGGCGGCGCTGGCCCGCGCGCCACTGGCGGAGCGAATCGGCATCCTCCGCATGATCGCCGAGGCCGATGCAAACAATCCGGTCTGGCAGGAGGACCTGCGCACCTACGAAAAGCATCGACATAAGCAGCTTCAAAGCGAGGCCGAGGCCGCGGCGAAACGAAACGATATCGCCGTGCTCGAACGGCTCGAGGCCGAGCTGCGTTATGCGAGCTGGACCGTGCCGCCCAGCGGCGCCCTCGTGCAATGGACGATGGCGGCGACTGCCCGACTGCGGCTGGCGAGCGCGCGCGAGGAATTGAAAACGCTGGAAGCGGGACTCACCACCGCTTTCGCCGATTTCGATGTCGGAAGGGGTCGCAGCCTGCGCGGCCGTTGGCAGGCCTGCGCAGCGATTGCCGAATTGGGACCCGACGATCCGCTTGCCCAGTTGGCGGCGCCGGCGCTCGAGTGGCTGGCCGAACAGGATCGTCAAGAGGAATCGCAGGCAAGTTATGATCGCGCGGTTGCGGAACTGGAACGCGCGCTCGACGAAGGCGTTGGCCTGGAAGATCTCAAGCGGCGCTGCCACGAACTGGACCGCCACGAGCGAGGAACGCCGGAATTGCTCGAGCGGCGCTGTCGGGAACGAATCGCCAGCCTGGAACTGACAGCGTCACGTCGTAACAAGCTCTGGCTGACCGGCATCGCCGGCAGCGTATTGGTTGTCGCCGCGCTCGCCTGGTTCTGGATGAATCGGCAACTCGCCGAAGCGCAAGTGGCCGAGACGAGCGCCGTGCTTGCCAGGCTGATCGATGATTCCAACCTGACCGAATCGCGGAAGTATGTGGAGGCGCTGACCGCCGAGAGGAAGTGGCTTCGCGAGCGAGCGGAAGTCGTCGAACAAGAAGCCCGGCTGAGCGGTTTGGAGACGAAGGAGCGCGAGCGGACCGCGGCGTTCCGCGCGGCCATCGAGGGCGCGGCCTCGGCGGGCCTGGATCGCCCTGATAAGACTTCGCTGGTGGAAGCGCGCCGCCTGGCTCGCGGCCCGCACGAAGAGACCGAAATCCTCGACCTGGAACGGAAAGTGGCCGCGCGGCAGCGAGAACTGCAAGACCAACGCAACCAAGCCTATCTCAAGCGCGTGGAGGAATTGCGGGCGAAGATCCGCACACACGAAACCGACTCGCCACAGGCCGGCGAAGAAGCGCTTACCGACTTACGGCAGCTCTCCGAGCAGGCCAAGGAGTTGGAACACGCGTCGTCAGGGGTTGACCGCGCATTAATCGACGGCGTGACGGCGCTGCGAAAAAGACTATCGGTGCTCCATGACGCGGAAGAATCGCGCCAAGATCGCGAGCGCCGCCTCCGCGACATCACGGCGGCCGTCGGCAACCGGCGCCGATATCGAGAGAGATTGGCGGAATATGCCAAAGAGTTCCCCGACACGAAACGGTCTTACGATTTTCTGAAAGTGCTGGAGAAGGAGCCGGCAAGTTGGGAACAACTGGAGCGTTGGGACGCGTTCGTCGAGCGGTTCGCTTCAGCCGATTCGGCCTTGATATCGCCGACCGAGGCGACAGCGCGAATCGCCGAAGCGACGGCATTATTACCCGCCTTCGCGGCCGCGACCGACGCAACGGACTTTAAACAGCGAATCGACTTTCTCACCGCCATCGGTCGGCGCGTCTCCCAAGGCGAACGTATTGACGCTCCGCTCAAAGACATTTTTCAGCTTCAGACCGTGGCGGATCTGACCATGATCGAAGACAAAGGCGGCCGCAAATTTTATTCGGTCGAGAAGCCCGAACTGAAGAACAAGCACGTGGCGTTCAAATACCTGCGGGATTTCAAGCTGACAACCGGCTCGACGTTGATCAACGAAGAGGAATTGGCTCCCGATGGAATCGTGGCGGCCCCGCAATCGGTGGCGGCCACGCGCGTGCTCGACGAGTTGGCGCGATTAGATGACGCTCATTGGGAGGCGGCCTTCTGTCGCATGCTGATCGACGTCGAGAGCCAAGCGCGAATGGATCCCATTTTGAAGGTGCAGCTCTTGCAGCAGCTATTAACGGTTGCTCGTCAAGGAAGTCTGGTGCTCGAGCATGCTTTTGCCAGACACGCGGAACTGATCGACGGCGCCAATCTCGACGGCACGGTGAACTGGCTCGATCCCGCCGATCCCGAAGCGGCGCGAACTCGGCGGCAAGCCGAGGCTTTGCTGGCTCGATTGCCCAATCTGGCGCCCGCGCGCGACGCGGCCGCAAAAGAATTCGCCCAATTGCGCAAGCCGTGGTCGTCTGAGCCGCACCGCTGGATCGGCTGGCTCCGCCAGTCAGACGATGGGCAGTGGCACATCTCAACAGCGCCGCTCAATGAAAAAATCTCGGGCGAGCTGTTTATGATTCATCCCGCGGAGCAGGGACCCGTCATTCAGTTTGCTCGAATCGGGCAAATCTCGGCTGGGCAGCCAAAGCTGATTGAAGACGTCGCCGCGTTTGTCGAAGGCCGGCCCGTCTACGTCCGAGGGAACAAACAAGACGGAAAGTAAACCGAACCACGCGCCCAGACGAGACGACGCAAGACTAGATATCCATGAGCGACGATCGCTTTTACATCCGGCTCCGCGGGCGAGTGCAAGGCCCGTTCAACGCCGACCAGCTTCACTCTCTGGCGCGCAGCGGGCAGTTCAGCCGATTGCATGAAGTCTCCGGCGACGGCCAGGTTTGGAGCCCCGCGAAGGATCGGCCCGAATTGTTTCCGCGCGTGGCGCCGGCGCCAATGGCCTCAGTGCAGGCAACGTCGGCTCGTACTCCGGACGGCAAAGAAACCTTTTCCTTAGCGCCTGCCCCGTCCGGCAACGGCCCGTCTTCCAACGGCGAAGACCAGTGGTTTTACGCCTGCGGCGGAGTGCAGTCGGGACCGACTGAATTTGCGAAATTGATCGCACTGGCCGGCGCCGGTCGGATCCGCGGCGACGATCTGGTCTGGTCGCCCGGCATGGACGCCTGGACTCCCGCGCGCCAAGTGCCGGGCTTGATCACCGATTTGAACACGAATTGGAATTCCATCGCGGCGACTCCGCCTCCGGCGACCATGCCTGCTGCGCACAGCGGGGCTCGGAGCGCACCGGGCTTGGCCGTGGCGTCGTTGGTGCTGGGGTTGTTAAGCCTGGCCGTTGGCTTCGCCGCTGTGGCGCTCGAAGTTCTCGGTATGGGCCTGGCCGTGATGGTCAGTTGTGTTCTGGCATCGGTCGTCGCCGCCGTGCTGGCCGTGGTCTTCGGGCACTCGGCGGCAGGTCAGATTAAACGCAGCCCCGACCTTTATTCAGGCGGCGGGCTGGCGGCGACGGGCATGGTTTGCGGCTATCTCGTGCTGGCGCTCGGGGCCGCGGTTATCTTGCTGATTGCGGCCTTGTTGTTGCTGGGACTGATCGGCGCGAGAAGCCTGATCCCATGAGCGGATTCAATCTTCACCGCCTTAGCGATCAATGTCGCGTTTCCAGTTGAGGTTGCATTGTGGAATCGGTCAGTGATGTTCCTTTGTCCTGGTCCCGTCTCGACGTCGAACAGCGGATCGGCTTCCGCGGCGGACGCTACACGCAGCCAAGCTTGCTCCTGTCCGGGCTGATCGGC
>JAICIG010000379.1 GCA_025924495.1 Pirellulales bacterium | reverse complement strand
TAGGTTTTCACGAATCGCGGCACATAACCGGAGGTCAGGCCGAGCATGTCGTGCGTCACCAACACCTGGCCATCACAGCCCGCCCCTGCGCCGATGCCGATCGTGGGTACAGACAGCGTCTCGGTAATCCGAGCGGCCAGATCTGCAGGAATGCACTCCAATAGGACCGAGAAGGCTCCCGCGGCCTCGGCCGCCTTAGCGTCGTTCAACAGGCGGTCTTCATCTCGCTGCACCTTGTATCCGCCGAGGACATGCACGCTTTGCGGCCGCAATCCACAGTGGGCCATCACCGGAATACCCGCGGAGACCAGGGCCCGGATGACGTCGGCTTGCTCGGCGCCCCCCTCCAATTTGACTGCCTGACAACGCGTTTCTTTTAAGATGCGCCCTGCGCTCTCGATGGCCTGATAGGTCCCCAAATGACCGCCGGGAAACGGCAGATCGACCACTACCAGGGCCCGCCGCACAGCCCGGCCGACCATCTCCGCATGGTAGATCATTTCGTCGAGCGTGACAGGCAGCGTGTTCGAGTGCCCTTGCACGACCATCGACATACTGTCGCCCACCAAGATGGCATCGACGCCTGCGGAGTCGAGCAGCTCGGCCAACGTGTAATCGTAGGCCGTCAACATGCTGATTTTCTGTCCCGCCGCTTTCATGGCGATGAACTTGGGAACCGTAACGCGGGGAACTTCGGACGACATTGCGTGGACCGGCGGGGTGAAGGATTGCCTCGTCTGCCGATCGCTCGTTCCTACTGACCAATTCGGAAAACTCGAGCGATGACCGCGCTCATTGTCGCGGTCGCTTGGTCATCTGGCAACCGAGGGAAAATCGTTGGCAAGATCATGAAGATCTTGATAATCTCAGGGTAAGCAGCCGCCCCTGCCCTGGCTTTTTCGACGAATTTGGCGCACTCCGCCGCTTGGAACCCTGGAGGCCCGATCTCATGTCGCACAGGAACCTTCTCGCCGCGTATCTCCTATCTGGTTTCGTCGTGCTTGCCATCGGCATGCCGGCAGCAGCCCAAAACCAGGGACCGGAGCCATACGAGGGCAAAGGCAACATCGGCGAAGTGGGCTTCGAGGGCATCCAGTTCAACGATGCCGAAGGTCAAACCGTGCTGGTTGGCATCGAAAGAAACAAGACCAAGGTCACGGTCACCGGCACGGCCGAACCGGGGTTCTTGGGCCCAGGGCTAATCGTCCGTTTTTCGGCGGCCATGACCAATAAGGGCCTGGTCGAAGAAAAAATCAAAGAGCTGCAAGTCGTCGAGACCTCGGAACTGGTCAAAGTAGGCGCGCAGCCGGACTTGGCGCCGGGTGAAGATTTGAAGGAAGCCGAGAAGAAGGGGCCGGTAACGTGGATCGTGATTGGTCCGATTCGCTCCTTCAAGAACAATCAGTTGCAGGTCAATGCCGGCGGCAAGGCGATCAAAGCGGAACTGGCCGACGACTGCAAGATTACCGTCGACGTCGGCAACTTCCTCATCGCCCGGGAAGGGGACGAAATCTCTGTTGAAGGCAAGCTTTACCAGAAGGGCCAGCGAGTCGGCGACGTCACAACCCCGAGCCAGGTGCTGGCCGATAAGGTAGAAATTACCTTAACCAAACCCCTAACGGCGCCGAGCAAAAAGAAGGGCGCCAAACCGAAAACTCCGAAGAAAAAGCGGGGCGCCAAGGAACCGCCCTTATTCGGCAACTGAATCGTGCGGCGGTTAACTCGTTCGACTTGGCGCCTTCGCGATTTATGGCGACCCGCAGCGCAAAAGGCCGCTCGGCCGCGTCAGCGCATGATATAATTCAAGCATGACGCAGGCGCACTCGGAATTTGGCGGGCAGGAACATTTCCATGCCGAGCCCGCCCGGCTGTTCGACGCGTTGACCGACCTCGACATGCTGGCCGCCAACGTGCCCGACCTGGTTTCGACCGAAAAACCCGATCCGCGCACCTTGAAATGCGTCATCAAACCGGGCTTTTCCTTTCTCCGCGGCACGCTCAAGATCACGATCTCCTTGACGCGGCTCGAACGTCCGACTGCCGCCGCTATGATCATCGCCGCCCAGGGCATTGGAGCTGCGATGACGATTGTTTCTGAGATGACGATCTCGCCCGAGGCTTCGGGTTCGTTATTAGATTGGCGGGCAAAAATTGAACGCGTCAGCGGCCTGATGGCCACCATTCCCAGCGCGCTGGTAAAGGCCGCCGCCGATCAGACCATCCGCCAAGGCTGGCAACGGGTGCGAGAGAGACTGGGCGAAGGCTCCGACTCGTAGCCTCAGTGAAACGCCGCGAAGTCTTTGCCCAGCAGTGCCGCGGCGATTTTGAGCTTCATGATTTCGTCGGTCCCCTCGTAAATGCGACAGACGCGCACGTCCTGCAGGTGACGGCCGACACGATAGAGTTCGGAGAATCCTCGGCCGCCGAACACCTGTACGGCTCGATCGGCGGCGTCCCAGGCGGCGTTGGTAGCGTGGAACTTGGCTTCGGCGACGGCCAGATCGGCTGCCGCCGCCAGCTTCATATCGCTGGACCTCTCGTCGCTGGCTTGCTTGGCCATCGCCGCTCGCTCGATCATTGCGTCGCTGGTAGCACGGTGCATTTCGATCTGCGCTAAGTGTTCTTGCACCAACTGGTGCTGACCGATCGGCTTGCCGTGTTGATACCGCGTTTTCGCATACTCGAGCGATTCCGTCAGGCAATCCTCGATGACGCCCAGGCAGCCGGCAGCCACGCTCAACCTACCGGAGACCAGCGTGCCCATCGCAATGCGAAAACCGTTGCCTTCCTCGCCGAGTAAATTATCGAGCGGTACGGGATGTTCGGTCATCTGAAACATGCCCGTGTTGGCGGTGAACATGCCCAGCTTGGCGGGCAAGTCTTCCGTCTCGAAGGTTTCGCCCGCAGTATCGACAATGAATGCGCTCATTCTCCGCGCCGGCCCCTCACTGGCTTCGGGATAGGCGAACACGATGACGGCATCGGCGATTGATCCATTGGAGATCAGATACTTGACTCCATTGAGGATGAACCGATTCCCCTCGCGACGGTAAGTGCTCGTCATTTCGAGCGGGTTCGAGCCCGCGTCCGGCTCGGTCAGGCCAAAGGCCAAAATGCACTCGCCGGCCGCCGCACGCGGCAGATAACGGCGGTGCTGTTCGGCATTGCCGTATCGCAGAATTGGGTACTCGCCGATCGAGGTGTGTCCCGAAAAGAACGTGCGTACGCCCGTCCCCTCGCGACCGATGCGCGCCAGCGCCCGAGCGTAAGTCACCGCATCGGCCCCGCGACCTCCCAGTGCCGTCGGCACGGGCATAGCCAATACGCCGTGCTTTTTGGCCAACGCGACCGTCTGGTCGTTATGCCGATGCTCGACATAGCAGAGCTCTTCCATCGGCCGCAGTTCGACGCAGAACGCCTCCACATCGGCCAGCAAGCGTTCGCGATCGGCAGTGTTCATCACAGAAGCTCCGGCGAAAGTTGCGCTATCCCTACGGTTGAAAATCAGCGTATTAACCGTAGGTTATGCTTCAGCATAACATTCGCACGAATAAACGTCGTTATGCTGAAGCATAACCTACGATGCTACAGCTGCTTCAATCGCGCGCGAGCAATTCGGTCAAATGCAGCTCGATCGCGCCGGCCAGCACGCCGGGGTTGTAGCCTCCTTCGAGGACGCTCACGACCTTGCCGCCGGCATAGGCGTCGGCGACGTCAAGCACGGCCGAGGTGAGCGTGAGAAAATCTTCGGTTTCCAAGCCTAGCGACCCAATCGGATCGTCGCGGTGGCTATCGAAGCCGGCGCTGACAAGCACTAACTCGGGCTTTACGCGCGAGGCCAGATGTTCCAGCCCGCTGCGAAAGCGATCGAGGTACTCGCGGCGCGAGGTTCCCATTTCGACCGGCAAGTTGAGGACGCGGCCCTGGGCTGGCCCGGCGCCGGTTTCCGTTTCGTCCCCGGTGCCCGGATAGAAGGGCCAGCGGTGGATTGAAAGAAACCCCACCTGCGGATCGCGCCAGAAGGTCGCCTGGGTGCCATTGCCATGATGGACGTCCCAGTCAACCACTAGCACGCTATTGAGCCCTAACTCGCTCGTGGCGGTGCGCGCACCGACGGCGATGTTATTGAACAAGCAAAACCCCATCGCCGAATCTTCCAGGGCGTGATGCCCTGGCGGACGCACGAGACATAAGGCGTGCTTATCTTCGCCTCCCACGACCCGCGTGACGGCGTCGGCCACGGCGCCCACCGCTCTCAACGCCACGTCGTACGAGGCTGGGCAGACGACCGTGTCCTCTTCGATTCGGCCGCCGCCCTGCTGGGCGAATGCTTGCACCGCGGCGGCATATTCCAGGTTGTGCACACGCGACAAACGGCTGAGCGAGCAGGAGGCCCATACCGGCCGGGCGCAGCGCTCGTCCAGCCCGGTGCGCTTCAGGTGCGCCACGACCTGCATCAGCCGCTCCGGCCGTTCCGGATGCTGGCCGGTCTTGTGGTCGAGAAACGCTGGGTCGGAATAGAGGAGCGTCATTTACGAACTCGGCGGGCTCGCGCTCGTCGTCGGATTGGCCTTGGCTCGAGGGGATTCAGCTTCCCTCGCATCATTCTACCTGTTGGGGATAACGCGACTACGGCAAACGGGGGCCTGCCGAGACTCATGCACGCTGGGAATAGAGCGTGCTCGACGGGATGATCGATTCAATACCAACGTCGCCCCGAAATTCTGCGCCAATTCGCTAGCAATCCTTGCCGTTACTGTCGGTTAATTGACGATAACTTGGGCCATTGTTAGACTTGCCTGCTTCTGCGTCGGGTCCGACGGCGGGCTGTGGCGATTCGTGTTGATTCTTACGCGCGCGAGCCTTCTAGTCTCCGCGTTGCATCTACTCTGTGCGATTACGAAGGAAAATTCTCATGGCAAAGGCTGTGAAAACCAAGTCCAAGACCAAAGCCGCCAAGCTTCCGTCGGGAAAACCCAAGGGTCTGAAAGCTAAGCTCGTGAAGTCCGCTTTGCAAAAGAAGCCCAAGCCAAACGGCAAAATGAAGAAGTCCGGCAAGACGAAGTACGTCTTCTCCTTCGGCCCGAACGGCACCGACGGCGACGCCAGCATGCGGAACCTGTTGGGCGGCAAGGGCGCCAACCTAGCTGAAATGACGCGGATCGGCCTGCCCGTGCCCGCCGGATTCACGATCGGCACCAACGTTTGCACGTATTACTACGACCACAAGCGGACCTACCCGCCCGAACTGCGCAAGGCCGTCGATGCGGCCCTGGCCAAGGTCGAGAAGGAAATGGGCGCCAAGTTCGGTTCGACCACCAATCCGCTCTTGGTCTCTTGCCGCTCGGGCGCCCGCGATTCAATGCCGGGCATGATGGACACCGTGCTCAATATCGGCCTGAACGACAAGACGGTCCAGGCCTTGGCAGCCCAGTCGGGCAACGAGCGCTTCGCCTGGGATAGCTATCGCCGCTTCGTGCAGATGTACGGCGACGTCGTGCTGGACATGAAGCCCAAGAGCAAGGAAGACCACGACCCGTTCGAAGAACTGCTGCACCACAAAAAGCAGCAAGCCGGCGTCAAGCACGATCACGAACTCACCGCCGAACAGCTCAAGGAACTGGTCGCTGAGTTCAAGCAGGCGATCAAGGACGGCACGGGCAAGGATTTTCCCACCGATCCGATGGATCAGGTCTGGGGCGCCATCGGCGCCGTGTTCGGCAGTTGGATGAACGACCGCGCCGTTGTCTATCGCCGCACCTACGGCATCCCGCACGACTGGGGGACGGCCGTCAACGTGCAAGCGATGGTCTTCGGCAATCTGGGGGACGACTGTGCTACCGGCGTGGCTCTGACCCGCAATGTGGCCATCGGCACGCCGGGCCTGAACGGCGATTACCTGATCAATGCTCAGGGCGAAGACGTGGTGGCTGGCATTCGCACGCCCAAGCGGATCGAAGAGACGCTCGAGCAGGACATGCCCAAATCGTTCAAGCAATTGCAGGACATCGGCCGCAAGCTTGAAAAACACTACAAGGAAGTCCAGGATCTGGAATTCATGGTGCAGAAGGGGCGCGTCTGGATGTTGCAAACCCGCAACGCCAAGCGCACCGGTTTCGCCGCCGTGCGGATCGCCGTTGACCTGGTGAACGAGGGCCTGATCAGCAAGGAACAAGCCCTCAGCCCCAAACGCATTCCGGCTGACGATTTGAACCAGCTCTTGCAGCCGATCTACGACCCGGCTTCGAAGAAGGCTGCCCTGGCGGCTGGCCGCTTGCTGGCCAAGGGCATTAATGCCGGTCCTGGCGCCGCTTCGGGCCAAATCTGCTTCCACGCCTCGGACGCCGAAGAAGCCTGGCTCAAGAACAACAAGGTCGAGCTCATCCTCGTCCGCCGCGAAACCAGCCCCGAAGACCTGCGCGGCATGAAGATCGCCAAGGGCATTCTCACCGCCTTCGGCGGCGCCAGCTCGCACGCGGCCCTAGTGAGCCGCCAGATGGGCAAGGCCTGCATCGTCGGTTGCGGGGACTTGGAGATCGACTATCGCACCAAGACCGTCACCGTCGGCAACAAGGTGCTGAAGGAAGGTGACCGGATCTCCATCGATGGTTTCACCGGCGAAGTCTTCGAAGGCGAAGTCGAAGAGCGGCCCAGCGAGATCTTGCAGGTGCTGATCGGCAAGACGCTCGACCCCGCCAAGGCCGAGACCTACGGCCGCTATAACCAGCTAATGACGTGGGTCGACCAGTATCGCCGCCTCCGCGTGCGAACGAACGCCGACGAGCCCAAGCAGGCACGTGAGGCGATTGCCTTCGGCGCCGAAGGCATCGGCCTCTGCCGCACCGAGCATATGTTCTTCCACCATATCGACGAATTCCGCGAAATGATCCTGGCCGAAGAGGTCGAGGGTCGCGAGCGGGCGTTGGCCAAGCTGCTGCCGTTCCAGCGCGAAGACTTCGACGGTCTGTTCCGCGCCATGGAAGGTCGGCCGGTGACGATTCGCTTGCTCGATCCGCCGTTGCACGAGTTCTTGCCGCACCAGCCCGCCGAGCAGGCCGAGTTGGCCAAGAAGATCGGCATTTCGCCCGAGACGATCGCCCGTCGCGTGCAAGAGCTGCACGAGTTCAATCCGATGCTCGGCCACCGCGGCTGCCGGTTGGGCATCGTCTATCCGGAGATCACCCGGATGCAGGCTCGTGCGATTTTCGAGGCCGCCTGTGACGTGCGCCGCGACGGCATCAACGTTCATCCGGAAGTGATGATTCCGCTGGTTGGCTTCTCCGAAGAGTTCAAGGACCAAGAGAAGGTCGTCCGCCAGGCGGCCGACGAAGTCTTCGCCGAGAAGGGCGTGAAGGTCGACTATCTGGTTGGCACGATGGTCGAGGTGCCCCGCGCCGCAGTGCGTGCCGATGAGATCGCCGAACGAGCCGAGTTCTTCAGCTTCGGCACCAACGACCTGACGCAGACGACGCTCGGCATGAGCCGCGACGACTATGCCGGCTACATCAACTACTACCGCGAGCACGACATCGTGCCGGCTGATCCGTTCCAGACGATCGACCGCAACGGCGTAGGCGCATTGATGCGGCAGGGCGTGGAAAAAGGCCGCAGCACGCGGCCGAAGCTGAAGGTTGGCATTTGCGGCGAGCACGGCGGCGACCCTGCCAGCGTGATCTTCTGCCATGAGATCGGGCTGGACTATGTCAGCTGCTCGCCGTTCCGCGTCCCCATCGCCCGCCTGGCCGCAGCCCAGGCCGCCGTCGCCGAGAAGGCCGCCGCCAAGGCCAAGGCAAAAGCCGCGAAGAAGTAGGCGACAGAGATCAGCGGCGACCGAGCAAT
>JAICIG010000378.1 GCA_025924495.1 Pirellulales bacterium | reverse complement strand
CGTCAAAGCCGCTGCTGACGAATTCTTGCGTCAGGCGCTCGAGCAATTCGGGATTGGTCGGCGGATTGCCTGCACGAATGTCATCGAGCGGCTCGATGATGCCGACGCCGAGCAAGTATCCCCAGATGCGGTTGACGTAGCTCTTGGCGAAGTAAGGATTGTCTTTCGAGGTGACCCAGTGCGCCAATTGTTCGCGCCGCGCTGCATCGGTCGGCGCAAAGCCGGTAAACTCGTAAGGGAACTTGGGAGCCGCGACCTGGCCGGTCCGCACGTGGTTCACTTCGCCCCCCGCTTGATCGAATACCACTTCGACCAACGGCAGCGGGCTCTCGACGGCCGTGCCGCCAATCGTCTTGCCTTGGTACTGCGGCGAAGGCTTGCGACCGACCTGGGCGAAGTACGCGGCTAGATTGTAGTACTGGTCCTGCGTCCATCGTTCGAAGGGATGGTCGTGGCACTTATTGCAGTTGAATCGTACGGCCAGAAACAATTGCGTTGTGTTCTCCATCGTATCGCCCGGGTCGCGCAGGACCTTGTAGTACGAGGCTGGCGGGTTGTCCAACGTGGAACCGCTGGCGGTCAGGATGGAATACACGAATTGGTCATAAGGCATCTTGCCCGCGATGGCCTGCCGGATCCAATTTCGGAATGACCAGGCGCCCTCTTCGCCGAGGAACTTGCGGTTGACTTGCAGCAAATCGGCCCACTTGTTGGTCCAATGTTCGATGAATTCCGGGCTGCCGACCAGGCGGTCAATCAACTCGTCGCGCTTCAGCTTCGTGTCGCGAGCGTCCGCCAGAAACGCCCGCACTTCATCCGGGCGAGGCGGTAAGCCGACCAGATCGAGGTAAACGCGGCGCAAGAATTCTGCGTCGGTCGACAAATCGCTGGGTAGAATCTTGACCTTTTTCAGCTTGTTGTAGACAAGCGAGTCGACGAAGTTGTTCTCAGGGACGTCGCGCCACTGATAGCCGCTGCGGTCGCCCATCACCACGATGGTAGTCGCGGCATAGGCGCCTTCATAACGAGCCAGCATCGCTGCTTCGCCACGTCGCACCGCGGTTGCCAGGCCGTGTTTATCGACCTCGACTTTCTCGCTCAGACTGCTCTCCACGAACGCTTCTGCCGTGACGTCTCGAACGCTGCCGTCGGTGTAGGTCGCCAACACGCGCAGCTGCTGCTTCATGCCAGGCAGGGGAACTACCGGGTTTTTCGGAAAGACTTCGATGCTGGCCACGCGCGGGCTGTCCCTGTCCAGCTTCACGCCGCCGGCAATCCAGGCACGCAAGAGTTCGTAGTACGGCTCGCCGCGATGCGTCAGCACGCCGCCCAGGTGCGGCACGCCGCCGGCCGGTTTGAGCAGCATCAAGCTTTGGTCGGGCGCGGCCCGGTTGAATCGGCGTCCCGCGAGGTCGTCAGTCAAAGCTCGATGATCGAAGAGCGGATCGTAGCCGCGGAGCGAGAGCTTGAAGCCATTCTTGCCGTTCGCTGAGCCGTGACAGGTGCCTGCATTGCAGCCGAGCTTGGACAGCACGGGTTGCACGTCACGTACAAAACTGACGGCAAACGGTTCTTTCTGCCCGGAGACGACCACGGGCACGGCAACCGATTGCCCGCCGACTTCAAACCTTAACTCGCCGGCGCCGTCAGCGAGCGGCCGCACCATGCCCGTCGGAGACATGCTGGCAATGGCCGCTGCGGCTGCTGGCCGGGCTAGCCGCGTGACATCGATCCGCTCGCCGGTATCCAACTCGGCCGTGAGCAACAACTGGCTGTAGTCATACGGATGCTTCAATTGCACTGCGCCGGGCAGAGATTCGATGCGAACGACCGTGCGGCCCGCGGGCAACTGCTCAGGCTTGCGATCGGCGGCTTCCTCGGCGTTTGTCGCTGCGACTAAGCCGGCAACCGCCAAGAGTCCTGCCGCGATGCGTCGCAGCAGGCATGACCCGTAAACTTTCATGGCTCAATCCTTTGTTATTAGCGGCGCGCTTTGCTCATTCGAGTTACGATCGACACGCGCGAGTACTGATTGCCTGGGCGATGAATCACTTTATGGCCGCCGCGACGCCAGCCGGCGTGAGCGGCACGGGGATAAACTCTTTCAGCAATGCGCCTTTCTCCGGTTCGAACAAACGCACGACGCCGTCGAAGCCGCCGACGGCTACTACCCTGCCGTCCGGGCTGTAGGCGACGGCGTAGATCGCCCCGAACTGATCGGCGAATTTGGACACGAGCTTGCCGTCGGCTTCCTGTAGGACTCTCACTTCGCCGCGACCATCGCTGCTGCTGCCGATTACGACGCGCGTCGCATCGGGGCTGTATTGCACGGCAAAGATCCGCCCGGGAACCGCTTGAGCGTTGAACCGGCCGATGCGGTTGAAGTCGTCGCCAATCACGCGAGCTTGGGTCCGGTACATCTGGTAAATTTTCGCTACGCCGTCGGCGCCGCCGATCAGCAGTTCATCTTTCTTTGGATGCCGATCGACGGCCATCAGCCCGCCTTTTAAGGCGCCCGGCGTGATGCTGGTGATGTTGTCGACGAACCGCTGTGTGGCAACTTCGGTCAACTTCATCGAGCCGTCGCGACTGACTGAGACCACATGCGAGTTGTCGGTGGAAAAGGCCGTATCGAGAGCCCAGTCGCTGTGAGCCCCTTGATACATGACCTGCTTGCCGGTCTTGGCATCGATCGCCCGCACGGTATTATCGGCACATCCGAACGCAATGAGAGCTCCATCGGAAGACCAACTGGCGCCATAGACGGTGTCATAAGTTACTGGCAAGGAAAGCGTCAGCGTTTTGGCCGCCAAGTCCCAGATTTGGACTTCACCGAATCGGCCGGGGGATCCGCCAGTGACCGCCAGATACTTGCCGTCAGGAGAAAACACGGCCGATTCGATTCGCTCGGAAAGACCCACCAGCCGGGCTGCAATGCCGCTGCCGTCCGCTTTGTGCAAAACAACTTCGTGAAAGCCGGAAACGGCCAGCAGCGAGCCATCGGGAGAAAAACGTAATGAGGTGATCACGGGCGCAACGGCGTAGACCGGCGGATGATCCATATCGATCGCCGTCTCGCCCAGGTCTGGCGTATCGTCCGCGGCTCCTTCCGTGACCCAACGCTTGATCAACTCGACCTGCTCCGGTTTGAGTGGATCAGAGCCTTTGGGCATTGCTGGCGGTTTGCCGCCCTCGGGAAGCAACTGCGAAATCAGGAAACTTTCGTCCGGTTTACCCGCCACGAAAGCAGGTTCTTCGCTGTCGCCCCCTTTTTGCATTTCGGCAAGGCTGGTCATGACGAATCCGCCTTGGCGTTTGGCGGGCTGGTGGCAGCCTTGGCAATGTTCCTGGAAGATCGGTCGGATCTGCTTGTAATAGCTGACTTTACCGGCAGCCGCATCCCCCTCGGCGGACCAGGACGCGACGGTCACCAGGATTGCGCTCAGAAATGCCGAAATTAAGAGACAAAGTCGGAGCATCAAATACCTCAGGTCGGGCGGAAGGCGCCTTTCAAACTTGTAAGTCTTCGCGAGCTAACTGCAGGCGGCGGGCCGTGCTATCATGGTCGGAGCTGGTTGATTCCTAGGCGGGACCCTGCCGGCCGCGGTTAGCAACCAAAGCGATCGAAAGGGCAATCAAGAAGGCGGAAGGCACGTCTTCGTCCCACCGAATATAAGCCAGACGTTTATCGAGACGCAAGAAAATTCAGCCGATGGCGGTTGCCGCAAGCCGTTGCATAAGGCGGCGAAACCTCAACCAATTTAGTGGGTTGAATAGGATAATCGGGGCATTGAAAGGCCCGCCCGAGAGAATTGCAAGAAGACGGACACTCGGTTAGCTCCAATGGCTTACTTGATCTCATGACGGGGAGATAGGAAATGAAGCAGCTCACTTCGACGGCAACCATGCCCCGGCGTTTCGCCTCTACACGGAGCGCAAAGATTGCACTGGCGTTTCTCGTCGTCCTCGCATGTCTGAGCATGGCCTCTTCGGAAACGCAGGCACGTGGCCGCGGCAATAGCGCCGCCATGAGGCGCTTTCAGCAGTATGCTAAGAAACAGCAGCAGGAATATGCCAAAATGGCGGCGGCTTTCCAGAAAGCTCAAAAGGAAAAGTACGACGCGTTCATGAAGCGTTTCGACACCAACGGCAATGGCAAGATCGACGGCAAGGAAAAGGCGCCAGCGCACAAGTATCTGCGCGAATTGGAATTGGGCAAGAACCCGGACAAGCTCGGCTTTTCGACCAAGTAGCCTTCGCGGCCGAGTTTCGGCAGGTAGCGGCGCCCTGAATTGCCGCTCCGCGTTCGGCGCACTTCGTCCGCTTGCGAACAGGGCATGCGCCGACTGAGGGCGTTCGATTTGCAAGCAGCTCGCAGTTCTGAACTCTAAGAAGCGCACCGATCTCAGCGGCACGTACGTTAGCCGCGGCCTACGTAGAGCTGTTGGCTGGGCAGCACAATGGCCTCCAGCATTTCCACGTGCGGCGGCAGCGTCGCCATGAGCACGGCAACTTCCGCAATTTCGTCGACCGTCATCATCGGCTCGGCGTCTTCCACTCGGTCGGTCAAACGCCGCTCGACCTGGATATTGCCGGGGTGCAGGCAGCAGCAGGTGATGCCATGTTCCCGGCCTTCGAGCGCCGTGACTTGCGTCAGGCCCCACAGGCCGTGCTTCGAGGCGGAATAAGGCGCCGAGCCGGGCCGCACTCGCTGCGCGGAGATCGACCCGATGTTGATGATCCGCCCGCCGCCTTGCGGTTTCATACGCTGCATGGCGGCTCGCGTACATAGAAACGGCGCTCGGAGGTTAACGGCGATCACTTTGTCCCACGCTTCCGTCGATAGTTCGTCGAGCGGTCCGCCGTCGAAAGCGCCGGCGTTATTCACGAGCAGATCAAGCCGACCAAATTTCTCGTGCAACCTCCCAAAGAGCGATTCGACTTGGGCTTCGTTGGTGACGTCGGCGGTCACGATCAACGCCTCAACGCCGAGCGTCTGAACTTCTTCCGCGGTGACAGTCAATTCCCCTTCGCTGCGCGCCGCCAGCACGAGCGATGCTCCCTCGCGAGCCAAGCCGCGAGCGATGCCGCGGCCGATGCCTCGGCCCGCTCCGGTCACCAACGCCACCTTGCCAGCCAATTTGCCCATTTCTAGCGATCTCCTTGCGTGCGGCTTAGGTTAAAATATTCTGGGTTGTCGTGGATGGATGCCGAACTCCGGCTGCTGGCCGTCGAATTGTTGCGAATCGCATGAACAAGGCGTTTATTAAAGAGCCCGAAGAAACTGGTGCGGCGCATTGTCCGCGGTGCGGTTCGCTCGGCGTGCCCGTCGGCAATGAGACCCTCTCCGCGCAGCTTGCCGCGGAAGATCGTCGCAATCTGCCCGAGACCGCCTTCTTCTGTCCCTTTGCGCGCTGCGAGGTTGTGTATTTCGACCAGTTTGAGCGGACGGTCACCGCCGAGCGGTTGCCGCAGCCAGTCTACCCCAAAGATCCCGATGCGCCGATCTGCGCTTGTTTCGGATTCACGTGCGAGGAGATTGAAGCCGACGTCAGCGAAGGGGGCGCTACGCGCGTCCGCGAGTTGCTCGCCAAGTCGAAGTCGCCCGCAGCACGCTGTACTGTTCTAGCGCCCAGCGGTCAATGCTGCATGCCGGAAGTGCAACGCTATTTTATGAGACTCAGGGGCGGATAGGTTCCAAGATTGGGTTCCAAGTCCAGCGCTCGGGATTCATTTCTCGAACGGCTAAAGCCTGAAACCTGGGACTTGTCATTTTCCCGCCCGCGCCGGCAAGTCGGATTCCAGATATCGCCAATTCTTGATAAACGAAATGAGATCGGCCATGTCCTGCTTAGTGATCTCGCGTTCGAGACCGTCAGGCATTAGCGAGATGCCGTTGGAGCGGAGCTCTTCGATTTCGCTGCGCAGCAATGAAACGACCTTGTTTTCTGGCATTTTCAACGTGACCGACGATGCGGTTTCGGCAGCGATAATTCCCACCAGGGATTGACCGTCGGCCGTGACAATGGAATAGCTGACGTAGTTGTTGTCGATCGCCTTGCTTGGCTGCAGAATATCGACGAGCAGTTGTTCTTGCGTCTTAGTCCGCGAGTCGGCGATGCTCGGCGCCACGTCGACTCCCAGGGCGCCGATGCGGTGACAGGCCGTGCAATTCTTCTTGAAGATTTCCTTGCCATGCTCCGGATCGGCTTTCAACTCCAAGGCGGCCTGATAGTCGGCGAGCACCTTGGCCCGATCGGCGGGCAGCGCGGCCGCCAGCAACTGGCCGGCGCGCTCGCGAAGCTTGGCATCGGGATACTTTAGCAACCGGCCGGCCTGGAGCGGATCCAATTCAGCGGCCCGCAGTCGTCCGGCAGCGATCTCGTCGAGCAGCATGGCCGCTCTGGCAGGATTCGCTAATAAGGCGTCAATGATGGCGCGGCGCACCGCGGGCGTTTGTTGCGGCAACTGTTCAAGCAGCACTGGAGCAATTTCGGCCGTGGTATGCGTTGCCAGCGCCGAAATGGCTCGCAAACGCAACGGCTGCGGCGTATCGCCCTGGATCATTCCCAACAGGATCGGACCCGCCAGTGGGTACTCTGCGTATTCGAGCATCGCACAAGCTTGCTCTCGCAGTTCTTGAGAGGCTGCATCGTCGTTCGCCGTCACGGCAGCCACCTCGAACAACTTGCCAATTTCGTCTGCCGCGGGCTTGCCGGAAAGAAGTGCATTCAAGGAACCGCCGCGCGATCGCAGTCCTTTGGCGATCCCCAGCACGACCGACCATTGCCGGCGCAGCGCATTCCTGTCGGCCGTGTTCGCCAGGTCGACCACGACGGCCGAAATCTCATCAGCGTTCTTGCGCGCTCCCGCCAGTTGCGCCAATTCGCTGACTAGAGCTGAATAGCCTTCTTCGCGACCGGCCGGCGGTGGCGCTTTTAGAATCGCGCTCAGCAACCGGCCGGGATGGTCGGGAACCGACGTCGCGACAGCACGCCGCGTCCAGACGTCATCGGCGCCGGCCAGCGCTATATGGGCCAAGGCCGTCGTCGCTTCTTCGCTTGGCGCCGCTCCCAAGCTAAGGGCCACCTGAAAGCGCAACCGAGCATCGCCATCGGCAGCTAACTTGAGCATCCGATGGCGCAACTCGGCCGCATCCTTCAAGCGAGATTCGGACAACGCCACGGCTTGTTCGCGGACTCGCGGATGTGCGTCGTCGAGAGCCATCCGCAAGACTTCGTCGGTCATTTGTTCTAAGCCGGCCAAGGCCCACAGAGCATGAACTCGAGCGCGCGGATCGTTGCCAGTCTTAGCGAGCATGGTCAGCGCAGGCGCGATCGTCTTGTCGTGTCGTTCATAGATCAGCCTGGCGGCAGTTTCGCGGCGCCAGGAATTCTTGGCTTCTAGTTCGCCGACCAGTTCGGCGGAGGACAGGCCGGCAAGCGTCTCCTGCCGGGCAGGCTTTTCGCCATGTGCAGGCACAATCCGGTAGATTCGGCCGCGATCGTCGCCATAACGCAAATCGGGTCGAGCCTTGAGCTCGTCGGGCACGAACTGCGGATGCTCGATGACGCAGCGATACATATCGACGACGTAGAGGGCCCCATCGGGTCCGGTTTCAAGATTCACCGGGCGGAACCATGTATCAGGCGAGGCGAGAAATTCCACGCCCTCGCGCGCCGGATGAGAAACGAACGTAGCGCCCGTCGGCTTCAGCACTTCGCGATGGACCAGATTGCCCGTCGGCTCGCAGGTGAAGCCATTGCCTTGATATTGCTGCGGGAGCAGATCACCCCGGTAAATCTCCACGCCGCATGCCGCGGTAAATTGGCCCGCGTGCAGGAT
>JAICIG010000377.1 GCA_025924495.1 Pirellulales bacterium | reverse complement strand
GCGGCCGTGGCGCCGCCAGGACGAAGGTAAAAGTGGGACATCGCCGCACTAGCCAGCCAACGTGAAACTCCGGCCGGCAAGCGGCCGGCATCTGGGTCAAAATGTATTGTCGTGACTCGTCAGAGAGCGTCCGGCAACGACGAGAGCAGAGCATGTCTGCGAGGCTCGCTTGCCGCGCTATTGACCGAGCGCACTTGCCAGCGCCCGCAGCCCTACTTCACCGGCAAGTGGTACCCTTCGCGGTTCAAGCGGATGCGGTAGAGGCTGCTGCCGGCGGTGATGTAGAGAGTCTTGCTGTCCTTACCGCGGCCGAAACCGGCGTTGGTGGGCACTTCGGTCTTGATGTAGGCCAGTTCTTTGCCCTCGGGGGAATAGACGTAAATGCCCGGTCGGTTCTCGGCGCGAACGGCCACGTACAGATTGCCATCTTGGTCGACGACCAGCCCGTCCGGGCCATCGAAGGGCGCATAGTCGACGAGTGTCTTACGGAATTTGGCGGTCCCCTCGGGCGACAGATCATAGGCCATTAGCGCCATGTATCCTTTGCGCAGCGGGGTAGCGACCTTGTCGGCTTGCGCGGCGCCCCCTTTATCTAGCCGCTCAAAACCGGTTGCGCCGTTGTCGTTGCTGACGACGTAGAGCGTCTTCTGGTCGGGCGAGACGGCCACGCCGTTCGCCTTGCCGGCGTCGGTGATGATGCGATGCAGCGAACCGTCTCGATCGATGCGATACACGCCCTGCACCGGCTGGTCGATTGGCTCGTAGCCGAGATACCGCGGGTCGCTGAAATAGATCCGCCCTTTCTCGTCGATCGTGATGTCGTTGGGCGAATTGAGCGGCCGCCCTTCGAACAACGCCGCGATGATGTAGCTCTTGCCAGTTTTCATATCGGTGCGGGTGACGCGGCGCCCGCCATAGTCGGCGCCTTCGGCGACAATCATGTTGCCCGCCGCGTCGAACTTGATGCCGTTCGACATGCCGCTTGGCGAACGGAAGATTGCCGTCTTCCCGCTTGCCGGATCGAACCGCCAGATATGCCCCGCTTCGATCACGCCGCGCTCGTCGCGGGCGACGTGCGAAAACGTGATTTCACTGAAATAGACCAGCCCATCGGGCGCAACCGCGACCCCTTCAGTCAGCACGCGCGATTCAAACAGTTTTTCCACTTTCGCATCCGCTGGCACGATCGGCTCAGCGGCTCGCAGCCCCGCAGCTGTACTAACGAGGATCGCCGCCATTGCAAGCAGAACGACACGCTGTTTTCCGAGCATCGAGAGGCACATCATGGCAAGCTCCTGAGGCGTAAACGTCGAGGATGGAAATACCATAGCGGGCAAAAGATTGCGAATCGACCGACCGTTTTTTTGGGGGGCGACCTGCCTAGGTCGCTGATATACTTCGCAGCTTCCTGCAGGCGGCCTGGGAAGGCCGCCCCACGAGTTTGGATCGCTAATCAGTGGCCTTGTGAATAACATAATCTGCGCCATTTGGCCTGAAAGCCGGGTCGCTCCAAGACTTCGGGGTTCACCGCCCCTGCTGGGCGGCGGCCTTCGGCCAGGTCGATCATCCCTTGGCAGGCCGCGCGGCCGATGTCGCGGAAGAGTTCGTCGGTCCACGCAATGCAGTGCGGCGCCAAGAGCACGTTGTCGAGTTGAGCGATTCGGGGCGGTTCGGTCAGCGGTTCGTCGACAAAGCAATCGATCGCCGCCCCGGCGATTCGCCGTTGGCTCAGTGCGTCGAACAACGCCTCTTCGTCGACAATCCCGCCTCGGGCCGTGTTGATCAAATAAGCCGTCGGCTTCATCAGCGATAGCTCCCGAGCGCCGATTAGATTGCGAGTCTGATCGTTCAGAGGGCAATGCAACGAAATGTAGTCGGAACTGGCTAGTAGCTCGTCAAGCGTCGTTGGCCAGCCGCCATGCTGCGTGACGACCTCCGCGGGTGCGTAAGGATCGTAGGCCAGCGGCGGCTGCATGCCAAACCCGGCCAGCAGTTTTACGACCGCTCGGCCGATCCCGCCGAAGCCGACGATGCCCAGCGTGCGCTGGCGCAGCTCGCTGCCCATGTATTGGCTGCGCTCGTTCCAGCGCGCCTCGCGCACTAAACAGTCTTTGATTCGCAGATGATGCGATAAAGCCAGCATCCAACCGACCGTCGCCTCAGCCACCGAGTAATCGACGGCGCCCGCAGTGATGAACAGCAATACGTCGGCGGCCGTGCAAGCCGCGACGTCGACGCTGTCGTAGCCGACGCCGAAGCGGGCCAGGGCCAACAGATCGCCACTTTGCGAAAGGCTATGCGCCGTGACGCGCGGAGTGAGCACTATGGCGCCGTTGATTCCCTGCAACTGATCGGGCTCGATTTCCGATCGGTGCTCGGCAAAGCGTCCTGCGTCAAACGCCGGATGCTGCGCGAGCAGATCGAGGCCGATGTCTCGGTACTTCGTGGCGCCGTCCGCCTGATAAAAATCGGCGGTCAGCGC
This sequence comes from Pirellulales bacterium, assembly GCA_025924495.1. The sequence continues at coordinate 5,405 of JAICIG010000377.1, read as the reverse complement.
AACGCGAAAAGTCTTGCTTTCGCTCATTTCCACGGATTCCCTTCCGGGGTCGCACAGCGCTCGTCGACCACGATGCGCTCGGGCCGAGGGCCGGCATAGACCCACAGCATCTCCATCGGCCCAGACGATTCGTTGATGAAGTAGTGAACGCGGCCGCGCGGCTGCAAGGCGGTGGCGCAATCGCTCATCGAATAGCGCCGCCCTTCGACGACGCAGGTCGCCTTACCGGAGATAATGCAGATCGATTCGTCGAAGTCGTGGAAATGGGCCGGCAGACGTCCGCCTGGCTGAAAGAGTCCGTAACCGCCGCTCATCTCCAGCCCGGGCATGAGATCGGCATTGAAGCAATCGATGAACTCGGTTCCCGGCCCGGCGGCGCCGCGCTTGGCCGTGGCAAAGCGATTTACCCGCTCGGCGCCGGCCAGCACCGTGGGGCTCTCGGGCATCGCACGGCGCGAGAAGAACTTGTTGACCAGCGTCCTGCTGGGAGTATCCGTCGCCATGGCGATGTGCAGCACGGCCGGTTCGCTGGTCGAAGCGTTTCGAGCATAGTGTGCTCGCCCCGCGGGGATCACGACATTATCGAGTTTCTTGAGCGAGTAGATGCGGCCTTCCACTTCGACGCTCATGGCGCCGGAAAGCAGCGTGATCGATTCGGCAAACGTGTGCTCGTGATAAGGCAACTCGGCGCGCGGCGCAAAGGTGACCAGCCCGGTCGTCAAACGACGGGCATGATTTTGTTTTCCAACCAGACACTCGAAGTTCACGCCGTCGGCGATTTGGGTTTTCGAACCAGCGCCGACCGCCGTCATCACCTCGGGCCGATCGGGGCGCATCGACTCGGGCGGACAAGCGAGCGGCGTAATCGTTGCCAAAGGGGCCGTTTCCAGCGAAGCTTGCATCGGGCGATCGCGTTTGACGACGGCCAGCGACGCACGCAGCGAACGCAGCAGCAAGCCCGAGTCGATGCCCACGCCTAGCATCCGAAATCCCTGCTGCTGGCGTTCGATCAGGTTTTCGTGGCTGGTGGCGAGCAGACCGCAATGTTTGCCCGCGCGGCGGATCGCGTCTTTCGCTTGCAGAATCTGCTCGGCGACGCCCGGCCCTTCCCACTGTCCACGATGGCCGGCAGTGGAAGACAAGTCGGCCGGCCCGAACAGAAATAATTCTGCGCCGTCGACCTGACTCAACATCGCCGCTTGGCGCACCGCCTTGACCGATTCAATGATCGGGACTACTAGCACGTGTTCGTTGGCTTCGGTCGTGTGCTCGACAAAGCATTGTCCCCAGCAGGTCGCGCGCTCGGCGCCGATGCCGCGTAAACCGTCGAGCGGATAGCGAGAGTAAGCCACCGCCTGCTTGAGTTGTTCGACCGTTTCCACCCATGGTATGACGATGCCATCGGCGCCGATATCGAGCGCCCGTTTGATCAAGCCGCCGTTGAGTTCGGCAATCCGCACGAGCGCCACCGTGTCGCTGCGCACTGTGGCGCGCAGGTGTTCGACAATTTCTTTCCAGTCCAGGTGACCGTGTTCCGCGTCGATCACGACCCAGTCGAGCCCGAGCGCCACGGCCATCTCGGTGATGCTCGGAGATTCGAGCGTGACCCACAGCCCGAACACCGGTTCATCGGCGACCAGTTTGCGACGCAGCGCTTGAACGGCGGAAGTTTTCATGCTTTTTTTTCGGTGTTTCGCAAAATGCTTGTGTGCTGATCGACTGCTGATTATCATTCTGATCATCAGTGATCTAACAGGACTCTCGAGGAGGCGTCAAGTGGCCATGGTAGTTGCCGCTAACGGAAAGTCGAATGCATCCGCAGCCGGCGTGTTGGATTCGATTTGGGAGATCGTCCGCCAGCGCGGGTTAAAGGCAGGGGACCAACTCCCTTCGATTCGCGAATTGGCCGACCGGCTGGCACTGAAGCAAACGGCGGTCAGAGACGCCCTGCTTAAGGCGGAGGCGATGGGATTGATCAAAGTTCTGCCGCGGGCGGGCGCCTTTTTGCAGGCGAGCGCCAGCGCGTCAGCCCCGGCCGGTTTCGACGATACGCTGCCGGCAGCGTTTCAGGCGGCGCTCGCTTGCGACGAGCAGAACCTGCTCCATCTGCTCGATGCCCGGCGATTGATCGAAATTGAACTAGCAGGCAGGGCCGCCGAGCGACGTCGTCTGGAAGACTTGCTGCCCATACGGCGAGCGCTGGAAGCGATGTTGCAACAATCCAATGACGCGGCACGGTCGGAATATGTCGGAAATGACGTTCGTTTTCATATCGAAATCGCTCGGCTGTCGGGCAATGCGGCTTTGTTTGCGATCCAGCGAACGCTCATGGAGTTGCTGCGGCCGCACTTGAACGAAGTGCCGCGCAGCCTGCAGCGTCGGGCCGCCACCGACCGCTCGCATGCGGGCATCTATGAGGCCCTCGTCGCAGGCGACGCCGAGAAAGCGCGCAGCGAAATGCGCGCGCATCTCAGCCTGGCGTATGACAGCATGCTGCGTGACCTGGAAAAAGTTCCCGTCATCGACCGCTGACCTTTGCTTGCCGAGGCAATTGTGATGCATCGTTGTTTCCACTCTCTCGTGCTGCTATTGGCGCTATTCTCGCCGGCATTTGCGCTAGGCGCCGACGACGCCGGACTCGAGTTCTTCGAAAAGAAGATCCGCCCGCTGCTCGTCGAACATTGCTACGAGTGCCACTCGGCCGAGGCGAAGAAGCTGGGCGGGGGCCTGCTGCTTGATCATCGCGAGGGGTGGCTTACCGGGGGAGATTCCGGCGTCGCGATCGTGCCGAACAAGCCTGACGAAAGCCTGCTGATCAAAGCGGTGCGATACGCCGACGAGTCGGTGCAGATGCCGCCCCAAGGCAAACTGCCCGCCGCGGCCATCGCCGATCTCGAGGCGTGGGTCAAGCTCGGGGCGCCCGATCCGCGCGGCAAAGCCGCTGACCACAAACCCGCAACCTCTTGGGAAGAAACGCTTCGCAGCCGGCGCGATTGGTGGAGCCTGTATTCAGTATCGCAGCCTGCCGTGCCGCAACCAAAGGATACCGCCTGGGCCGAAAATCCGATCGATTGTTTCATCCTGGCTCGCGTCGAATCGCAAGGCCTCACGCCGGCAGAGCCCGCATTGCCGGCGACGCTGGCCCGACGGTTGAGCCTGGTGCTGACCGGCCTGCCGCCGTCGCCGGAGCAACTGGTCCATTTCGCGTTGCTCGAGGCACAATCGCCGGGCCGAGAGAGCGCGGTGGAACGGCTGGTCGACGCCTTGTTGGCCTCGCCGCATTTTGGCGAACGCTGGGCCCGGCACTGGATGGATGTCGTGCGTTTCACCGAGACTCACGGCAATGAGTGGAACTATGAAGTTCATCATGCTTGGCGCTATCGCGACTACCTGATCCGGGCCTTTAATGCCGACGTGCCCTACGATCAATTCGTGCGCGAGCACATTGCCGGCGATCTCCTGCCGCAGCCGCGCTGGAACGAGCAGGAGCGGTTCAACGAGTCGGTGATCGGCACCGCGTTCTACCGCTTCGGCGAGGTGAATCATGATGATTGCATCGGGCTGCGCGAAATCGGCTTCGACCTGGCCGATAATCAGATCGACACGCTGACGAAGGCCTTTCAAGCCACCACGGTCGCCTGTGCACGCTGCCACGATCACAAGCTCGATGCCGTCTCGATGCACGATTACTATGCTCTGCTTGGCATTCTGCGCAGCTCACGGCTGGTCAGCCATTCGCTCGACGCCGCTGACGTTAACGGCGAGGCAGTGCGCCAGCTCCGCGAGATTAAGCAGTCGCTGCGGCAGGAGATCGCGGCGATTTGGAAAAGCGAAGCCAAGCAAATCAATCGCTACCTGCCGGCGGCCCAGGCCAAACGGGCCAATCATCCGTACGCAGAACAACTGGCCTCCGGCCTCGAACCGCAGCGGCTGGAGAAATGGATCGCGGCGCTGGCTGTGGAAAAGGCGCCGCTCGAGGATCCGCTTGAACCAGCCCGCCGAATGGCGACGATTGGGGGCGATTACGCGGCGTTGCAGACGGCATGGCGCCAACTGGCGGAAGAATACGCACAGCAAGACCGGCAGCGCGGCGAGTTCAATCAAACGCAATTCGCGACCTACGCCGATTTCCGCCAGGGTTTGCCTGCCGGGTGGCAAATCGGCGGCCAAGGTCTGCGAGACGGCTCGGTTCGCAGCGGCGACTTCACCATTCAGCCTGAGGGCGACGCGCTGATCAAGGCGGTGTTTCCTGCCGGCTGTTTCACACATGCCCTGTCCGAAAAGCTCAATGGCACGCTGCGCTCGGCCGTGCTGAACGCAGGCAAGACGCACATCAGCTTCCAGGTTATGGGGCGGCACAGTAGCGCATTACGGCTGGTTTCGAATAATTGCCAGCTCAATTACAAGAACTATCGCGCGCTGACTTCCGACAAGTTGCAATGGATTACGTTTGCTCCGCCGCCCGACCGCGAGAGCCTGCGGACCTATGCCGAACTGATGACGATGTTCGACAATCCCAAGTTCCCCGATCAACTCAGCGCGCTGGGAGGCGATCCAGACAACTATAAGCTGCCTTGGGAAAAGGCGGCGGAAAACCCGCGCTCGTTTTTTGGCGTGACGCGAGTGGTATTGCACGACGGCGCCGAGCCGCCTCGGGCAGAACTCGCTCATTTGCGCCCGCTGTTCGCTGGCGCCGAGCCGGTCAGTTTTGCCCAGGTCGCCGAGAAGTATGCGGCGACGATCGAGCAAGCACTGCAAGCCTGGGCCGACGACAAAACCACCGACGACGATGTGCAATGGATCGACGCCCTGTTGCGAGGCGGGCTGCTGAGTAATACAAAATTGGCTGCGCCGCGGGTCGAAGCGCTGGTTGCGCAATACCGCCGGATCGAAGCGAGCCTGGCTCTGCCTCGCATCGCGCCGGGGGTCGCCGACTCTGACGCGGGCTACGATCAGCCCGTGTTGACTCGCGGCGATTGTTCGCGTCCCGGCGAGGCGGTCCCGCGGCGCTATCTGGAGGTATTGTCGACATCGACCGAGCCATTCGCCAGCTCGGGAAGCGGTCGGCTGCAATTGGCCGAGCGGATCGCCAGCGCCGACAACCCGCTCACGGCCCGCGTGATGGTCAATCGCATCTGGCATCATCTGTTTGGCGCCGGATTGGTTCGCACGGTCGACGACTTCGGCCACGTCGGCGATCGGCCATCGCATCCCGAGTTGTTGGATTATCTGGCGGCGCGGTTCGTGGCCGAGGGCTGGTCGGTGAAGCGGCTGATCCGCGAGATCGTGTTGACGCGCACATTTCAAGCGACAAACCAGCCTTCCGCCGCAGCGCGAGACATCGATCCCGAGAACCGCCTGCTGTCGTACTACCCGGCGCGCCGCATGGAAGCGGAAGCCATCCG
>JAICIG010000376.1 GCA_025924495.1 Pirellulales bacterium | reverse complement strand
TATTTCAAAGACGGCAAGGCGAAGGTCCTGCTGGGGCTTTGTCGCGGTCGGCAGCTGCACGACAAACGGGAAAAGATGAAAAAGGCCGACGTGAAACGCGACATCGACCGCGCGATGCGCCGGCGCTAGTCTCCAGGGACGCCGATCGTCGAGCAAACGCCATTCGATCGCGATTGCTCTCGGCTGCCAGGCGAACAATCGGAAAAAGAGGCAGTTTGGGGCGAACCAACTGCCCATACGCCGCGTAGGGCCCTTAATAGCCTGCGGCATCCCATTTCGCCGGCGCTTGGCGATTTCTCCTCCGAGCCGCCTCTTGTGATTCCGCGCTAAAGTTTTATGATCCAAGGTCTTGGGTGACATCGATCTCGGTTTATCGTTCGTTTCTCGGCCGTCCACGAGCACGCTATGCTGAAACTGAAGGGCGTTAAGAAGTCGTTCGTCGAGCCAGACGGAACCCGACTGCCGATTCTTGACATTCCTCTGTTTGAAGTGCCTGCGGCGGAGCAGATGGTGCTGGTCGGCCGCAGCGGCTGTGGCAAGACGACCCTGTTACATGTAATCGCCGGCATCAGCCGGCCCGACGAAGGCATCGTCGAGATCCACGGTTGCGATATTACTCGGCTGCCTGAGGCAGGCCGTGATCGGTTCCGGGCCGACAATGTCGGCTACGTGTTCCAGACCTTCAACTTGTTGCCTGGCTTCTCGGCTTTGGAAAACGTTCTATTGGGCATGTCTTTCGCCCGGGGCCGGGCTGACCTGGAACGTGCGACCTGGCTGCTCAATCGGGTCGGCCTGGGACATCGTCTCTCGCACAAGCCCGCCATGCTTTCGGTCGGCGAGCAGCAACGCGTAGCCGTCGCCCGAGCGTTGGCGAACCGGCCGAAGTTGCTGTTGGCCGACGAACCGACGGCCAATGTGGACTCTCGCAATCAGCAGCAGATTGTCGACCTGATTCGGGAAACCTGTGCGGAAGAGCAGGTGGCGCTCGTTCTCGTCACTCACACTCCGGAAGTGGCGGAGCAGTTTTCTCGCGTCGAACGACTAGAAGAATTTAACCAGGCGGTGGCCGCAGCATGAGTCTTTGGAAGATTGCCTGGCGCAGCATGCAGCAGCGTGCGTTAGCCTCGTGGCTAACCGGCTTGTCGATGGCTTTGGGCGTGGCGCTGGTTGTCACCGTGCTGGTGATCTATGGCGTCGTCAACGAGTCCTTCCGCAAAAGCGCGGCGGGCTATGACCTGATCGTCGGCGCTACGAAAGGCGGCCGACTGCAGATTGTGCTCAATACGGTGTACCACCTGAGCACGCCCGTCGAAAACATTCCCTACAGCTACTACAAAGAATTCACCCGCGACAGCGAGCATGTGGGCAAGTTCGCAGATTATGTGCAGACGGCCATCCCGTACTGCCTGGGCGACAGTTACAAGGAATATCGCGTCGTAGGCACCACGCCCGAAATGTTCGAGGCTTTCGAGTACGCTCCGGGGCAGAAATACCAATTCTCCGAAGGGCGGAACTTCGAACACGATCACTTCTTCGAAGGCGTGATCGGTTCGCTCGTGGCGCGTAAGACTGGACTGAAAATAGGCGACGAATTTCAGCCGACTCACGGCGTCGAGGACGACGGCCAAGGTCACAAGCACGATGCCTTCAAGGTGGTTGGCATCCTGAAACCGACCGGCACGCCGAATGACCGCGCGCTATTCGTGAACATGGAAGGTTTTTACCTGTTGCAAGGACACGCCAAAGAGGCGCCAGCGCAGGAAGACGTGCATGGCGATCATGAGCACGCCGGCCACGATCATGATCACGAAGATCACAAACATGGCGATCATGATCATGAGGCGATGGAAGGCAACGAGGCGCACGAGAAAGAATCGTCGCCCGAAGCTGATAGCGCCGAGCACGCCCCTGAGGAGCATGATCACGCGGCGGAAAAACCCGCGGCCCAGGCTGACGGCGATGCCGACCACGACGAACATGAACATGCCGACGCGGAGCCGACGAGCGCTAAGAGAACCGCGGCGCACGACGAGCACGATCATGGCCATGAGGAGCATGCCCACGGCGAACACGCGCACGACGACCACGATCATGCGCACGCCGGCCACGATCATGCCCATGAGGGGCATGCCCACGATGAGCACTCTCACGCCGATCACGATCACGCCCACAAACCGTTGCCAGAATCTCAGCGCGAAGTGACGGCGGTTTTGGTCCGCACGAATCCGAAAAACATTCTGGCGAACAAGCTGTTGCAGCGGATGATTAACAAAGGGCGAGACGCCCAGGCCGTGCAGCCGGCCGTCGAGATTTTCTCCCTGTTCGATTCGATCATTGGAAATCTCAGGCTCTTATTGCTCGTGCTGGCGACATTGGTGATCGCCGTAGCCGGCATCGGCATCATGGTTAGCATCTACAATTCCATGAGCGACCGGCGGCGAGATATCGCCGTCATGCGGTCGCTGGGCGCGCGCCGCTCGACCGTGATGACGATTATCCTGTTGGAATCGATTCTCCTCTCCCTGGGGGGCGGAGTAGTGGGTTTTCTACTCGGTCACAGTCTCATCGGCTTCGCCAGTCCCTGGATTGTGGCCCAAACGGGAGTGTCAATCGGCCTGTTCGAGTTCGATTGGTACGAGCTGGTTTTGGTGCCTGGTTTAGTGTTATTGGCTTCGGCGGTGGGCTTTTTGCCGGCCATGTCGGCTTATGGGACCGACGTTGCCAAGGCACTGTCGACGGCGCCGTAATGTTTTGGGGAAGGGTGCAGGAAGGCGTGCTGGCATGCCCCCCGAGCCAATTCCGCCGCAACTAGTGTCTCCCTTGCGGCTGGGTGTACAATCAAATGCGTGCGAGTTTGCTTATCACGGGAGGATTCTGGTTATGACCTTGCCGAAGACGCGTCCAACCTGGTGGAGAGGCTTAGCCATTTTGGCAGGTGGATTAGCGGCGGTCTGGTTTTCTTCATCCGCGCGCGCATGTCCGTTCTGTAATGCAGTGTCAAAGACGCTGAGCGAAGAGATCGCCTCCTCGGATGCCGTGGTGCTGGCCAAACTTGTCCAAGGGCCCGCCAAGGCGGAAGCGGACAATAGCCTCTCGCCTGAAGCCGCCCAATCGACTTTTGAGATCGCCAAGGTGCTGAAGGGCGCCGACATCCTGAGCAAGACGCGGCAGATCAAGGTGCTGTTTTTCGGCCAGCAACCCAAAGGCTCACAGTTCTTGCTGTTCGGCGTCGATCCGAAGAACCTGGCCTGGACGACTCCCACGCCTCTTGACGATCGTAGCGCCAAATACGTTACCGAACTGATTTCGCTGCCTGAAAAGGGCGCCGACCGACTGGTCTTTTTTCAGGAATACCTGGAAGACTCCAACTCGATGCTGGCCACCGATGCTTACGACGAATTCGCGCGAGCTCCGTATGCCGACGTGAAGGAGCTGGGCAAGCGAATGCATCACGACAAGCTGCTCGCCTGGGTGAAGAATTTAGAGGTTCCTTCCAGCCGTCGGCGGTTGTACTTCACCATGCTCGGCATTTGCGGACAGCCCGACGATGTCGAGGTGTTGGAAGAGATGCTCAACACGAACGACCGTCAGGTGCGTACTGCGCTCGACGCGATGATCGCCTGCTATATTATTCTCAAAGGGCCCGACGGCATGCCGCTCGTCGAAGAGCTGTTCTTGAAAAACAAGGACGCCGAATACACGGATACCTACGCCGCCATTATGGCCTTGCGATTTCTCGGCCAGGAAAGCAACGTGGTCTCCAAGGAACGCCTGCTAAAGGGCTTGCGTTACATGCTTGATCGGCCACAATTGGCGGACCTGGTCATTCCCGATTTGGCGCGGTGGCAGGATTGGTCGGTAATCGACAAGCTCGTAGCGCTGTTTAAAGAGGCCAACGATGAATCATCGTGGGTCCGCGTACCGGTGGTGAATTACCTGCGAGCCTGCCCCAAGCCGGAGGCCAAAGAACGGCTTGCCGAGCTGGCCAAGATCGATCCCGACGCCGTGAAGCGCGCGAACAGCTTTTTCCCGCTAGGCACGACCTCGCCTGCCAAAGTCGCTGCTCCGGCGAAAGCGGGTGAAGATAAGGCCGTGGACAAAAAGCCCGGCTCGTCTGAGAAGCCGGCGAAGTCGACTGGCACGAAGAGCGAGACGCCGCCGACCAAGACCGGCGCACAACTGACGCCGGCGGACGCTGGCGACGAGCTCGCCGCGCTTGACGGCGCGCAAATATTGGCAGATGTTTCGTCGGAACAGAGCCGCGCTCGGTTGGCCGCCGCTCCGGTGGCGTCCGCCGCGAACGCCAGCGCCGTCACAAGCAATTCTGCGACTCGGCCGAAGCTGAAGAAAAAACCAGCGCAAGGGGAAGCGAATGTTTGGGAGTTGCTTGGCGCTTCGTTTGGGGCTGGCACTGCGCTATTTGCGCTGCAATGGGCCATCCTGCGAAACAATCGTCAACGCATGATCGGTTAGTCGGAGTGAAGGAAAGTATGAGCATCGAACTAGATCGCCCTGAAGTCGACTCGAAAATCGCAGAGGATTACGGCCGGTATCGCGCGCTCAGTTCCCTGGCGGTGGTGAGCGGCGTACTTGGGCTGCTCTCGGCCTCGGCCATGCTCGATTGGTCGCTGTTTGTCATTCCAGTGGCCGGAATCATCACCGGCGTCATGGCGCTGCGACGGATTCGCGCCAATCCGGACGAGTACGCGGGCGAGGGCTTTGCCTTGGCGGGGAGCGTCTTGTCCATGGCATTTTTGTTGGCCGGAGCGAGTTGGCTGAGCTACACGTATGCCACCGAGGTGCCGGAAGGACACGAGCGCATCTCTTATGACGTCTTGCAGCCCGATACGAAAACGCCGAATCAAATTGTGCCGCCGAGCGCAAAAGAACTCGACGGGAAGAAAGTCTTCATCAAGGGCTATGTCTATCAGCCCAGCGGCGGCCAGATGGAAGGACTGAAGAAGTTCGTCCTGGTCCGCGATAAGGGACAGTGCTGCTTCGGCGGCAATCCCAAGTTGACCGACATGATCCTGGTCAAGTTACATGGCTCCCTAACGGCCAAATTCGACATGCGAGTGGTGAAGCTTGCGGGCACCTTCCATGTCGAGCCGGCCCCTGGAATGGATGACTTGGGCGGCGTAGTGTATCAACTCGACGCGGATTATCTGCAATGAGAGTCAAGGATGCTTCTTGCGCGCTCTTGGCGGCGTTAGCCAGCTTGCCTCTCGCCAGCGGGTGCAAGGAACGTGCGTTCTCCGGTGCAGTTTCGCCGCCGGGTCCGAATCACGCTTCGCAGGCCGACCATCCGGCGCGAGCCGATGAAAATCGCACTGTCGAAGACTCTGCAGCGGCTGTATCGAGCGCCGCGACCTCGCAGGCTGCGCCTGAGCAGGCTGAGTCGACGAGCGACGCCCCTGCCGCGACGGACCTCGCTTCGGCTGAGCCGACCGCGGCAGCCAACATTGCCAATGGCAAACCTGCGGCCCCGGTCGACATCACATTTGATGACATCAAGTTCGATATTAAGCCTGACGCGCCGTTCAAGCGGTCGATGCTGACGAAAAAGATCGAGGATCTGGCGGGCAAGCCGGTTCGTATTCGCGGCTACATTTTGCCGAGCTTTCAGCAGACCGGGCTCACGCAGTTCGTGCTGGTCCGCGACAACCAGGCATGTTGCTTCGGCCCCGGAGCGGCATTGTATGACTGTATTGTGGTGGAAATGAAGCCGGGTAAGTCGACCGATTTCAACCTCTATCCAGTCGCCGTCGAAGGCACGTTTACGATTAACGAACTGCAGGATCCTGACGGCAAAGCTCTGGCTATTTATCATCTCGACGGCGATGACGTTCGCTAATCTCTTTGCCGCCCGAGGGGTTAATTCGCGGCGGCTCGCGGCGTTCTTGGTCGCTTTGCTGATCCTTGGCTGGCTGTTCGTTTGCGAAGCGGCTACGGCTTGTCCTTTTTGTACGGCGCTCAAGCCAACGCTTACACAACAGCGCGACCAGGCCGTTATCGCCGTGCTGGCTGAGGCGGAGCCGGCGCAGGAAGGCCGACACGGCTTCCGTTTGCTGCAAACGCTTAGCGGCGGCGAGCTGCTCAAAAGTAAAGACTCGCTCGAGTTGCCCTCGCAGTCGTTTGATGAATCGCTTGCCGCCGTCAAAACTGGCAGCCTGGTCATGCTCCTGGCGCATCGCCAAGCCGGGCAAGCCGGCGGCGACCTGCGCTGGATTGAGATTCCGCTGAACGAGACGAGCTTCGTTTATGTAGCCCGCGCACCGTCATTGCGCCAGCCCGCTCGTAAACGGCTGCCCTATTTCTTGCCGTTCTTGGAACATCCCGATCCGCTCTTGGCCGAAGACGCCTACCTGGAGTTTGGGCATGCCCGGTTCGATGAGGTCGCCGAACTAGCCGATCGATTGCCGCAGGCCTCGTTTCGCAAGTGGCTGCTCGCCGAACAGGTTCCCCAAGAGCGCAAAGGGTTCTATGGCATGGCGCTGGGCTTGGCGCCCCAGGGAGAACTACGCGGCAAGAACGCTGAGTTTTTGCGGAAACTGATCGAGCGGCCATCAAGCGACTTCCGCGCCGGATTTGACGGTCTGCTGGGCGGCTATCTGCTTGCGGGCGGCGAGGAAGCCCTGAAACTCATCGATCGCAAGTATCTGGCCGATCCCGAAGCGCCCGCCGGCGACGTGCGACATGCCATGACCGCGCTGCGGTTTTACCATGAGTACGGCCGGACGATCCCTCCGCAGCGGCTTGGCCAGGCGCTGTCCCATTTGCTCGTACGGCGACAGTTCGCCGCGGCCGCCGTCGTTGACCTGGCCCGCTGGCAAGCTTGGGAGCAAACCGAGGAGGTGGCTCGACTGGGCCGAAGTCAGGAGATGGCGGATCGCCCTACCCGCCGTTCAGTCATCAGTTTTATGCTGCTCTCGCCGACGCCGCTTGCTCGAAGAGAAGCAACGCGGCTGCGGGGACTTTATCCCGAAGAGGCCGCCGCCGCGGAAAAGCAGCTCAATTTGAGCGGGGACGCCCAATAGCCCTTCGGGCGGCGCTCGGGTGCACGTTTCGCCTCTTCTCGCTCATTTCACCCCAAGTTATACTGCGGGCATAGTTTATCGATGCGGAACGCCGTCGATAAACTCAACGGTAGTGCCCGGCGCCCTCAAGCTACGGCCTCTCTCCAGCCGCATTGTCGGTCGAGCGCAAACAGCGTCCGCAAGGACGATCGCGGAGAGACGCGCCCGAACTAATATCTTGATTAGCCTGTTAAACGACCGCCGCGCAAACCGCGGCCGGAGCGTCATGCCGAAATATGTCGTCCGTTGCGGAGTCATGAGAAGCCTGGGCGTTTTTACGACCAGCCGGGGCGAAGTCCTGCTGCGCGGGGCCGAAGTAATCGCCCGAACCGACCGCGGATTAGAGGCCGGCGAAGTACTGTGCGAAGCGACCGATCAGGCCGTCAGCCAATTGCAAGATCCGCGCAAGGGGCAGGTGCTGCGGCAAATGACTGCCGAAGACCGCAACGAACTGGCCCGGATGCACGACCAGGAGCGCAGCGAGCACGAAGCCTGCGAGCGTCTGATCGCTGAAATGAACTTGCCGATGCAACTGGTCGACGTCGAGCATATTTTTGGCGGCGAGCGGATTGTGGTGTACTATCTTGCGGAGAACCGGGTTGATTTCCGCGAGCTCGTTAAGCGGCTGGCCGGCGAATTTCAGACCCGGATCGAGATGCGGCAGATCGGCGTCCGCGACGAAGCGAAGCTGCTAGCCGACTATGGCGATTGCGGCAAACCGGTCTGCTGCAATACGCATCTGTCGGAAATGCCCCCCGTGTCAATGAAAATGGCCAAGTTGCAGAAGGCCACGCTTGACCCGACAAAGATTT
>JAICIG010000375.1 GCA_025924495.1 Pirellulales bacterium | reverse complement strand
GGTTCACCACGTTCAATCCAGAGCGCAAACAGCTCATCGACACGTACAAAGAGCTGGGCGGCGTGAGCGAAGTATTTCGACTCAGCCATCGCGGCAAGTACGAAAGTCTGATGAACGAGTACGCCGGTCGGGCAGCGATCGGCCACGTGCGGTATGCCACCTGCGGCGCCGAAGACCGCAGCTATGCCCAGCCGTTCGAGCGGCACCATCTGCAAAAACAGAAGTGGTTCAGTTTCGCCTTCAATGGCCAATTGGCCAACTACATGGAGCTGCGCAGCGAGTTGCTCGCCGATGGCGATAACCACTTGGCTCGCGAGAACGACACCGAAATCATCATGCACGAGATCAGCCGCGAGCTGTCGGGGGACCGCCGGCCGAAGCTGATCGACATGTGGCGCAACGTATCGCGGAATTTTGATGGCGCCTACAGCCTGGTGTTCCTCAACTCCTTGGGCGATATGCTGGTCGCCCGCGATCCGCTGGGCATCAAGCCGCTATGTTACGCCTACGAGCCGCCGCTATTCGCCGCGGCCAGCGAGAGCGTGGCCTTATTGAACTTGGGTTTCGCCGCCGAAAGCATCAAGTCGCTGTTGCCAGGGCAAGCAATCACCATTTGCGACGGCGAGTTTGCCGTCGAGCGGTTTGCCAATAGTCCGCGGCAAGCCCACTGTTTCTTCGAATGGATTTATTTTGCCAACGTCGCCAGCACGATGGATAGCCGCAGCGTTTATCTGTCGCGCAAGGCGCTGGGCGAAGAATTGGCGCGGCTGGAAACGGTGCCGATCGACGAAGACACGATCGTGGTGCCGGTGCCCGACACCAGTAAGGCGGCCGCCGACGCCATGGCATTCCGCTTGGGCGTTCCCTCGCTGGAAGGTTTGATCCGCAACCGTTACACGGGCCGTACCTTCATCGAAGGTTCGAATAACCGCAAGCGGAAAGTGGAAAGCAAGTACACGCCGCTCCGCGAAGTGCTGGAAGACAAACGCGTGCTGCTGGTGGAAGACTCGATCGTACGTTCCACCACGATGAAAGTCCTGCTGAATCGCATTCGCGACGCCGGTCGGGCTCGCGAAATTCATGTTCGCGTCGCCTGCCCGCCCATCATCGCTCCGTGTTTTTACGGCATCGATATGTCGACGATCAACGAGCTATTCGCTCCGCCGTTTCTCGATGGCGGACGTCTTACCGAAGCCGGCCAGAAGCAAATGGCTGAGCAGCTTGGCGCCGATTCGTTGCGTTACTTGCCGGTGGAATCGATCGCCCGAGCCATCGGGCTCGACACCGATCAGTTGTGCCAGGCTTGCATTACGGGCGATTATCCAACGCCCTGCGGCCAGGAACTGTATCAGATCGCTCTGCAGAACGCACGCACCAATTCCAGCGGGCGGACCTACGAGTCTGTTTTGCCGGTCGTACCGAGCTGAGTATTCAGGTTGCCCGGCGTGGGGCTAAAACTCTTCGGCGGCGCCGCCGATTAGGGCGAATTTAATCCCGGCGGATTATTCTTCGCCGCCGGTCGTTCTGCCGGTCGCCACGTCGAATTCAAACAGTGCCGGAATCAGCATGGCGGCGGTCGTAAAGCCGAAAGTGAAGGCAACGACCAGAAACACCGCCAGCGTGTAACCCAGGAGCAGGCTGGTAATGGCGTAGAAGATCGCAAAGGGGCAGCCGAACGCGGCGGCTTGGATGGCCGGCGAGGGATTGCGGATGCCAAGGGCGACATACAATCCGATGCCGCCGCCAACCATGAAGGCCAGAAATGGCGTCAATTGCACCTGGAACGAGCCGCTGAAAGCCACCATGATCCGCATGCAGACCGCCACGCCCACAAACAGGAAGAACACGGTGCCCAAACTGACCGCGATGGCGCCGCGCGAGCTGGCGTAATTCATGCCGCTGTGAATGCCGAGCATGGCGACGAATGCGCACAGCGCAATCCAGGCGCCGATCAGATAGGTCAGATTCTCAAGGCTGATGCCGTGTCGCCACCAGAGATAGCCGCTCAAGAGCATCGGCAGCAGCCACATTTCCTTGGTGTTATAGAAGACTCCGCCAAGTTTGCCGTAGATGATTTCGCTGGGAGTCAAGTCGGTGACCAACAGCAGATCAATCGCTTTGGCGTCGCGCTCGCTTGTCATTGACGTTACGGCCTGGGCATTCAGCAGTACGAGGCTTAACACTCCGAACGGGACGAGCACCACGGCCAGGTCGGTCTGCGAGGCGCGCACGTTTTGTTGCAGGAGCGAGTAGAGACCGGCAAATGCCAGGACGAATAGCACCAGGTAAGCGAGACGTACTGCCAGGATTTTTCGGCCGTAAGCCCAAGTGCGGATTTCCCGCCAGATAATCGGGTTATCCCAGACTTCGCGTGAAGTTCCAAGTTTTTGTATGGGCGCGGCTGCCGCGTCCGGTTTCTCTTCCGACTCTTCGGCCCCGCGGCGCAATTCGCGCGAGGGATTCCAGATTCGAACCATCGATACGCCGATCAGGCTCAGCACCAAAGCGGCGGCGAGGGCAATCAAGAGAAATAAATTCACGGGGTTGCCAAGTCGGCCCAACGCGGGATCATTTTCGACAATGGGCTGCGTCGCCTGCAGCATGGCTTGCCAAGGGCTGAAGCCAGCGGCCCACGCCTCCGCTGAAATTCCCTGCCAGCTCGCGCCGGCGGCGCCGCGGGCGACGGCCTCCCACGCCGCTAGCCAGAACACGAGGGCCAGGGCGGTCATGGCCAGGGTTTGAAACGTTTTTTCGCGCCAGAAGGCAAGCGTGGCCCCCAGGCTGCCGGCGGCCAAAGCGCTCGCCAACGTGACGGCGAAGGCGCGCCCGACCTGTTCGAACGAAACGCCTCCCAAGAGAACGAGCAGCATGAATACCGGCAAGGCCGATGCAATCAGCACCAGTACATTGAGCATGCTGGCCATGAGCTTGCCGACTACCAATTCTACGTTCGATAGATTGGTGAGGAGCAATAAGACCAGCGTTTGCCGGTCTTTTTCGGCGGCGACGGCGCTGGCCGCCGACAAGGCCGCGAAGAACATCACGACCGCGAGTTGCAGCGGGCCGAGGATTTGAAAGACGATCGCGCCGAAACGCGCCAAGTCGCCAAGATTTCGCACTTCCTGCGTTCCGGCTAAGACCTGCCAGGCCGTGGCCATCAGGATGAGCAGTACGCCCACGTAAGCCGCGCGAGCCACATACAGCCGGGCTCGTCGAGGAGCGGTGACCGCCTCGCGGGTGAAGAGGGGGCCTGCAATCAAACCATGATCTCCAGCGAATCGGCCCCGCGGTCGTCGCCGGCGAGACGTCCTGTTTTCATGCCCCGCAGGCCGATTATAGTCTGGCGTCAGTAAGTTGGGAAAGCGGGCGCATCCCTGCGCCCGCTTCGGCGCGCATCAATGTCCAACGACCAGAGCGAGTAACTCACGGCCACGGCGAAAAAGTTCGGTACAGAGAGCTGCGGCGAACGGCTTCACACCAGGGCTTGCAAAGCAATCGTCTGGTCGAAGCAAACCGCTAAGAAGCCTTCTTGGCTGCTGGAGCGACGCCGGCCGCTTTCTTTTCCCCGCTTGCCGGCGCTTCATCAGATGCATCGGTTGGTTTCGATGCGTCTTTGCCCGCTTTGGCGTTGGCCGAAGCTGCTTCACGCTTGGCCTTCGCTTCGGCCTTGAGTGCGTTAAGCTTCTCTTTTTGGTCGGCCGTCAGCAGGTTTTCGACCTCCGCGTCTCGCTTGGCCTGTAGTTCCCGAAGCTCAGCTTGAAGAGCTTCGATTTTCGGCGCGTACGAGTCGTGGATCTGGTAGATCTTGTCGCGTTGCGAGGGATCTACCACCTTGCCGTAGTGGCTCGGTAACCGGCCACGAGGTTTGGCCCGCGTCTTTGCGGCCGGTTTCTCGTCCGGCTTGGTTGCCGGATCGGCGCCGACCATCGGTTGCACCAGGCTGAGCGTCAAGGCCAGAGACGCCAGCGCCGCGAAATACTTCTCCTTTACCAAAAACGTCCGCATGGAAACTCCTCCTAATAAATACCCTGCCTCCCAGGGAGGAAAGTGCGAGAGAAACGTTCCCTCGCGTGCACAAATGTTAACTATCTTATAAGGGGGTATGCAACAAAATTTTTTGGAGAATTTGGGCGCTCCCAATTTGCCTGTCTTCGACGGACGGGGCAGGCTGGGAAGGATAGCGACCGTACCGAAGTGAAAATCCTTTGCGATCGTTTTATTCAAGAGATTTGGCAAAAGTTCCCATGACCGGAAAGCCGAAATAAGGGCCGAGCCTTCAGACCAGATCGGATGCGCTTTGCACGAGTAGGTCGCGACGGCTACCGGGAGCCTGAATTCATGGCAGTCCGCGGCGGAGGGCAAGCGAGCGGCTGTCCCCCATTTCCAGCCTCGGTTCGAAACTTCATGTCGCCGGCGGAATCGAGCCGGTCAGCATCGAGGCGGAGGCCCCATTAAGCGGTCATTTACCGCTCGGGGACAGATCAACTTGTACACCGTTGGCAATCGTTTGCGGCGAGTCGGCCCGGCGGCCGAGCCTGCATCTGCAGGCGAGTTGCATGCGCCCCCGGCAGACCACGAACTGACCGTTCTTATTCCGGCCTTTAACGAGGAAGATCGCTTGCCTGGCACGCTCGCCAGCCTGGCCGATTTTCTCGATCGCTGGGCGATTGACTATCGCGTCATCGTGATGGATGACGGCAGCAGTGACGGAACGGCCGCGATCAGCAACCGTTTCGGCGCGCGTTTTTCCACGATCAGCCAGCCGCAACAAGGCAAAGGCGCCGCCATCCGCCGGGGAATGTTGGCGGCGACCGGCCAAATCGTCGCCTTTACTGACGCGGACTTGCCGTACGAAATGAGTGCGCTTCGCACGGCCTGCAGTTGGATTCAGACAGACGAATGCGAGGTAGTTTTTGGTGCGCGCGACTTGCATGAGTCGAAGCATGAGGCGCGCCGCAAGCTGTCGAGAATCGTGGCCAGCGCCGTCTTTCGCGAGGTCGTCAAACGGGTCGTTTCTCGCGAGGTGACGGACACGCAGTGCGGCTTGAAAATCTTCAGCCGTCGCGCTGCTCGGGAGATCTTCTCGCGAATGACGATCGACGGCTTTGCCTTCGACGCCGAAGTGGTGCTGCTTTGCCGCCGGCTGCAATTGCCGTTTCGCCGCGTCCCGGTCACGTTGATCAACGAATACTCTTCAACGCTGTCGCTCTCGCGGCACGCGGGCAAAATGTTGCGCGACGTGCTCGAGCTCGGCTGGAAAGATTGGCTTTCGGGACATAGAGTTCCGGCGATCCGGAACTTGCCGGAGCCGATTGCTCCCCCGCAACCTCGGAGGGCTGCTTGATGTTTGTCGTGGGCTCCATTCCAGCGCTTGGTCGAGTCATCTCTGCGGATCGTCACTGGATCCGCACGGCAGCCTTCCTCTGGATCGGCTTGACCGTTGGCCTCGCGGTTTACGCGTATTTGCGGCCGAACAGCCATACGGTCTATGACATTTATCTTTCAGCCGCTCGGCGGTGGATGACTGGGGACGACATCTACGTGCGGACGCGCGAATACTACCGTTACAGCCCCTTGTTCGCCGTAAGCCTCGCGCCGCTGGCGATACTGCCCGACTCAGCGAGCGCCGCCGCCTGGAAATTGATCAACTGTGGCATTTTTGCACTCGGATTGGGCGCTTGGGCTCGCCGGTTAATTCCCGAGAGGTTGAATCACACCGAAATCGCCGCGATATTCCTGCTGGCGGCGCCGGTGTCGCTGCATAGTATGTACAACAGTCAGGCCAACCTGATGATGCTTGGTTCGGCGCTGCTGGGGCTGGCTGCTGCCGCCGAAGGGCGCTGGAATCGTGCCGCGGCGTGGCTGGCGTGGGCCACGCTGATCAAAGGCTATCCGCTGGCATTGGCCATGCTCGTGGCCGGCATCTATCCGCGACAGTTTGCATTGAAGTATGTCGCCGCGATGGGGCTGGGGCTGTTGCTCCCTTTCCTGACGCAAAATCCCGAACTGGTGCAGGCGCAGTACGCCAGTTGGTTTGCCCACCTGATGGACAGCACCGCCATCATGCGAGAGCGAATGCGCACGATCGATCAACTGTTCGTGATTTACGGCCAACCATTGTCGCCACAAGTCTTCGCCGTGGTCGAAGCGCTGGCCGGCGCGGCTGTGTTTGGCTTGTGTCTGTTGATTGCACGCCAAACGGCCGACGCCCGCACGCGATTGACGCGAGCGTTTGAATGGTTCGCCTTGTGGGTTGTGCTCTTCGGGCCGGCGACAGAATCTTGCACTTACGTTGTGGCGGCGCCGGTCGTCGCCTGGCGGTTGTTGGAATCGTTGCAGACTTCGCGGAGTCTGCTGCAGCCCGCCGCGCTGGTCGCCAGCTTGCTGATGATGGGGCCTGCAGTCACCGATATGTTCGGCCGGCTGATTCGCAACTTCGCCAACGAACACGGCAGCCAGCCGATTGGCGCCTTGCTGTTGCTCGGTTGTTTGCTCTATGAAACGGTTCGCGTTAATCGCGAAGAGACTCGGGCTCGCGACGCAGCCCGCGCCGTGGTCTTGCCGATCCCGGCCGACGATGTCGCCATCGCTGACGGCGGGCGCAGGCAAGCGACTAACCTGCGGAGGGCCGGTTGATGGGATTGCCGGCTCCCCATCGCCGCGATGCCGGACCTCGCCTTGTGCTGCACGCCGATGATTTTGGAATGAATGAGGCCGTCAGCCGCGGCATTCTCCAAGGCCTTGAACGAGGGCTGCTGACGAGCGCCTCAGTTCTGGCCAACGCACCTTACGCCGCGCAAGCGCTCGCGGCGTGGAAAGAGTTGCTGCAGACGCAGCGGGCGGGCGAACTGGCATCGGGTGAAATCCGGCGGCGTCTCGACGATCCCCAGCGCCCTTTTGACTTAGGCGCGCACCTGAATCTGACGCAGGGGCGTCCGCTTACGGCAGGCCAATACCCGACCGAGTTGCTGGACGAGCAGGGCAGATTCCCCGGTCCTGGTCGCCTTTTTCGCCGGCTGCGGCGCTCGCCCGAGCGATATCTGAGGGGAATTGAAGCCGAACTGACGGCTCAAGTCGAGTTCATGCTGGATTATGGAGTGCATCCAACCCACATCAACGGACACCAGTATGTTGAGATGATGCCCGGCGTATCGGCATTGGTTCCGCGGCTTGTAGTGAAATATGGCATTCCGGCGGCGCGGGCGCCCATGGAACGCCGCGCGTGGTTGACGAGCTTTTTGCCCGGCTTCCGCGGGACCAATGCGCTTCTGGCTCTGGTCAAACGCTTTTATGCCGCGCGGTTTTGTCGCACGCTGGATCGTTTCGGCGTCGCGCACCCTGATGCATTTTTTGGTTCATCGCATGCCGGTCTCATCGACTTACGGCTCTTCAGCAAGTTCTTGCAGGCAAGTTCACGTTTTTCACTGGCAGAAATTGCTTTGCATCCAGCATCTCGCTCGGAGATGAACCGGCCAGCGGGAGACTTCGACGGCTGGAACGACCCCTTGGCCGAACAGCGGCCCAATGAATTGGAATTGCTTGTTTCTCCCGCGTTAGCCGAGCTTCTTCTCGATCGCCGGTTGCGGCTAGGCCGCATCGCTCTGGCGGCCTGAGACGGGCGCAGAAATTCAACGCGCTGCCGCCGACCAACGTGCTGAATGAGAGCAGCAATCCTTATCGCGCGCCCAAATTTCTCGGATCCGAGCTAGCGCGCCATCGCCGGCGCGCTGACATTGAATGACGCTGCGCCGTTGCTTTAGCAAACCATTCATGCCCGGAAGTTGGGTTCATTCGTTGACCGAGCAGAACTAGCGGCCGATGAGTGCTCAAGCTCTAGGCGCCTTGTGGGCAATGTCCATTTGAGATTCCTCAGTTCTTGGCGATCGCTGCGCC
>JAICIG010000374.1 GCA_025924495.1 Pirellulales bacterium | reverse complement strand
GCGAGAGTGCTTTTCTCCGCTTCCATCCGCGGCGGCCCAAATCCTGCTTGCGGCGCTGCCTCGACTTGAAGGCCGCGATAAGCTTTTAGTTTTGCACGCGTTGGATACGGCGGCAGAGCCGTATGACGGTACGGAGCTGGCTGCATGCTATGATGCGACGAGCGACGAATTGATCAGGCGGAACGTTCTCCGGACCATGGCGGTAACGAAACCCCATTCAATCGACAAATGGATCAAGGCGCTCGATCCGGAGACAAGACGTTTGCTACGTGCATTGGACTTTTAATGGCGCCGGCGATTTTATTAGGTGTGGTGATGAGCTACGATCTTACGATTCAATCGGACGACGTTTACTCTCGCTACGCTGCCGTGAGGCCGCTCGGAGAGTTCATTGCGTCGCTGCCGCACATGTCCCGTGGCAGCGCTTTGGGCTTTACGCTCGACGACCAAGAGTCGCGGTATATGGAAATTGACCTGGAAGTTGTCGACGAGTGCGGCGACAACATTGAGGAGCGTGGCAAGGAATACGCCGAAATCAATCGCGTCGCTTTGCACATCCCGTATCAGGTTCTTGGCGAGGCGCCAGAGCGAGATTACTTCCCTATTGCTTTCTCGATCGCCCGGTATCTGGGCTGGCAAGTTTTCGATGAACAGCAAGGAGAGTACCTAACAATTGAAGATGAAGGCGGTATGCCGGAGGCCGGCGATGGCGGCGGTTTGCACGGGCACGATGCATGACACGCGTGCGCCGATTGGCATGCCCGCGAGGAATGGCTCGGGTTGTAGGGGTTAGCGCAATCGAAATAGCTTCGCCGGCATACTGGCGTTCTCAAGATGAGTAAACGTGGACGAACAGTAGAAGAGGTGTGGGCTGAGCTCAGCAAGGATCCTAATTTCCGGAAACGACAGCAGGAGCTAGAGGAAAAGTTCCGCCAAGCTCAACTTGAAGACGATCGCATTTACGCCCCGCTTTTGCGCGAACTTGCTGCAGCTGGTTTTGAGACGCCGTCTCTCTACGAACTTGCGGACCACTACGCCCCGTTACCCGCCGAGGCTGTTAAGGTCCTACTTGGCTCGCTTTCGGGTCTACCCGACGACAGGTCGAAAGAGATGGTCATCCGCCAGTTTGCCACGGTAGCGGAGCCATTTGACGGCATGCCGCTCGTGGCATGCTTCGATGCGACGAGCGACGAATCGTTGAAATGGGCAATACTATACGTCATTTCTCGGACAAAGCCGCACTCAATCGACGACTGGCTGAGGGCTGCACGCGGCACGAGGGTTGAAGAGACCTTGCGGCGGCTGTCGTGAGTTATTTCTCTAGCGCAAAGGGGCAGTTCGACCTGACTCGGGACCAGGCGAAAATGGGCATTGGCCGGTTGCCGTGCGGCGCGCCTCGACGAAGCAAGCTTTATGAAGAGAATCCCGTATAAAGAGGGGGCCTGGTTCGCCGTCCCGCTTGAAAAAGGCGGCTACGCGGCAGGCGTCGTTGCCATGTGTGCGCCAAAGGGGCCGATCGTATTGGCCTATCTCTTTGGGCCGAAGCGCGACCATATCCGATTACCCATGTGTTAACCTGACCATTCCTGCACTTAGCCGCCGCGCCGTCGATGCTCTCCAAGACTATCTTGCTTCTATGGCGAGCTTCTCACGCTCATTTCGCCCGTCGGCGAGTATTATGCTTACAATATCACTACTGTTGCAGACATCCTCGATCAGGAGAAGTCGGAGATCGAATGGCTTGACGAGTTTCCGCATGAGGCGGCAAACGTTTTCGACGTCGAGCGGTATGAATGTATTCCCGAAAAGTTGGCCGACCTATCGATCTTTCGGCTGATTGAAATGCCAACCTCGGTTTATGTAACCCAGCCTTTTGTTGATCGCGTGAGGCCGCACGGTCTAAAGGGATTTCACTTTGTTAAGTTGTGGCCTCTGCCTGAAGACGTCAGTTGGCGCGATCTGCATAAGGCGGCCTGGAGGGCAGGCCAAAAAATAAACTCCCATGGTCGCCAGGTGTCGGTCAAAGCAAACACGGTGGTGGTGTTCATTCCACTGGCGAAGCGTAAGCCGAGCAAGGCAGAAAATGAGCGGTTATCGGGGCTCATGGACGAAGTCGATGAGCTCCTGTACGACGCGTCCGCTGGCCCGGATTCGCCTTACTTCGGCAATCTCGAGGGGAATGACTATGACAAGGGCGCGTTCCGTCTTTTTTTCACTTGCCCAGATGCCGACGCCTTGGTCGACAAGCTTCGCCCTTGGCTGATGAAGCTCGACGGGGAGACGCCAGTGCGCGTATTAAAGCGGTACGGCGAGTACGTCGATCCCGATTGCCGCGAGGAATGGGTCGAGTTGAATGGCGAATGAATTAGCCGCGGGGCACGATTCGGTGGATGCCTTCCATGACGTTGTCGTAGCTGTGCTCTGGTGCTTTCGGGATTTTCTGGCCAAGCAGCATGTTGAATGTCAGCATCACCGTCACATCCATTGACAGGCTCTCCATACACTCCAGCAGGAAATCGAATGGGTAGATGGCCAGCGAACGGTCCGGTGAAAAGACGCCGACCATGGAAGCGCCGTCGTAGTCGTGAAATATGACCTTTGCCCATTGCCAGCCGAACTGTTTGACAAGCTGCTCGCCCCAAAGGCTCCCGAGAGTCGACGCCGCACGTTCGTCGTCGTCGTCGTCCCAGGTTGCGGCTTCGCACGCCGATGTTTCGCCTTGTTGCCAGCGGTACGCAAAGTTATCGATCGCGTGGACGACCTTCGCCGGATCGGCCATCGCGAGGTCTCGTCCCAGGACATTCAGCGCCTCGTCGGCGTCGCGTTCGATTTCGCTCAGCTCAAATGCCGACAATGGTTCTTCGGTGATATTCATGTAGCGTTGCCCTGTCCAACACTGGGAAGGATCGGCGGACCGTCGCACTGGCGGTCCGCTCACAATACCAGACGTTGATACCGGAGGCTATGCGATCACGGCCGTCAACGCCAGGAGAGCGGCGTCTTATGGGCCAGATTCCACTCACGAGCTGTCTTGTCTGTTGCCCAGATGCGTACGTTGAACACTCATGGAATCGTCCGTCGAACGGCGTTATGCTAATTCACGTACCGACAAAGTCCGGTTCCGTCTAAAGCGGAGCATCATAGCATCCGCCTTCAACGATCTTCTAACCGTGATGCACGAGGCAGGCGAATGGCGAACGGGATAGACCAAGAGTTGACCGATGCCTGGCAGGCTTATCATGCCGGCGATTTTCTGGCGGCGGAGGCAACCTGCGAGCGAGTGCTAGGGCTCGCCGGCGACCACGCCGCAGTGATCTTCTTGCAGAGCCTGATCGACTACGCCCGCGGCCGGTTGAAGCCGGCGATCGAGCGTTTGCAACAGGTGCTGAAGCTGCGGCCGACTTTCGCCGACGCGCACAATAACCTGGGAAATGCCCTAGCCGCGCAGGGACAGCTTGCGAAGGCGGAACCGTCGTTCCGCGAAGCGCTGCGGCTGAAGCCGGAATATGCCGAGGCAATGAACAATCTGGCCAACGTGGTTCGAGATCAAGGGAGGCTTGAAGAATCGATTGGCATTTACCGCCGCGCTCTTGAATTGCGGCCCGATTACGCCGACTGCCATAACAACTCGGGCATTGCCTGGGCGCGGCTCGGCCGGTATCAGGAAGCGATTGCAAGCTATCGCCGCGCTTTGGAATTGAGGCCGGCTTTTGCTGAGCCGCACAACAACCTCGGCATCGTCCACGCATCGCAGGGCCGGCCCAAGGACGCCATCGGGGAGTTCCGCCAGGCGCTGGCGATCAGGCCCGATTATGCGGATGCGTGGGCGAACTTGGGCGTCGCGCTGACGGCGCATGGCCAACTCGATGAGGCAATCGAGGTCTATCGCCGCGCGGTCACGGTGGCGCCCGCATCGGCCCGCGCGCATTGCAGCCTGGGCACGGCGCTGGCGACCACCGGCAGATTCAATCTGGCGACTACCAGCTTTCGCCGGGCCTTGGAGATCAACGCCGATTACTCAGAGGCGCACAACGATTTGGGCAATGCGCTCCGCGAGCTGGGAGAGCTCGACGAAGCGGAGCAGCACTTGCGGCGGGCGATCGCGCTCAAGCGAGATCATCCCGAGGCGCATAACAATCTAGGCGTTCTGTTCGTCAAGCAGCGCCAATTTGCGGCCGCCGTGGCCGAGTACGACGCCGCCATCCGCCAACGGCCCGATTTTGCCGAAGCGCACTTGAACCGTGCCTTGGCCTGGCTGGCGACGGGCGATTTCCGCAAGGGCTGGGTGGAATATGAATGGCGCTGGCGCACTGCTGGATTTCAGGAACTCGTCAGCTCGCAGCCGCGGTGGGATGGCGGCTTGCTTGACGGCAAGACCATCCTGCTCTGGTCCGAGCAAGGGATAGGCGACACGCTGCAATTTGTTCGTTATGCGAGACTCGTGCGGCAGCGGGGCGCGCGGGTATGGTTCAAGGCGCCCCGAGCGCTTCATCCCTTGCTCAGTCGCACGCCGGGCATCGACCGACTCATTGCCGAAGACGAGCAACCGCCCTCCTTCGATTGCCATTCCCCCTTGGTGAGCTTGCCTCGGTTGTTGGCAACCACCTTGGATGACATTCCGGCTGGGCAGCCGTATCTGTTTCCCAGCGAGCAATTGGTTCGCCGGCGGCAGGCCGAACTTGAAGCGCTCGGCGAGAAACTGAAGGTTGGCATCGGCTGGCGCGGCAATCCTCGCTTTGCCTCTGACCGCGAGCGATCGATTCCGCTGGTAGAGCTTCTGCCTTTGACGAAGGTCAGCGGCGTGCAGCTCGTCAGCCTGCAAAAGAATCCGGAAATGGGCGAGTCGCCAACGTCTGAAATCCCATCGCAAATCTATGTGCCCAAGGGCCAACTGGATGAGGCGGCCGGCGCCTTCATGGACACGGCGGCCATTATGGCGAGCCTTGATCTGGTGATTACGTCCGACTCTGCGCTGGCACATCTGGCAGGCGGGATGGGCGCGCCCACATGGCTGTTGTTGCCCTATGCGGCTGATTGGCGTTGGCTGACCAACCGCACGGATTCGCCTTGGTATCCGACGATGCGTCTCTTCCGCCAGGCGTCTCCAGGCGATTGGGCAAGCGTTTTCAGCGAGGTCGCCGCTGCGTTGCGCGAAGTTCTCGCTAGACGCACGCGTGATCAGGCGATCGTCAAGTATTCCGACGGGGCGCATGCCTGGAACTCTCGCGGCGTGGCGCTGGCGGAGCGAGGCGAACTCGACGAGGCGATTGCGCTGTTTCGCCGCGCCCTGCGTTACGATCCCAACTTAGCCGAAGCGCACAGCAATCTCGGCAACGCCCTGCGGCATCAGGGGAAATTCGAGGAAGCTGTCGAGCGCCTTCGACGTGCGATTGCGATCCAGCCCGAATATGCCGAAGCGCATCATAATCTGGGGATCGTTTTTGCTCGCCAGCAACAACACGAAAAGGCGATTGCCAGCTTCCGTACCGCCATCGAGCACAAACCCGATTTCGCCATTGCCTGGAACAGCTTGGGGCTGTCGCAGGCCGGGCTCGGGAGCTTCGCGGAAGCGGAAGCAAGCTTCCGCAAGGCATTGGAGATCGATCCTCGCTCGCCGCGAACTCTCAATAATTTGGGCAACGCGCTTGCCGACGCAGGAAAACGCGACGCGGGGGTGCAGTACTTCGAGCGGGCGTTGGCTTTCGACCCGAACTATGCCGAGGCGCTGAATAACCTCGGGAATTCGTTGCGCGATTTGGGACGGCTCGACCAGGCAATCGCCAGCTTCGAGCGCGCCTTGGCGATTCGGCCGGAGTTCAACGAAGCTCATAACAACCTGGGAATCGCATGGGCGAACAAAGGAGAATTCGATCGCGCCATTGCCTGCTATCAGGAGGCGCTGCGAGTATCTCCTGGCTATGCCGCCGCCCACAACAATCTCGGCATCGCATTAGGCCATCGCCACCGCTATGAAGAGGCCGTTGCCAGCTACCACCGGGCGTTAGAATTGAAGCCTGATTATGCCGAAGCGCATAACAACTTGGGGATTGTGCTCTCGCAGCAGGGAGAATACGACGAGGCGATCCGCTGTTACCGGCGAGCGATTGAACTCAAGCCCTCGTACGCAGAAGCATACAGCAACCTCGGCATCACCTTTTCAGAGCTCGGGCAGCTCGACGACGCTTTGCAGAGCTACGACGAGGCGCTCAGACTGAAGCCAAATTATCCAGACGCATACATGAATCGCTCGCTCGCGTTTCTCGCTCGGGGCGACTTCCAGCGCGGCTGGCAGGAGTATGAGCTGCGGTGGAACTGCAAGGATTTCAAGCGACGCAACTTCGACAAGCCGCAGTGGGCGGGCGAGCCGCTTGCCGGCCGGAAGCTGATGTTGCATGCCGAGCAAGGATTCGGCGACACGTTCCAATTCGTGCGCTATGCCCGGCTGGTCAAAGAGCGGCATGAAGGCACGGTGATCGTTTGGTGCCCCCGGCCTTTGATTCCGCTGCTCAGCGAATGCCCTTACATCGACCAGCTTACGGTCGAAGGCGAGAGCCTGCCCGAGTTCGACGTGCATCTGCCTTTGCTCAGTCTGCCGAGGATCTTTGGCACAAGGCTGGAAAACGTCCCCAACCAGGCGCCCTATTTGTTTCCCAATTCCGAGTTGGCCGAGCGGTGGCGCCGAGAGTTGAGCTATATCGGCGCCTTCAAGGTCGGCATCAATTGGCAGGGGAACCCGCGTTACCGCGGAGATAGGCATCGGTCGATTCCTTTGGAGAAGTTTGCGCCCCTCGCCGAAATTCCCGGAGTGCGGTTAATTAGCCTGCAAAAAGGGCTAGGCACGGAACAAATCGCCAAGACGAGTGAGCGATTTTCGTTGACGGAACTTCCGCCCCACCGCGATGAACGCGCCGGTTCGTTCATGGACACCGCGGCTATCCTGACGCAGCTCGATCTTGTCGTGTCGTCCGACACGTCTCTTGTGCATCTGGCAGGCGGTCTAGGCGTGCCCGTCTGGCTGGCGCTGCCTCGCGCCGCCGATTGGCGATGGCTCCTCGACCGAGAGGACTGCCCTTGGTACCCCACGATGCGACTCTTCCGTCAGCGCAAGCAAGGCGAGTGGGACGAAATCTTCGATCGGATTGCCTTTGAGTTAGGCCAACTCTCGAGGCAGCGTCGGCGCGAAAGCATCGCGCCGTTTGGTTTTGGAAGCCTCTTTGACCAAGCGTCCCATTGGGCAATTCGGCGAGAGCCGGGCGCAAACGGGTGTGAACCTGGGGATGCGCTCGCAACGTTTGCGGAGCTAGACTGCCTCGCCGAAGACGAAGTGGCGCATTGCGAAGATCTGCGTTCCATTCGGAATGAACTTGAGGCAGTCCATGCAGAGTTATTGCGAAACGAAGGTGAACTGCTGGTTTGTGAAACCGCAAATGAAGTCGGGCCGCGGCTGCTCGAAGCGCTGAAAGTCCGCCGCACATTGCAAACCCGTCGGGAAGCGCTGATTCAGGCCATTGATTCGCTAATCGGCGCTGGCCCGTCTGCGGCGCCGGCACGCAGCGTGGCGCCTACGGATAGCATTCTCGCGGGCCAGGCTTAACTACGGAGATGGGCGGGGCAGACGCGTGATACGAGGCGAGCCCTCGACAAGAATCAAGGTCTGATCGGCGGCGAGGTCGGCGAATTCCTGGCGCAAGCCCGAGGGCCAGCGAACGGAAAGTTTCTCGACGCGATTTTCTGTGCGGAGTCCAAACAGGTGCTGACGCTCGTTGCTGGCCTGATAGCCGTCGCCCGCCCACCGATTTTTCGCGTTTCACGAGACGACCGAGCGGCTTGCGGAACGAACGGCTATTTCGACGTCAAGGGAATCGGAATGTCGTTCTTTCCTGCTTTCACGGTGACTTTGATTTCCGACTTTTTCGGATCGTTGTACTTT
>JAICIG010000373.1 GCA_025924495.1 Pirellulales bacterium | reverse complement strand
GCGCCGGTGAGCTCATCCCAATCGATCGCGCTCCTGGCTTCCTCATCTTTGGCCATCATTTCCGCCGCCGATTGAGAGAAGGTGTTCGCGAATAGCAATCGGCCGCCCAAGCGAGCGACGAAAACGTGGCTGCGATCCGCTTCAATGAACTTGCGGTCTTTGAGCTTTTGTTGCAATTGTTCACGCAGCTTGTCGGCTTTCTCGGGGGAGAGCTCTTCGTCGTCGCCAACAGCTAACGACTCAGGATCGACCGGTTCGGGCACCAGAACCGGCATCGTAAAATGCATCACGGCGTGACCGGCGAGATCGAGATCGACGCGGCTGGGCGCTGCCGGCTGTCCGGCGCGCTCCTCGGCGGCTGCTTGCAGGGCCTTGACGAGTCGCTCGGCCAGATCTTCACCGGGTTCTAACCAGGTCAGACCGACCACGAGCGGCGAGCGATCGCCTCGCGGTTCCAGAACCAACGCAAAGCCTACTTCGCCGTTGCATAACTTCGGCCAATCCTCGAGTTTCAGATCATATTGGCCGAGACTTTTGCTCAGCGCTTCCCAGTTCGATTCGTCCTCGGCCTGCCAGAGCTCGAAGGCGCGGCGCAGGCGATCTTGCGTCAGCACGACGGCGCCGAGCTTCGTTTGCTCGCGCAAGGCGCTCATAAACGCGGCGCCGCCCGGAATGCGCGCTATGAGCACGGTCGACTCGGGGACCAATGTCCATGATGGAGCCAGCTCGGCCGATGCCGCAACCCTGGAGATAAGCAACACGGAGCACAAGACCGCCAGACCGAAGAACGTCTTCACAGCGATTAGATTCCTAGCAGGTTGATCGGATCAGGAACAAGATTATTGACGTTTGGCCGCCTCAGCCGGCTTGCTCGCCGACTCCTTTGATTCGCCCTGATTCGCCGCCGCCTTGGCGTCGCCTCCCGGACGGAACGGCGGCGCCAGGTAGGTGGCGCCGTTGAGCGGTTGCGAGGAGTCGTACAAGTAGCTTTCGCGATGCACGAGAAAATCGACGAGATCGCTCGAGGGAATGCCGAACGCCAATCCATCGAACGAAGTGGCGCCGGCGCAGACGATGCCTACCACCTCGCCCCGCGCATTGAATAGGGGGCCGCCGCTATTGCCGGGATTGATTGAGGCGTCAGTCTGAATCAGGCGCAGATGCCCCATAGTGCGCGTAGCCGAGCTGACGATGCCCTGTGTCACCGAGCGCTCAAGGCCTAAGGGATTGCCGATGGCGAACACCAGGTCGCCGACGCTCAGGTCGTCTTGGTCATTAATGACGACCGGCTCGGGCAATTCGCCCTTGAGTTCGCTGACGTCCAGTTGCAATAGCGCAATATCGCGCAGCGGCTGCAACGCCAGGATGCGGCTCTTTTTCAATTCTTGTTTCTCATAGCCTTGCTCGGTGCGGCGGAAAAGCGTGACCTGGATCTTATTGTGGCCTTCGACCACGTGGTAGTTCGTAATCACGTGCCCCTGCTTGCTGATGACAAACCCGCTGCCTGTGCCGGTGGCGTTCTTGACGATCACTACCGCATCACCGTGGCGCTTGACCAGTTCAGGCACGTCCGAAGGTTCCAGCCGGCCGGTGCGAAACACGCCACGGTCCTTGGCGGCGTTTGCTGCGCCGCCATTGTCGTCGCGGGTCATGCTTAGCACGCGGGCCTTGGGCACATGCAGCACGTCGTAACCCAGATCGACTACGACCCCTTCATTATTCTCGCGGAGCAAGGCCGCCGAGATCTTGGCGCCGCCCACTAGGGTCAGCGTGACTTGATCGGCTGCCCTGGCCGCTGAAGCGGCGCCGGAGCAAAACAGGGCCGCAAGAACTGCAAACCAACGCATTACTGACTCTCCCTTGCCATGTAGATCAGCAGGCGGTCGTGACAGAGCAGCGCCGCATCGCGATGGCCGTCGCCATCGGCATTGAAACCCACTACGACGCGCGGCTCGGTGACCAGTGAGCCTTGCACGCCGCCGTACGGATAGGTTTGGTCTTCGAACACGGGCCACGATAACACCGATTTGAGCTTGTCTTCGGTCCGTTCGAGCACCGTCAATTGATGTCGGTGATCATCGCAAAGAATGACCTCGTCGACGTGATCGCCCGTCAAATCGGCGGTCATGATCCGATGGATGGTCGCTTCTTTGACGCCGCTAGGTTTGCCCACGCGGCTGTCCAGAGTGTCAACGAGTTTTAATTCCCACGGTTGCCCGCGCGAGAGCCGAATCACGCGATCCTGGTCGAGCAGAATCAGACCGAGCAGCGGATCGAACGTCAGCCCTGATCCACTCGTAATGCGCGTGCTCTCGGCTTCGCGCAAAATGCCCGCCTGATCGGGTTTCAGCCGATGCAGGAACGCTCCCCCCTGCTCGAGCGCCCAAGCGGTCCCATCCTCAAGTGGAACAAATGCCGCCAATCGCTGCCCTTCTGAAAGCATGATTTGATCGAGCGGTTGAAGATCTTCGCCCAACCATTGCAAAACGCCGTCGTTCAGCCGCGCAGGTCGCAATTGTTTGTCGCGAAGCAGCAAGCGGTATTCGCCCAGGTCGGCTTTGGCCAGATGAGAGGGCTCGGTGATTTGCGTTTTTCCGTCGGCCAATCGCACGAGTTTGGCTTTACCTGCGAACTGGTCTTGGGCCAATAGGACGTCGCCTAACCAGACGACCTTTTCCACCTTGGCGCCGAGCCCTTCGTAGCGAGTGCGAACGGGTTCAGCATCGCCCGGTTTCCAGACGTAAACATCGACGTTGCTGCCGACCCGCTGCGCCCACCAGGTCTGATCGCCGACGCGATCGAGCGCTAGAATACGGCGGTCGCCCGCTTCGGCCGCGGGGGGCATCGCCTTCGGGTAAGTCAGCCGGCCCCCCTCCCAACGACTTTCGAAGAGATCTGCAGCGTCTTTAGTCCAGATTAATAGCGTGCCGGGCTTTGCCTGCGGAGCGACGATTACTTTGACGTTGCTGATCGTCGGGAAACTCTGTTCACTCTGCCAACCGCTCTCGGCAAGCGGATGAACTCGCAGCCGCGGCTGAGTCGAGTCCACCGCGACCAGTGCCGGTTTACCGTCGACCATCAACCCGCACCAGGCAGCCCCGCCAGCCATCGGAAGTGTTTCGCGGCGGCCCAACTCCTGTTCGGCGCCGCGAGACAGCCGATAGCGCCGTAACAGTCCCTCCTGAGGTCCGCCCAACAGCAACAGCTCGGCGGACTTGCTCGGCAACCTCAGGACTTCGACGGCCTGCACCGAATGGTCAAATAAAGCTTGCGCGGGCAATAGCTTGCCTGCCGACGCCTCATACCAGCGCACCGTCTGACGAGCCTTCTGCGACCATTCGAGCACATCCAAGTCGCCGTCGCCGTCGATATCCGCCAGTTTCCAATCCACTCGCCCCTGATTCTCTCGAGGGCTGAGCCACGAGGGCCGGCTGCCGGATGTGAGCTGAAGGGTTTGAATGCCTTGTTCAAAGCTTACGAGCAACTCAAACTTGCCTTCGCCTAACGGTCGCAACAATAAGTGATTGCGTCCCGAGGGAGAACCCTGCAGCAAATCCCAACTCGTACTTTTCTGCCACTTGTCGGGCGATTCCTGTTTGTAGCTGACAATTTTGTTTGACGGGCTGGTCAATACGAGTAGTTCGGGCTTGCCGTCGCCGTCAATATCTTGCACAACGACATCAAGCGGCAGTTCCTCCATGGCGAGCTCCGATTTTCGCCAGTCGGGAGCCAACGGCAATTCATTCGGCTCGTCGGCTTCATTCTTGGTAGGCTCGCTACGACTATCGGGGGGAAGCCAACGATAAAGATCGAGCCTCGATTCGCGCGTATTCAGAACGATCACCTGGTCGCGGCCACAGCCATCGAGATCAGCAGCCGCCAAATGTCCTGGCATGCCGGTCTGACTGATCACGCGCATGCCCTGCCAGCCTTCGAAGTCGTCCGCGTGCGAAACTGCGGGGGCGGCCAGCGCCATGCAAGTCGCTAAAAGGAATGTATGTCTTGTCACGTCCGCTACTTTCATTAAATCTTGAAGCTCCAGCACCACTATAGCTGCGCCCAAGGAAGTTCTCAAAAGCTTTTCTACCGGCTAGCCGTCGCAAAGCCGTTGCCGTTCGGGCTCTTGCTCAATCTGATGTCAGCTCCTCTTGTGATTAGGCATTGCCTGCCTGCACACGGAAACAAGCAGCATGGGCGAGATGCCATTGGGGCGCTCGCGTGCCGCAAAGCGGAATTCTCTCTCGGAGTTTATTGGACGGCACGCAACTGAATGCAGCGGGGCTCGTGGCGAGCTGTTGTACACGTGAGAACAAGTGCAGATGGAGGACAGTTCCGGGCCTGCGCTGCGAGGACTGACAGGCTGGCAATTGTCGTTCGGCCATCATGAAAACTGAATAACTGCGCAAGTTGAATCTGCACTTGCAGTATCGTCGCCGCTACGAGCCGATTGTTGACACTTTTCCGCCTCGCCTATATGTTTCACCACAGTCGAGCCGCACGGCGGTAGCGGCTCATCTAATCGGCCAAGAATGCTCGCAGGTGGAGTTGCCTGCGAAGCCTTTGTGCCTTCTTGTCGCCCAGGGCGGGCAAATAGTTCGCGGCCTCGGACGGACCGCACGACTTCATTTCCAATTCCCTCGGACCCGTTTGTCAGTTTCGCGCAATGAGATGGTCTCTGCGCGCAGCAGACAGCCCTGCTTCTCTACGGAGGAAGTGTTATGCTACGCCTTTGGATTCGCCGGCTCAGTCCCGCCGCAAGCTCGACTGCAGCTCTGACTCTGGCCCTCGCTTTGGGCGTCGGATACGCCCAGGCGCGCGACGACTCGAATGATTCTGATTCATCCAGCAACTCGAGTTCGTCGTCTTCGGACAATTCGAGCTCCCAGCGTGACAGCTCAAGTTCGCAGCGTGATTCCGACCGAGATCGCAGCGATGAAAGCGACAACGATCGCAGCAGTCAACAATCGCGCGGGCAAGACCCGCATCATCAAGCCGCACTCGGCGTCATGCTGTATCAGAACAGTCTGGAAGTTCGCCGCGTGATTTCAGGCAGCCCGGCGGAGGAAGCGGGCCTGCGCCGCGGCGATGAAATCCTGACTGTCAATGGCGATCGCGTCAGGTCTCCCGACCAACTCATTCGCACGATTCGCCAGGCCGGCGACGACGAACGGGTGAAACTTGGAATTTTGCGGAACGGCGATCACAAAACAATCAACGCGCATCTATCTTCGCGCGACCGCGTCTTCCAGGGCAACAACCAGCAAGGCCAAGATCAATACAACGAGCAGTACGGCATGCAGAGCTCTCGCGGCAACCGCCAGTACTCGCGCAGCCCGGAAGATTACGATCGCGGCTACCAAGACCAGATGGGTTCGCAAAATCGCAACAACTGGCAAGAAGATCAGTATTCTTCGGCCAACCAGGGCGGCAACCGCAATATGGGCGGTTACAACCAGGGGTACTCCAGCAACCGCGGCAATTATCAGCAAGGCGGCTACCAGCAGGGATACGGCCAGCAAGGCTACAGCCAAGGTTACGGCCAGCAGGGTTACAACCAGGGATACGGCCAGCAAGCGTATAACCAACAGGGTTATGGTCAGCAGGCATACAACCAACAGGGCTACGGGCAGCAAGGTTACGGTCAGCAAGGCTATCGGCAACAAGGTTCTGCGTCTAACCAGCGGGGCTATGATGCCAGCTATGGCCAGCCGCCCGAGAACTATCGAGAAGAAGAGGATCGGTTCGCCCACTATCGCCGCAACCGACGCGGCGCCTTGGGCGTGACGCTCGATGAAGACGCCCGCGGTCCGGTGCGCGTAAACCACGTCTACCGCGAGGGACCCGCCGATGAAGCGGGAGTCCGCCCCGGTGATGAAATCGTCGCGGTCGATGGACGCGAAATTCGCGGCACTGAGGACTTGCTCAGGGTCCTGGCGAGCAAGCATCCACGCGAAGAAATCAGCCTCGCGATCGAACGGAACGGCCGCCAGCGGACGTTGCACGCGACTCTCGGCGCTCCGAACGAGGTGTTCGCCGCCGAAGAGAACAATAGCTATCGGACTAGCCGCGCTCCCAACCGGGGCGACGGCGAGGACAACTACGACAACAGCTACAGCCGGTCGAACTCTCGCGGCGGTTACGATAACCGCCGGGGCGGGTACGACAACAACCAGTAAGACGTACTGCAAGAAGCCGGTGGTCTGATTAGCCGGAATTCGAGAGCCCCTGGGCGTTATAATGCAACGTCCGGGGGCCTTTCTTTTGGCACAAGCGTTGCGATAGCAGAATGACG
Source organism: Pirellulales bacterium (assembly GCA_025924495.1). The sequence continues at coordinate 1,641 of JAICIG010000373.1, read as the reverse complement.
CGGGGCCAATGCTAACGCTCGTCTAGGAGGGTCCGCCATGTCCACCAAGCTGTTCGGACACTACATTCACCCGATGCTGATCGTGTTTCCGCTGGGGCTGTTCACGACCTCGTTCATCTTCGACCTCATTTGCCTGGCGACGGCCAATCCGCAATTCGGCAATGCCGCTTATTGGATGATGACGGCAGGCATCGTCGGCGCCTTGATCGCCGCGCCTTTTGGAACCATTGACTGGATCGGAATACCCTCGGGGACGCGCGCGAAACGGATCGGACTACAACACGGGCTTGCCGCCAGCTTGATGCTAGCGCTGTTCATCGCATGCTGGCTATTGCGAGGCAGCGCCCCTTCACAGCCGACATCGGCGTCAATCGTGCTCTCCTTGCTCGGCGTCGCGACTTCACTCGTCGCAGGTTGGCTGGGTGGCGAACTTGTCGAGCGCCTGGGCATCGGTGTTCATTCCGATGCGCACTCCGATGCGCCGAGCTCTCTGAGCCAACGCGATGCGCGAGAACGAGCGTCAGCCGAAGCGCCTCGAGACCGCTTCTTTGGCGGACCCAAGCCTGCGCATTGAAACTAGTGCGCCTTCGGTGTTGGCTACCCTCAGCCATCAGTAGCCGTAAAAAAACGCCGGGGACTTCAAGTCCGCCGGCGTTCTGTTTGGAACAGAGCCTAACCGTCATTTTCAAGCACGCGACGGTCCAGCTCAGGTAGCGTTCGGAGGAGCAGGCGCACCTGGAGCCTCAGCGGATGGCGCTGGAGGCGGCACATCAGACGGGCTTGCCTGAGGTGCGGGCGGTGGCGTCTGCATTTGGCCCGGAGCGCCTCCATCCATCGGAGCACCGCCGCCGTAGGGAGCAGTTTCGCAGCAGCCTGCCGTCCCGCAACCACCGGCGCCGCAACCGCCCATTCCGCAATTGTTCATCGCGCCGCAGCACGAGCTGACATACGCCTGTCCGCAGCAACCGCCCCCGCGACGGCGATGGTGATGCCCATGGCGTCGGCCGGAGCAGCCGCCATAGCAGCCGCCGCATGAGGAGTAGCCGCCTTGTCGGCGGAACAATCCGGCCTCTGCTTCGCCACTCGCGTCCATAAGCGCGAATCCGGCGATTACGCAAAACGCGCCAATACTTACGCTAAGTCGCCTGTTCATCTAGAAGTCCTCCGCGTCAAAACAAACATAGTGAGTAAAGCCCCAATACCTGGATGGCATGACGAGAGACATTCCGCCATGCAAAGACACAACAAAAAAACCCTCGTGATAGCACGCAGGGCTGTCTTAGCGAAGATGGCGCCGTTCTTCAGCGCGTTGGGCGAATCCTAGGAGTCGACTCGAAAATTGTCAAGAAACGCCTAACAGATACAGCTTGCCTGGTTCGCCGAGGTTCACCCTGGTCGCTTGGCTATCCGGTGCAGGTGGCAATGAAAGCGATAACCATTGAGCGCTTCGCATGTATGGCAGGGTGGTCGCCGAGAAAGCAACCGAAACCGTCAGCGTGAGAAAAATATCGGCGGCAAATGAAAACCTGAGTTTGGCACGCGAACTGCATCCTCTTCCGCCAATGCACACCACAAACCAGGAGGCAATCATCGTGGAAAATGCATCGGCTTTGGAGACTCCGCTGCGAGTCGGCGTTTTTC
>JAICIG010000372.1 GCA_025924495.1 Pirellulales bacterium | reverse complement strand
CGCGCGATGACGGCCTGCTGCTCCAAATCAGCCAGCAGATTGCGGGCGCGATCGACTTCCACGGCCGGGACAAGGTCGCGACTCAGCGTGTCGATTTTCGCCACCAGTCGGCGCCCCTTTACAACGGTATCGATGGCCCCTGCATACGTCCCGCGCCACTTGTGCACTTGAAAATAGGCGTCGGCAGTCATGAATAGGGCGTCATTCTTGGCCGTCTGCACGTTCCACCGTGCAGAGTCCAGATTTTGGCGCTCGGCCAGCGGCTGGAAAATCATGTCGGTGGCGTACTGCATCAGGAAGAAAGCGCCGCCGCCATAGAAGAAGTTGACGTTCTGCACCAACGGCCTGCCCCAACTTGCGGGATCGTATTGACCCAAGCGGTTGACGCCTTTCGGGATGTTCACGCCCTGAAGGGTATCCGGCCCAATGCCGTCGTGACGGGTGTAATCAAAGCCGAGGTTCAGATCAGGAACCCAGAGAGTTTTGGCGCGTTGCAACCGGGCCTCTGCCACCCACGCGCTGGCTTGAGCGGCGGCGATAATCAGCGGCCTCACGTCGGCCAGCCGCAGGGCCGTGGCCAGGTTGATCGGAAAGCGCAGGTCGCCGGGCTCCGGAAGCGGAACCGCCAGCTTCACGATTTCTCCATCGGCTGGGGGCGGCTCTTCCAGAGGAGATAACTTGCTCGGCTGCGCCGGGAGCCCGAGGTTAATCGGGGTCGGCGTATCTTCGCTCGCGCCGCGCGCCGCGGGGGGCCCCGGCCGTGAAAGGGCCGGCCCAGGCGGCGGCAGAGTGTCGCCGCGAACGGGACTCTGATACGCCGCGGTCACCGTCGGCCCGTCCGGTGGCGCGGCGCAGCACCGCCAGCCAGGCCCAATGAGCGCCAGGCTCGCACACACGAATAGCGCTCGTTGGAAACGTTTCATGGCGACGAGCTCCTTTGCCTTCCACGCAACCGCAACTCTCGAGCAATCGCCCTCCGCAGCACGGCGTGATTCGCCAGAGGCCGTTCGCCTTGGGCTGGCGGACAGCCGCCGAGCGCCTTCTTGAATTTCAGCACAACGAAGCATTCCTTTTGCTCTGCCGATTTACCTTGGCGGCGGGGGCGGACCGACGCCGACCGGCGGCAGATAACCTGGCCGCTGCGTGTTGATCGGGACGATTTCGCCAGGCGGCCGGAACAATGTCAGCTCGCGGGCCGGATATCCCAGCGCGTGGAACAACATGAACTGCGCCGTGTTGTAGTCGGCCACGGTGTCGAAGTATTCGTTGAAAGCCGCGTGCAGGCTTTTCAGAGCATAAACGACTTCTTGCGGCGTATTGATCTGCTCCAGCACGTCTCCAAAACGCTGCGTTTGCTTGAGACCTTCGAAATTCCTTTGATAAGTGACGTAGCCCGTGCGCAAGGAACGCTCGGCCTGGACCACGCGCGCTGCGGTCGATTGCAACAGCGCCTGCGCCTGATTGATTTCCATCGCCACAGCGTCTTGCGCCGCCATCAATTTGGCGATGGCTTGCGATTGCTCGCCGCGTCGCTTTTTAATCAAGGCCTGGTTGCCGAAACCAAAGCTGTCCCATTGCCACATGAACTGCGCGCTGACGTCGTCGCGGAAACTCCAATTGTTCATCTTGCTTCCCCGGCCGGTGCCGAAGATCGAGGCTTGCGGCACCATGCCGCCGGGAGTTTCCCAGCCGGTCAGCAGCACGGTGGGAAGGAGCGGGCGCATCTTTTCCTGGCGAATGCGGACCAGCGCTGCCCTGATCTCGGCCTGGTGCGCGGCTAATTCCGGGCGGTTGAGCAAACCGATCGGAATTAGTTGGTCGAGCGGCCGCGAGGGATCGAGCAACGTAATCTGCAGATGGTCGTCCTCCAAGGGTTCGCATACGGCGCGGAAGTCGAGGCGGAGGAGCTGCGTCAGGTCGGCGCTGGCTACCCGCCAGTTGGCACGGGCCATAACGGCCTGCTGTTCAAGGAAGGCGAGCAGGTTGCGGGCGCGATCGACCTCAACGCCAGGCACGAGGTCTTTGCTGAGAGCCTTGATTGCGGCCACTAACTTGCGCCCTTCGGCAACCGTGTAGAGCGCCCCGGCGTACTGCCCGCGAAAACGATGGACGTTGAAATAGCTCTTCGCCACCTCCAGAACGACGTCGTTTTTCGCTGTCTGCACGTCCCAGCGTTTGGCATCGAGCACTTGTCGGGCGGCCAACGGCTGGAAGATGACGTCGGTAGTGGCCACGACCTGGTACAGGCTGACGCCGGCGATGAACCAGTTGATGTTCTGGTTGAGAGGTTTGCCGAAGCTCTCCGGCGATGGTTGTCCGTAGATGTTGAATCCTTGCGGCACGTTGACCCCTTGATTGAAATCGAGCGGGCCGTCGTGCCGGCTATAGGTCGTCGCGACCATGAACGCAGGAATCCAGAGGACTTTCGCTTTCTGCAATTGGGCTTCGGCCGACCACGCGCTGGCCTGGGCAGAGGCCACGATCAGCGGCCGCGCATCGGCAAGCCGCAAGGCGGTGGCCAGGTTGATCGGCAAGCGGAGATCGCCCGACTCGAGGGGCGGCAGCGGCAGGCGCACCGTTTCGCCGCCCGCCGGGGCCGCCAATTCGAGCGGCGACTTCGCACTGGGCTGATTAGGCCGCTTCAGTGGCGCCGGTATGTTGACGAGTGGCTGATCGTCGCGGCGATTGGCCGTGCCGGGCCGCGCGCCAAACTCGCCTGGCGGCTGCGATGGTCCGGGGCCGGCTGGCCGGCCTGGTGGTTGCGACGCTGGGATAAATTGGACCTGGCTGCGCGGCTGCTGCAGCGCCGGTTCGAAAGTCTCTGATCGAAACACGACCTGGACTGCGGAATTCGCCGGGGCTTCTCGCGAAGCCGGCGAGGGCGCTCGCGGCGAAATGCTACGCGGCTGGTTCGGCGTGCGTCTGGCCGGGGCGGCAGCCTCAAGCCGCCGCCCTTGCGACCGGTTATTAAAGGAGTTGTTCCCGTAAGGATAGGCGATTTTGCGAGGTTCAGCGGGGTAGACCGCATTTCCTTTCGCAAACGACGAGGTCGGATTTTGCGGTCGGGCCTGTTCGGATTGGAAACAAAGCACAATGCAGATCGTGATAAGACCCTTGACCGCCATTGCGGTCACGCGGCGGCGCAACGATCCTGCGGCAATGACGGCGGCGTTGGCATCCTTGCGCAGTTTCACAGACCCGGGCTCGCTAGGCGTTGACTTCTGAGGCCGGCAATTGCTCGAGGCAATTTCCGAAGCGACACGCCAGCGCCGTGAGAAGATGTGATTCTTCGGCGCCTCTCCGCACTCTGATGTGGCGCGGTATCCTACTTGGTCGTAGGACGGGCGTACATAGCTATTGGGCCCGCGATTGCCCTCGGGATCCAGCTTCGGGGCATTGACCGGCCCTCGATAGCTAGCGCCTGGGTCTCCAAACTACCAAGATCTCCAATACTCGCAGTGGTCACTGCGAAATCTCGCCTGGAGCAATCGGCTCCGCCGGGTTGGGGTTCCGACGGCTTGAGTGCTTGCGATCGCGATCATTGCCTGGTTCTTGTCCGTCCGCGGCTTCAACGGGCGAGATAAAGGCGCCCTCGCCCGGCGGCGCCCGGCGAATATGCCCGCAGAATCTGCCGCGCGGGCGGCTGCCTTGGATCGCGTCAATTAAATCGGGCGGCCCTGCCGCGGGGGAGTCCGTGGCGCCGTAGGGAACGAGACCGTTGCCGCCCATGTTCCAGTAAGTGGTGTCGTCCTCGACGACCGACGTGTATCCATCGTAATTCAGCGGGGTCTTCTCTGGCTCGTCTGGGAGCGGCGAATCAGGTTGTGGCCCGCGTCCCCAACCGTCCGATCCATACCGCCTGGGTGGCGGATTCGAGCGTCGATGAGGAGAGTAGCCGGGGTAATAAGGGGTGTAATACGGGTACAGCGGATGATATGACCAGGGCTTCCAACGGGCCGTCGACGCGACCGGCGACAGTGGAGCATAGTACGGAATATATCGTTGGCGCCAGCGGCATACTGAACGTTGCGAGTCGGCTGGATCAATTCCTGGCGAGTGAACGCCAAACGCCTCCACCGGCGTGAGAATCGCTGGTCCGCGGCCTGCCTCGCCCTTGCCGCCGTTGGAATACTCTTGAGCAGCCGCCGGTAGCGACTTGACGGCGGTTAGCACCGCCAAACCAAGAAGACCTGAGAAACGGCGCGACATTGGGTATCCCTGGTTGGTTTAAGTTCACGGCTCTCCGACTGGCGCGGGCGCCTAACGCACAAATTAGGCGCCAGCAGGCAGCGAGCAATTCAAAGCGCGATCGCGCCGACAGCCGCACCATTCCGTGGCACGCGGCAGTTCGTTCAGATGGCGCCTGTTTTCGCCCCAACTATAATCCGCTGCCGATTACCGATGGTCGCAGCGAACGAACGAACTCGCGGGCGACTTCTCCGGCGAGCCACAGTCAACTAGCGACGATCGAACCGCAATGACCGGCCGCCAGGCTTGGACGACCGGAGCCGACTACTCCAAAACCCGCATCCTTGATCTATTTTGCCTTAGTCACGGATTCAATACGTTCACGAATGTTCGATACTCCGATGTGCAGAACCTGTATCGGTCAGGGCGACTCGGCGCCTTGTATAAAATCGCCGGTTTCGGCATCCGGGGGGGCAGCACCGCAGCCACGTGCAAATCTTTGCTAAGGTAATGAACTGGGCGCCGAGGTATCGGTCTCACGCCATTTCAGGAAAGGGGATCAATGCTGAAAAGCCGAGAGCGGTTGCTCTCGGCCGTCTGCGCCAACCCGTGGATCTGCTATCTGGAAGCCGACAGGCAACAGAAACGCTCGCATGCCGTGCTCTCCCAGGTGCGGTACAATGGAACCGCTGGTTTAGCCAACCCCTCGATAAATAGCGGGCATGAGCGAATATCAGCGGTTCTAGCGATCACGACGATCTCTCGGCGACTTTAATCTCGCCGCCGCGTCGTCGAACTGCTCTTGCAGGCTCGAACGCATCTGTCTATTCTCCCGCTCCTTTCCCGCACTAGAAGCGTGACTCAGACCGAAAAACACGGGCCCGGGCGGCTTTCGTTCCGCAGGCGGCTGTTGCTGGCCGCCGCGGGGGTTTGTCTGCTCGCGCCTCTGGCGACGGCTGCCTGTTTGCAACCCAACCCCGCGGGCTTGGGCACCCATCGGCAATTAGGCCTGCCGCCGTGTACGTTTGTTTGGCTGTTCGGTACTCGGTGTCCATCCTGTGGCATGACGACTTCCTGGGCCCACGCGGTCCGTGGCCATTGGCTGCGCTCGGCGCAGTCGAACGCAGGAGGCGCCGTGCTGGCGGCGATGGCGATGGTCTCGGCGCCTTGGCTGCTTGGCTCCGCCGGACGCGGACGATGGCTGCTGTTGGCGCCAAGCGAACGGGTGCTCGCGGGAGCTGCACTAGTCGTGGCGGGGATCACGCTGGCGGATTGGACCTACCGCCTGTGGCAAGGCTGAGCGGACAGGCAAGGTTAAGCGGAACAGGCAAGCAATCGCGGATTCAGTCGCAGAAAATCGTCTGGCGGCCGGCCGAGGGAATGATTCCCCGCGTCGCCCGAGTTCGTGCAAAAGGAAACACCATGGATCGGTACTTTCCACGGTCGAAATGGCCAGCGGCAGCCCTGTTGGCGGCGGCGCTACTAGCGCCGCAATGGGGCTGCACCAAGCTGCTGACAACGGCCGTCTATCTAATCAAAGGCACGGATACTCCGGCCGAATTCAAAGGCCTGAAGGACAAGAAGGTCGTGGTCGTCTGCCGCCCGTTGACAGAGCTGACTTACAGTTGCAGCGGCGCGGCGAGCGAACTGGCGGCTGAAGTAGGCCGCCAGCTGAAAGCGCATTTGGGCCGCAAGATTACGATCGTCGATCCCGACGACGTGGCGGACTGGACCGACGAAAACCCGCTGGAAGACTTCACGGAGATCGGCCGCGCGCTGGAGGCCGACATGGTGGTGGGCATCGACATGCTGAGCTTCAACACCCTGCTCGGCCAGACGCTGCTGCAAGGCAAGTCGCAGGTCAAGGTGTCGGTCTACGACATGAAGGACGACGGCCAGCGCGTCTACCAGAAATCGCTGCCGCAGATCGTGTTTCCGGAGAACAACGGCATTCCGACGCAAGACAAGCCGGAAGACGAATTCCGCCGGCAGTATATCCAGGTGGTGGCCGACGAGATCGGCAGCCTGTTCTATGCCAGCGATCACTTCAACCGTTTTGTTCGCAGCAACCCGGCGATCGACTAGAGCTTTACCGAGGGGCGCTTGGGCTTGGCCTTTTCGAGCTTCTTGAGCTTGTCTTGAGGATTGCCGCCATTGCCGCCGCCAGGCATGCGGTTCATGCGCTTGACGTCGGATTCCTTTTCGCCCCACTTCCAGCCGATCGGCTCTTCCAGCTCCGCCTCGGCCAGCAAAGCCCAGGGAGTGCCGGCGTGCTGGGTCTTCACACGGTTCAGGTATTCGCGCGCCTGTTTGGCCATTTTTTCCAGGGCACTGCCGACGCTAATTTCATCGGCTGGCGTGAGCACGAAGGTATCACTTTCGGGCTTCTCGAATTTCAAGCCTCCCTTGGCCTTGGCGAGCATGGCATTGTAGGCTTCGGTGCGCACCTTGACGGCGAGAATGCGCCCCATCGCCAGATCGTAGCCCGCCTGCCAGCGCGGCTCGACCAGCTTCGCACGATCCTTCTCCCCTTCCTTTAACGTCTGGTAGAGAACCTCCAGCTTCGGACCGATCTTGGCAGCGACCTTCTGAGCGTCATCCAGGCTGCGTTTGAAGGCGCCTTCATCCGTTTTGGGGAAATTGAGCTGCGGATTGTCCATCGGATCGACCAGCGACATCGTCGCCGCCTTGACCAATGCGGCTCGCGCCTTGTTGTTCTTCAGCTTCTGCTCGTAGTCCTTGACCGACGTATATTCAGGCTGGTAGTTCCGCATAATCGTCGGATCGAAGAAATGATCGAGTCGCGCCGACATCGGCACCGTCGGTCCGGCGCGCTTGCCGGACCGGGTGCGGTTGGGATGCACGGAGATGTACATGCCGCCCGTTTCGTAGCACAGTCGGGTCAACGCGAACGGGCCAAATCCTGAATCGAGATGCAACAGATCGTCGTGGCGGTTGCCGGCAAAGGACAGCATCATGCCTTCCGGATAGAGCGACTCGGGCCCTTGACGCACCGGCAACCATTGGACCGATTGGTCGAACTTCGGATCGGGGTCGACATAGGCAACCTCGATTTCTCGCCGGCCGAACGGCGCCGGCGTGCCGACGACGTAAACCGGCATTGCATGCCGACGGCAAAGCGACAAGGCGTCCTCCATCCGCGCCTCGTCGTCACCCACCTCGTCGGTAAAGATGATGAACATCACATTGCGGACCGGGGCATGGGTGCGGAAATTCTGGAACTTGTTAGCCGCCATCCCCACGGCGGTGAACACCATTTCCTTTCCCGACGTATCATTCTGGATGCTGCTGATCGACTGCTTGATCTCCTCCAGGTCGCTGGTGGGCTGCTCCGTGCAGAAGCTGACTTTTTCGCCGAAGGCCATCACCGCGGTCAGCAGCGGCGCATTTTGCTTGACGCTCGGTTCGCCGTCTTCGGCATCGCCGCCGGTCGCCTTGACGCCAAGCTCCTTATAGATCCGATCGAGGCGGTCGACGATCGCTTGCCGCTGCGGTTGCATGCTGAGCGACTGATCGAGAATCCAGACGATCAGCGTGCGGCGTTCTTCCAGCGATGCCGCGATCTCTTCGGTCAGTTGGTCGACGGCCCCAATGGCGCCCGTCGCGGCCGCGCCTGCGGCGCCTTTGACGACGAGGTTCTCTTGCACCGTCTGGGCGGTCGAAAAATCATTCAATACCAGATCGACCGTGGACGGCGATTCGGTCGGGACCGTCTCATTGGCCACCCGCGAGATTTCATCTTCGATCGGAGCGATGGCCATGGCGGAATCAGAGCCTGCCAGGCTGCT
>JAICIG010000371.1 GCA_025924495.1 Pirellulales bacterium | reverse complement strand
CGCGGTTGGCTCTCGCCCCCCAACACACAAAAAAACCCCCCCCGGGGGCCCCCCCCGCCCTCCCCCCCCCCCCACGTCGGCTTACTTTTCCACGGGGCCCCCCAGCCACGCTGGGTTTCCCTTGAGCTAGTCTTCCGACGACCTGGCGTCATCTCGTCGCACGGGTTCGCTGTCGCGAAACTCCGCCGACAGGTGCCATTCTAGTCAGCGTAGTGGCGAAAACAAGAGCGTTTGCGTGTATCCTGCGCGCGCGGTACGATCCAAACTCTATGAAGACGACAGCCCATAGCGAGTTGACGACGAAGACGCAAGGAGAAATCGAAGCTGCCATTTGCGAAGGAGTCGCTCGTTTCGAGCAGGAATACATGGGCCGGGGCCCCAAGGAAATTCGAGCCCATCTGCTGGACGACCTGCTGGTGGTGCGACTTCACGGCGTTTTGACCGCCGCTGAACAGCATCTCGTCCGATCGCTTCCCGCTGAGAAAGGCAGAGATTTACTCAAACAAGTCCGCACGCATCTTGTCGAAACAGCCCGACCGCTGATGGAAGCCATGGTCGAAGGCATCGCCGGCGTCAAGATTCTGAGTCTACATCACGACATCAGCACCGTGACGGGGGAAGAAGTGGTGCTGTTCACGCTCGCATCTTCGCCTCGGCGCCGCGAAACTGCAAAGAAGTAGCCTGAACGCGTTACTCGCGACGGCAAGCAATCGCTCTGGTCACGTCAGATCCATTTCTTCTGCAGAAGCCTGCACCCATAAGATTCAAGTGATCAATGGCCGAACCGACCAACTCGTCCAACTGGAGATCACTGGCGAGATAGGATTCCGCCGATTCCGACATCGTGGCGGTCTGTCAGAGTGGTCACGTGTTTACCTACGGCCGGAGCAGAGAACAACGATCCCCGCTGCTCCTGAGATTCGGATGCGATTAGGTGACTCAAGGGGCTGCTTGGGCAGGCTTGCCTGAGCCACAGCTTGAACGTCATCGGCTAAGCCACCTTGGGTGCTAGCGGCAGACTTGAGCAGTTATCGGTGGCGCTTTGTTCCTTGCCTTAATCAGTAGGTCGTGTGACAATGTAAGCGTTAACCTATTGCGGCAGTTTGGTTGGAATCTGATTTGTAGCTGTTCGGATGACTAGTTGAAGAGCAACCCGACTTGTGTCGGAGGGCTCGTCTAAGAGTAAGCCGGCGCGGCAGAACACCTTCAGTTGTTCTGCCGCGTCGGCTTTTTTATTGAGTTCGCTGACAGTTCGATTCACCGAGACAGGTCGCTCCGCCCTGGCCTTTTGGGAGTTTTACCATGAGAAAGGCTGACGATTTCTGCAGCCGGCTCGATGCTGCCTTTGCCTTGCTGCCCGAAGGGATCGAACAAAGACGATCGGTAATCGACCTGGAATACCAAGAGCGGCAGCAGCGATTCGCGGAAGACTTCATTCCGTCTGTCGCCAAGATCCGTGAAGTCTTTCGGCCTCGAAGCGACGCACTCGTCGCCCATTTCAAAGACATCATCCACGTTCAGGCCGACGTGCAGGACGACTTCAGCAAAATCGTCTTTTCCTTCGATTCGACGCTCGCACGAGTTACGCTGACGTTCGACTTCTCGCACGATCAGGAAGTGCGAAACATGATTCTGGATTATGACCTGGAGATCCTGCCGATTCTGATGAAGTTTGACCATCATTCGACGTTGAAGCTGCCGCTGGCGGCGTTCGACGAACAGGCCGGCACCGCGTGGGTGGAAGACCGGCTGCTCAGTTTCATTCACTCGTTCGTGGAACTAAACGAGAACCAGTACTACCTCCAGGATCAGATGGTCGAAGATCCAGTGGCCCGAATTCGCATGCCCAGAATGGTCGCCAGAGAGACGCTCGATTGGGAAGGGCAGACGTATTACTTCATCAGCGCCGAGACGCGGCGCGAATTCGAAAAGCAGCGCCTGCCCACGCCGCAGCTCGCCACTGCGGTGGACGCGGGACACTCGGCGCGCCAAGGGCGAATGCAAGAGAGACACGATCTAGGCGGTGAAGCATAACGCACGCGTGCCAAGGGGGCCGACTGAAAAGATAGCCCGTCGAAGCAAGCAATCCCCGTCTCAATTCTGGCGCCGCCGTCCGCAGCACGACATGAAAAACTCGGAGCGGTCAAACCAAACCTCGAACGAAATCACCACCTTCTGCAAGGAGAAATCCATGAGACTTCGCGGCGCCATGTTACTGGTAGCGACACTGTCGCTCCTCACCCGACTTCCGCTCGAGGCCGATGAACGCAAAGGCGAAACAGGGGAAGCCGATCAATTCCAAGCCGAAATCAAGAAGCTGGGCGGCTTCGTACGTCGTGACAGACAGCGTCCCGGCAACCCAGTGGTGGCGGTCGACCTACGCGGTCCTCAGGTCACCGACGCCGCACTTGAGATGCTTGTCTTGCAGAAGCAACTAGAAACGCTGGTGTTGGTCGGCGCCAAGGTCACCGACGCCGGTTTGGAACATCTGGCAAAGCTCAGCAAACTCGAATCGCTCGATCTAGTCGGCAACGAGATCGGCGACGATGGTTTGGCATCGCTCAGCAACCTGAAACAACTCCGGACGTTGGTGCTTAACGCGCCCCGGGTTACCGACGACGGTCTGAAGTCACTGGCAGGCATGACCAGCCTGGAGTCGCTGCACCTGCACGGCACGCAAATTACCGGCAAAGGGCTGAAAGCGCTCGCGAAGCTTGCCAAACTCGAAGCCGTCGACCTGCGCGGAGCGCGGGTCAACGATGTCGGGCTGGCGGCGCTCGCGGAGCTGCCCGCGCTAACGACGTTGGTGTTGGAGGGCAGTTACATCAGCGACGCCGGACTGGCTCATCTGGCGCCCCTCGTCAAGCTAGAACATCTGGTGCTGGCCGGCGGGAGGGTTACCGATGGAGGCCTCGCTTCGCTGGCCGGTTTGACGAACCTCCAGACGTTGTCACTGCATAACCACCAAATCAGCGACAAGGGATTGGCTCATTTGAAAGGGTTGACGCAACTCGATACGTTGATCGTGACCGGCCCGCAGATCACCGACGAGGGCATCGAGCAACTCGCCGGGCTGACCAAACTAAAGACACTATCGCTCGACGGCACGCAGGTTAGCGACGCCGGCCTGGAACGCGTCAAAGGCTTCCAGCATCTCGAGTCGCTTCATATCAGCGGTCCGTACGTGACGGACGAAGGCTTGGAGCACCTGGCGGGCCTTCGCGAACTCCGCGATCTGGATCTGGCCCAGGGGCACGTCACCGACCGCGGCCTCGAGAAGCTCAAAGGTTTAGCCAATCTGCAATCGTTGGCGCTCAGCGCCGAGGTGACCGACCGCGGTTTGGAGCACCTGGACGGCCTGACGAAACTCGAAGCCCTCAAGCTGAGTCATAGTCAGGTGAGCGACTCGGGTCTGGTTCGCCTGGGCAAATTGCCTGGCCTCAGACACTTGGATTTGAGCCATACCCAAGTCACTGACGCCGGCCTCAAACTGCTGCAAGAGATGTCGAACTTGGAATCGCTGGACTTGGCCGGAACTCCGGTCTCGGATGTCGGCGTTGAAAAGCTGCAGAAAGCCCTACCGGAACTTCGCATTTACTTTTGAATAAGGAACCTCTCATGATGCGTCATCGAATTCGCACGTCAGTGCTGGTCTCTCTGGGCGTGGCCGGTTGGCTAGCACTCGCTCCCGCAACGGCCGAAGCACAGCGGGGGCGAGCCATCGCCCAAGCAGCGGTTAACAACTATCTGAACGGGGCGTACGGCGGTTACCGAGGCGGCTACGGCTCGCCGAGGTTCTACGGCGGCTATACGACAGCGTATGGCAACGGCAATTACGGCGGCTACTACGGCGGCGGCTACCCGGTTTACGGGTACAACAGCGGTGGCTACGGCTACGGGGGCTACCCGGTTTATGGGTATAATAATGGCGGCTACGGCTATGGCTACGGCGGCGGCTTTCCAGCATACGGCTATGGCATCCGCGGCAGCACGTTCGGCAACGCGATGTTGTATGGGAGCCGCGGCTTCCCACAAGGATCCTACTTCGATCGGTGATCAAAACGCCGAACATGGTTCCTACCTCGAACGCCTCGTAAACCATCGACGGCGCCCCGGTTCGAATGCAACCGCTGAAGGAAGAAAGTTCTGTCTGGTTGCAACGCTCGAACTGGTCACAGCGGGCAGGGCAACGGAACGAACGTCATGAAGGCTCGCGTCCAACGACTTGCGGGCTTGCCGTCCCGTTGTTTGCGCCGGGTATTCTGCTGCAATCTTGGCAGGTGGCGAACCGCGCACCAACTGACGGCTAAATCTGACGAAGCGACTCATACTCGCAGCAAGCGCCAAGAGGCTACTGCATGACCGACCGCTTCAGGCCGCCGGAGATCAGCGTGACGACATTGGCCATGACGAGGGGCAAAGCGATCCCGCCGCGCGTCGCGAGATACTTCGGCCGCCACAGGGGATGGAATTTTTCCTTGTATTCTCGGAGACCCTGAAAATGATAAAAGTGCTCGCCGTGATGGTAGAGCACGGCGGCAAAGCGGTTCCAGAGCGGCGCCAGCGGCTGCGCATCGATGCCGGAGAGCGGAGCCATGCCCAGGTTGAACCATTGAATACCCTGCTGCCGGCCCCATAGCATCAATTGGATGAAGAGGAACGACATCACGTCCGGCGGCGCATCGGGCAGATAGCGCATCAACTCGCCAGAAAGCTCCTTTCGGTCGAAGCCGCGCGTGACATTGGCGAACGCGATGGTGCGCCCCTGACGACGGATGAGCGCGATTGGAAAACGGCGCACATAATCAGACTCGAAAGAGCCGAGCGAAAAACCCTTTTCGGCGGTATTCCGTTCGGCCAGCCATGCATCCGAGATCGCCTTCAATTCGGCCAACAAGGCGTCGTCGATCTCCGGTTCGACGAGCTCAAACGTGCAACCATCTTCCAACAAATGGTTGTTGATTTCGCGGAGGCGCCTACGAGCTTTCCCTTCTAAAGTGAAATCCGCCAACGGCAGCCGGGCTTCTTCGCCGAGCTTGATGACAGTCAGTCCCATTTCGACGTAGAGCGAGATCCGATCCTCGCCGACTTTATAGAATGCCGGCCAGCGGCCCCCTGTGTCGCAAAGCTCGACGAAATCCCAGGCGAGCTGCCTGGCGGCTAAAGGCTCGCCGACGGGGTCGCCCAGCGAGACCCAACTGCGCCCTGCTACGCCATACATGATGAGCGCCGTCCGCTCTTTGTTGAAGAGGTAGCATTTGTCGCCCAGCAGGGCCAGGTTGGCCGAGGCGTCGGGCGATGCGGCAACAATCGATTGGGCCGTCTGCAAGTCCTCGCGCGTCGGCATACTCGGCAAGCGAGGCTTGGCTCGCAACAAGCCCGTTGCGGTGACAACGAGCGCGATCAGCACGGCGCCCGCGACGGCACGTAGCGAGCGCGGAGCATCTTGGTCTAGTGCGAAACGCCACCAGAGTTCGTCGCTGTATTCGACCTGCGCATAAGCGAATTGCACCAGCCACACGGCGCAGATTATGACCAAGGCGATTGCGATGCACCAGCGAAAGGTAAATCGCTCGGTGAGCAAGACCCCTTTGCGGTAGAAGTGACGGCGACAGGGCGCCAGGACGACCAACATCGTCGCCAAAACGACGGCTTCTGCGATGTCTATGCCCTTGAGCAGCGACAATACGATGCCCGACGCCAGTACGACGATTGTCAGATAATAGGCGGAGTCGATCCGCCGCTGCAACCCGCGAGCCAGAATCATCAAGAGCAGCCCTTCGATGCTGGCCAGGAAATGGGACAACTCGATCACCGACAGCGGCAGCACTCGGCGGAGGAGCTGCAGACGTACATGCGATGCCGGCATGACGCCGGATAACAGAAGTATGGCGCCTGCAAGAAATACGCTCGCCGCCAGTACACGCGGTGCGATGATGGGCGCCCATCGTTGAAGCACTTCGCGGAAGCGCTCGGCGCGCCTGCGAACGTCAGCGGTGTTGGGAGAACGGAGCACGGCCAGACGACTCTGCTTAGCTTTCGACAACTACGACTCGACCGGTTGCGAAACGGGACTCGAGGTTTCAATGGAGATCCGCACTTGCGCAATCGTATCGTTCGGGAATGCTGTCGAATAGTCGAGGTCCTAATGCAGTCCGAACCCAAAATCATTTTACGACTTGCCAAACGCACGACTTACAATGCGTGGCTCGGATCGTCGCATCGAGGTATTGCCGCGCTTATTGGTGCAGCTATTTGGCGAGCGTGGTCGGGCTTGCAACTGGATTACCCAATTGGACAGCCGTCGCGGATCTGCATCACAAAATCGGCGCTATGGCATCGTCATGCGGTCTTGGCGTAGAACTCGTCTGAGGCCAGCAGTTGGGCAATCACTTGCTCGTCGCTCAATCCGGCCTTCAGTTGATTGAAGAACAGGGCTTGAGCTGCGGGCTCGGCTGGCCGGTCAAGGTAATGCTCGTACCAAGTATCGACGAGATTCCGCCGGTATTCGTCGCTGGCAAACACAATGTCGGCGATCTGAGCTCGCGAGGCGCCGCGGGCGAATAGATCGTCATAAAAACCGCGCGCCCCCCGATCAACTTGCCGATGCAGCGCGTCGGCATAGAGCCTGTCCAGGAAGCCGTCGTTGCTTCCGGCCGCGTGGGTGCCGACATACTCGGGCGAGGAAACCAAAATCGCGTCGATTTGCTCGGCCGTGCTGCCGGCGGCCAATAGGCTACTAAAAGTCCGCACCGCCTCTGGCTCCGCCTGCCGATGCAGGTAGTGTAGAAACTCCGCGGCCACTAGATCCCTGTGATATTCGTCGGTAACCGCGGCTTCAATCGCTTCTACAACCGTGGCGCGGCTATGGACGCGATTGAGAATCGCCACCCAGAAATCTCGTCCCTCCGGTTCGGCGCCACGGCCGAGCACGTCGCGATAGACCTCGTCAATGAAGCGTTGATCGGCTGTGCCCTGCGTTCCCTCTGCCAACAACTCTTCCAGGATAGTCGCCCTCGCGGAGATCGTGGTCGATGTGGAAGCATCGGCCACCGTGACCGTCACGGAGAACAGGCCCTCGTCCAAGTAAATGTGCGAGCCTGTAACTGTAAATGACCGACTCGATCCCGAGATGGTCCCCGGCGATGTCGTGCCGTCGCCCCAACGGATTGTGGCGGAGAAGGCGCTGGCGGGTTCGGCGGAGTTCGACGCGATGAAGGTCGCGACGGCCGCGTCGTTGAGCGATGACAGTTCAAAACCATCGATATTGATGCCCGCGCCGCTGATTGATTCGACTGACGAAGCGGCGATGGTCGCCCTGCTGGTTGCGGTGGCGCTGCTGCCGCCGAGGTCGTGAATCGTCGCAGTGATTGCCGTTATTCCATCCGAGGCGTAAATGTGCGTGCCGCTCACGATGAATTGTCCGTCCGCACCACGGGCGATCGAGCCGGCGGTCGCCGACGATCCGTCGCCCCAGTCGATCGCGGCCGTGTAATCGCTCAGATTGGCGGCAAGGTCGGCGTCACCGAAGGTCGCCACATCACCATTGAATTCCGTCGCCTCGATGGCCGCGACCGCAATGCCCGAGGCGGCCAGAGGCGCGTCGATCACTTCGGCCCTGCTCTGGACCGTGGCGAGGCTGGCGCCGAGATCGTGGAGAGCCACGCCGATCGACTTGCTGCCTTCTTCGGCATAAGTGTGTTGTCCGCTGATGGTGAAGACGTGCGTTGCGGCGTCCATCGAAACTACGCCCGCGGTCGCCGTCGTGCCGTCGCCCCAATCGATGCTGGCTGAGTAGTTAGTCAATGCCTCGGCGCCGCCAGGATCGCTAAAGGTGGCGACTGTCTGGCTGATCGGCGCAGCGCCTTCCGTGGCAGAATAGGTGAAGCCGCCGGTTCCAAGCAACGCTGAATCGCCGACATTGGCCATGCTCGTCACGGTTGCGTCACTGGCCGTGCTGTGGTGCAGGGTCACGTGAATGGCGAACGCACCCTCCTCCGCATACGCATGTTGCCCGCTGATGGTGAACACGTGCGTTGCGGCGTCCATCGACACTACGGCCGCGGTCGCCGTCGTG
>JAICIG010000370.1 GCA_025924495.1 Pirellulales bacterium | reverse complement strand
TGGAAAAACCTTCAGTGCGAGCCGTAACCTGCGTCTCGGTCTGCCGACCAAGTTGCCGTTTGAGCAGTTCCACTTGGGCGCGGCTGGCTGACGCGTCAGCGGTGGCCGCCAGCCAGTCATCCTGCAAGCGCCCAATGCGCTCGACGATGATCTTGCGCTGGTCGTCGGGAGAAGCGAGTCCGGTTTCGCTCTTGAGGTCGCGCAGGTCTTCCTCGCTCTTTGCCAAAGCGCTGCGCACGCGGTCCGCCTGCACCTCAAAGAAATCGACGCTGCCCGCAGTGCGGTTCATGCGAATGTGCTGGTCCAGATACGCGTCGACCAGTCTGGAGACAATCTGTTGCGAGAGCAGCGGGCTGGCCGTGTCGCAGTAAACCTCAATCACGTCCGACTTTTTGACGGCCTCAATGTTGACCATCTTCTGAAGCTTGTGAATGGCGCGATCGCGCGCCGTCAACGGGACGCCAGCGGCGGCGAAACTTGCCAGCGAAAATACGCCGGGTTCAGCATTGGGGGCCGCTTCGGCGGTCTTATCCTGCCCTGCCGACGGCGAGAGTCGTTCATCTTCTTCGAGAATCGCTTCAGGCCCGACGTCGTCGACCACTTTTTCTAGAAGCACGCGACTTCCGAGCATTACGATTTCGGAATTGATTTCATTCTCGCGGCTCAACGGCACCGCCAGAGCGGATGACTCGCCCCGCGTGGCGGTCGGTTCCAAGGTAGCGTTCTCGCGGCCCAACCGGACCAAGAGCTTCGACTCAGATCGATAAGCCTGAGGCCCGAAAAAGGTAACCAGCGTCGCGGTTACGACCGCCGTAAAGAACCAAGCCGCCATCTTGCGGCGATGCCGAAAGATCGTGCGATACGCGTCGCGCAAGGTGATCTCAGGTTTGGCTGACATGCTAGGCACTTTTCGGACAACAGGTTGGACGACAACCAGACTAACTCACCTGCGCCATCGCACCGCCCATGCCGCAGCCATGCAAGCACTGCCCGCTTGTTGGGCTGAACGCTTCCGCTCGACGGCCCGTGTCGCGGAAGGCGAACTTGGAGACTCTTGCCCTGAATCTTGAGGAATGTTTGGCCCCGAAGCGAGTGCCATTGTAACTGCCGCCGTCATCTAGGCAACAATTTTTCACTGCACACCAGCGCAAGCGACAATGCAGACGCTGGAAGACCGTGGCTAAACTGAGACGTATTAAGAACATTTCGCCGAAAGGAGAAAAAACGGAAGCCTGTGCGCATGAGTAAGAAATGCGGTTCCGCTCAGACGTTCCGGCTATGGGCAAACGTTTTTACGAGCGCCGCGGCGCAAATCGGCGGGCCTGAGCGCCTTCGAGGTCACAGCCATATATCCAACGGAATTCCTGGCAGACGCCAATCGGGGGAGCGCATGTAGTTGGGCATTTTCGACATCCAATGAGTTTCCCTTGCAGTGTGCGCCGGCAATATAATGAGCGTTGGCTTCTGGACTGGCGAGATGGCGGCGTCGAAAATTTACAGTTTTTGTTGTTAAAAACTTGATTGCCTGTTGATGAATCTCAGCGAACAAAACCTGGAACGCCTGGCTCTGGCGGCCCTTTGCACCCAGGACGGCATTTGGGATTGGCGGCTCGATACGCAAAGTTTTTTTGTTTCGCCGCGCTGGCAGGAGATGCTGGGTCGCCGCGGCGAGGCTCCGCCGGCGTGTCGCGAGCAATGGCTCGCGCTGGTCCATCCCAAGGATCGCCGGCGACTTGAGCGCGATCTCGATGCGGCATTGGCTGCTGAGGTTACGCAGTTCGAGCACGAACATCGAGTTCAACATGCCAGTGGCGGCTATCGCTGGGTGGCGATTCGCGCCGTTATCGTTCGCGCAAGCGACGGCGCTGCTCAGCGCGTGACGGGGATTCAAACAGACATTTCCGATCGTAAACACCTCGACGCTCTGGCGCGCACCGACTCGCTTTACGATCCATTGACCTTGTTGCCCGGCCGCCGCCTGTTCGATCGGCGACTGAGTCGAGCACTCGAGCGCTCTCAGCGGCATATCGACTATTCCTTCGCCGTGCTGTTCGTCGATCTCGATCGCTTCAAACAGATCAACGACAATTACGGCCACCTGATCGGCGACTGCGTGCTGACGGAGATCGCGCGGCGTCTGCAAGCGTGCGTCCGTCCGGGCGATATGGTGGCACGGCGCGGCGGAGATGAGTTCACCGTGCTCGTGGATGACCTGAACGATTTGACAGACGCCATCGGCGTGGCGGAACGGATTCAGGCCAAGATCGAGGCGCCGCTCGAGCTTGAGCAGGGGAAATTCTCGCTATCTGCCAGCGTGGGCATCGCCGCAAGCAGCCAACGTTATACGCGCCCCGAAGACATGTTGCACGATGCGGATCGCTCGATGTATCAGGCCAAGCTGCGCGCGCGATCGAGCGCAACTTGCGAACGTGTTGCCGAGCAGTGTTCTCCCGCGCCCGGCAGCGAGCCGTTTATGGTCGTCGAAGCTCTCCCGGGCCAGCGTCGACAGCGGCCGCGCTGATACGTCCGGCAATTGTAAGGTCTATCGCGCAACGCACAAGGAATGAAGCGAGCGGCACACGCTCGCCAACCGGGCGCCTCGGGCAATTCTTCGGCGACTCGCTCGACGATCGCCCGATCCATGGTACGGTAGAAGCGTCCGTACGGTAGGAGCATCGTCGCCTCCAAATACCAACTTGTCGATGACCGCAGAACGCTTGAGCGAATCGCCGCCCCGCTTGCCGCTCGGCAATCGAGAGATCGCCGAGCGCTTCGACGAAATCGCAGAATTGCTCGAGGCTCAGAGCGCGAATCCGTTTCGCGTCCGCGCTTATCGCACCGCGGCCGACATGCTGCGCGCACTCGAGCGTCCTGCGTTCGAAATCTTGCGCGCGGAAGGCCCTGCAGGGCTGATGCAGTATCCGGGCATCGGCCAATCGCTGGCCCGAGCGATCGAACAATTGGCCCTGACGGGCCGGCTGGGTTTGCTCGAGCGCTTGCAATGCGCAGGCTCCCCGGAGAGCCTGTTCGCTTCCGTTCCCGGCATTGGCAAGGAAATGGCGGCCAGAATTCACGAACTGCTGGACATCGAAACGCTCGCCGAATTGGAGGCGGCCGCTTACGACGGCCGGCTCCGCCGCGTGCCAGGCATCGGCCGCAAACGGATTCAAGCGGTGCGAGAATCGCTCGCCGGCCGCTTTCGCCGCCGGTTTGTGCCGGCCCCAGCGTCTGGCGTCGAGCACTCTGAGCAACCGCCCATCGAGGAACTGCTCGACGTTGATCGGCAATATCGGCAACTCGCCGCGAGCGGAAAATTGCCGCGCATCGCGCCGCGATGGTTTAACCCGACGTGTGACGCCTGGTTGCCAATCCTGCATACCGAGCGCGGTAACCGACACTACACCGCGCTATTTTCGAACACGGCGCGGGCGCACGAATTGGGCGCCGTTCGAGATTGGGTCGTCATCTACCGCGACGACCAAAACGGCGATGGGCAGTGGACCGCAATCACCGCGCAACGGGGCGAACTGCACGGGCGCCGATTGATCCGCGGTCGCGACGCCGAATGCGGGCGGTATTATGCCAGCCAAGGTCGGTCGGATGAAAGCATGGCCGGCGACACGAAGTGATTCGCCGAACTCTCGCAAGCAGAATTAACCACGGCGATCACTCGCGGCGGAGAAAGAATTCGGCCTCCGTCGCTTGCACAACCCCATCTCCTAGCGCCGGCGTCTATTCGGCTTCGACATCGGCAGCACATTCGGAAGAACCGCTGATGGAGGCCCGAACCACGATCCAGGTACGAACCGCCAAATCGGCAGGTATCTCAACGCATTCCTGGCAAAGCTCCAGCGGCAGCAGCGCCTGCCGCAGCAAGTCCACTTGATGCTGCAACTCCAAATCAGCCTCCAAGGCGCGCGCGCAGGCTTCGATTTCTTCCGCCTCCAAGGCGCCAACTAGGTATCCGAGCAAGTCTTCCAGCATGGCGTTAGTTTTCGTTGGACAAATGGTGGCTGCGGTTCCAGGCCTCGTTGAGCCGGACCAAAGCCAGATGCATACGAGATTTCACGGTGCCGAGCGGAATGCCCAGCACTTCGGCAGCTTCGCGGAACTTAAGTCCCTGGAAGTAGATCAGCAACACCACCTCGCGCAAATACTCCGGCAATTCATCGACCGCCTTGCGCGCCCAGGCGCTGCGTTCCCGTGTTTCCGATTCTGCCAGGGGACCGTTGGTTCGGTCCGCCAGCAAGTCGAGCAAGGTGCTGCCCGCCGCTTCCCCATCGCCGTGCTCCGCGTTGAGACTTACTGTCTGTCGACGACCGGCCCGCCGCAAGGCATCGATCGCCTGATGGGTGGCAATGCTATAGATCCAAGGACGGACCGCCCGGCCTTTTTCGTACAGCGAGGCCTTCTCGTGAACCCGCAAAAAGGTCGTCTGGAACACCTCTTCCGCAAGACTCGCATCGCGCAAGTAGCGGCTCAGGTAACTATACAGCTCGCGCTCGTAGCGGTGCAGTAATTCGCGAAACGCGTCCTGATCGCCCGTATCTCGATAACGCAACAGCAATTGCTCATCGCTAAGCTCTGCGAAAGCAGGTTGCCTTGGAGCGGGCGATTGAATTGCGTCTTTCCTCATTTACGTCTGCGCCCCCCAAGAGGTCCTTCTAGCCCCCTCTGCCAAGCCGCCTGGAAAAGCGCTGCATGGCGGCTATTCTACCCGCCGGGCCATCCGCGTCAGTTTGGCCAGCAATCGATGGCATAGTGCAGAATGCATGCCGTTTGGTTGATGATTTGTTTGCGGGGACAAATCAAATCAAGCGGCCCAGACGTCAGGCGAAGCGCCAACATGTATTGTCCCCTGGCGCCGCATGCCTCAAGCAACCGCTTCAGTGCTGCACATGCTGCTCGCCGCTCTCGCCGTTTGCTCGGTGAGCGTCCGCAGCTGATCGAACGCCGGCGAGCGTAGCATTTCGTCGGTGCACCGCCAGCGCCAATTGCCGGCCGTGCTGCCGGGCACATTCATGCGCGCGGTTGTATCGAGATGCAATAAGTCCTGCAACGGCGCCATCGCCAGAGCGGCTGGCGACGCCCACGCCAGGCGCAGCAGCTCGGCGGTTGCTTCCTCGCTGTCGCCGACCGGCCGCTTAAGATACTTCCAGACGCGTCGCCGCTGTTCGTCCGACAGCGAAAGGTACCACCCTCGCAAGGTGTCGTTATCGTGCGTCCCGGTGTAGACGATGGTGTTGGCAACGTAATTGTGAGGCAAGAAAGGGTTGTTCTGATCGCCGTCAAACGCGAATTCCAGCACGCGCATGCCCGGCAGACGAAAGCGATCGCGAAGCTGATAGACATCCGGCGTCAATAACCCCAAATCCTCGGCAATCAAAGGCAGGCCGCCGAAGGCTCGCTGCATGGTTTCGAAGAAGTCGGAGCCCGGGCCGGGAAGCCACTGGCCCGCTTCAGCGGTCGTCTCGCTGGCCGGCACGTGCCAGGCCGCGGCAAAGGCGCGGAAATGATCGAGGCGAATCAGATCGACATACGACAATAACGACTGAATTCGACGGCCCCACCACTTATAGCCGGAAAGCTGATGAGCTTTCCAATCGTACAGCGGCGTGCCCCACAATTGCCCGGTGACGCTGAAGTAATCGGGCGGAACCCCAGATAGAAACTGCGGCCTGAGGTCCTGGTCGAGCAGAAACAATTCCGGGTGCGACCAAACGTCGCATGAATCCAATGCCACAAAAAACGGCAGGTCGCCGATCAGACGCACGCCGTGCGCGGCTGCATAAGCCTTGAGCTCTCTTGCCTGGCGATCGGCAAGAAATTGCCCGAATCGCAACACGTCGATCGCATCCGCCAGCTCTTGTCGAGCGATAAGGAGTGCGGCCGGCTGGCGGGTCAACTCGGCTTTTGGCCACTCATGGAGCGGCGCCCCTCCATGTCGTTCCTTGAGCGAGTGAAACAAGGCATAGTCGTCGAGCCAACTCGCCTGGTCGCGGCAGAAGTCAGCGAAATCGCTGCGCAGGTCCGGCCGAGCGTCCGAGCAGAAATTACTCCAGGCCCGTCCCAGCAACTCGTTCTTAAACCGAGCGACGCGGTCGAAATCGACGGCTGCATCAGGAAAATCGACTCCGCAGGCATCCCCCGCGGCGAGCAAACCGTCTGCAATTAATCGCTCAGGGCTGAGCAAATAATCGTTCAACGCGAAGGTGGATAAGGGCTCGAAGGGAGAGCAGCTGTGTCCGGTCGGGCTGAGCGGCAACACCTGCCACCACGCTTGCCTGGCCTCTGCCAACCGATCGATCCAAGCATATGCGGCCGGCCCGAAGTCGCCGATCCCGAAGGGGGACGGCAAGCTCGTCAAGTGCAACAAGACTCCTGATGCCCGATAACCCAAAGGAAATGGGGTCGCATGAACCGCGGCGGATGGCGTGCCGATGATCTGGCCAGACCCTGCCATGCGTTTCTCGATTCGCTCTCCAAAACGAAAGCCGTACCCGGAACCAGCAGTTGGTCTCGCTCGGCAAATCACCAGTTCGCCGTCCCAGTGTACCGTATTTATCGGTTCGCCGCCCTAGGCGTGTATAGATAGCGACGATTGTACAGCGATAGCGTCGGTGTCACCCGATCCGATTGGTCACCCTAGAGCGCGCTAAGCGCGCCAAATCGCACGCCTGCACGAGTGAATAAGGCGCATGTTGCCGCCCTCGATGACCGCGGGCCTCGCCTGTACGCCGCGGCCGAATTTGTCGGTTGCCGAGCCCATCACGGTACGAGGCTTGCAACTTGACATCATGGCGACCGATTGCGGCGCTTGGCGCCTTCACCGGTCAATGCCAGCGAGTGGAACCAAATCTCCTTCATGCCAGGACTCGAGTCATGTCGATCGGACGCATCTGCTGTCGGGAAGTGTATTTCATCGAGCCGGGAGAATCCACGGCGACTGCCGCCGTGCGAATGCGAGACAACTCCGTCGGCACGCTCGTCATCATGAACGCGAAGCAAGCGCCGGTTGGAATTGTCACCGATCGCGATCTGGTGACGCGCGTCATGGCGACCGGCAACAATCCGGCCGAAATGCAAGTTGCGGCCATCATGACAACCCCAGCCGAAACGGTGAGAGAAGATTGTCCGATCGAGGATGCCCTTGCGCGGATGCGGCGCTCGCAGATTCGGCGATTGCTTGTGGTCGATGTCTCAGGCCGCCTTGTCGGCATTGCGAGCGTCGACGATGTCGTGTCGTTGTTGGAGGAAGAAATGAGCCGCGTCGGGCATTTGCTGGGCGCCCAAGCGAGTTAGGTCGATACGACATGCCACTGAAGGGGTAAGGACTCTTGCCGAGACGAGTGACGTATATGACGCGCCTCTCCGCGCAGTCAACCCGAAGGAGCCAGGCATGAGCGACGTAACCAATGATGCGGGGCGCGAGTTCGGCGATCCGGCCGCTATCCGGTTCGATACCCTCTGCATTGCGACCGATTTTAGCGAGCCCGCGGCGCTGGCCATCGAGTATGCCGTTGCGATCGCCGAACGGTTCTCCGCGACGACTCACTTATTGCACGTACTCCATGAACTGGGGCCGGGCATTCCCACGGCCGATTACACGGCGTGTTGCGATGCGGCGCGCACCTACTTCGATGGTTCAGAAGCGCGGCGAAGCGCAGACAAATCCGCAGGCGTTGATCCGATCGAGCAATTCCTCGCCTCCCTCAAAAGCCAAACCTGCGATCGCTTGCAAGGCCTGATCGATGCTTCCCCATTAGCCGGCCTGCCGCTCGTGACGGCCGTCCGCTACGGGCATCCGGTGGAACAAATCTGCCGCTACGCAGTCAAGAACGGCGTCGACTTGCTGTTGCTCGGCGCGCATGGGCGGACGGGAACTGAGCACTTCATGATGGGCAGCATCGCCGAGCGGGTGGTGCGGGTCAGCCCTTGCCCGGTATTGACCGTTCGCCGCCGCGGGCCGCCTGCTCCAGAAGACGGCGAGAACGAGCGCGCCGCAGTCGGCGCCGGGCGCGAGCCGCCCGCGCTTCGTCGCTGAACGATCAAAGACGGCTGCAGAGAAACAGGCGAGATTCAGACCGCTACATAAGCGAATCGCCGCC
>JAICIG010000369.1 GCA_025924495.1 Pirellulales bacterium | reverse complement strand
TGGGTGGGGTGTGCTTCCATCCCACCCCCCCCCTCCCGGTGGGGGGGCCCCCCCCCCGCGGGGGGCGCGCCCCGGGGGCCACGCTTGCATCAGCGAGGTTGAGTTACCGCCGAGTTAGCCTGCCAACGTGAAACTCCGCCCGGCAAGCGGGCGGCATCTCATGATGCTATGACGCGAATGCACGAAGACGCGCCTAAATTACTTCGATATACCTCGCCGAGCAGGCCATTCGGAGCCTCATCGCTTTTGCTGGACAAGGCGCGCTGGCACTCGCCCAAGGTTCCTGCGCCTCAACTCAAATCTCCGCGAACCGCGCGGTGAAGTGTCGCAGGACAGGGGGCGCTTCAACGATTTCCAAGCCGCGCAGCGCGTGTCGCTCTTGATGGATTTCAATGAGAGCTTCGACGACGTAATCCATGTGCGACTGCGTGTAAACGCGGCGCGGAAATGCCAGGCGAACGAGTTCCATCGGCGGCGCCCGGCCGCTTTCGTCGCCGAACATCACGGAACCAATCTCGACGGCGCGCACGCCGGCATGACGATAAAGGGCCGCAACCAGCGCCTGGCCGGGGAATTGGGCGGGCGGAATGTGCGGGCAGAACGAGGCGGCGTCGAGATAGATGGCATGCCCGCCGGGCGGTTCGACAATCTGAATTCCCGCAGCGAGCAACTTCTCGCCGACGTACTCCGCGCTGCGAATCCGGTAGCGCAGGTAATCTTCATCGAGCACCTCCTGGAAGCCTTGGGCCATCGCTTCCAGATCGCGACCTGCCAGCCCGCCGTAGGTAACGTAACCTTCGGTGAGTATCAGCAAATTGCTGGCGCGCTGGAACAGCTCGGCATCGCGAATCAGCAGTACGCCGCCGATATTCACCAGCCCGTCTTTCTTGGCGCTGATCGTGGCGCCGTCGGCTAGATCGAACATTTCGCGAACAATCTCACGAACGGAGCGGTCGTGCTGCCCGGGCTCGCGGTGCTTGATGAAATACGCATTTTCGGCAAACCGGCAAGCGTCAAGAAATAGCGGCACGCGGTGATGATCGCACAACCGCCGCACGCCGCGCAAGTTCTCCAGGCTCACCGGCTGGCCGCCATAGCTATTGTTGGTGACCGTGACCATCACGGCGGGGACTTGTTCGCGTCCGGCGCGCTGGAGCAATTCATCGAGCGAGGCCAGATCGATGTTGCCTTTGAACCGATACTGATTTCGCGGATCCTTGGCCTCAGCAATGGGCAAGTCGACGGCCAAGGCGCCTGAATGCTCGACGTTGGCGCGCGTGGTATCGAAGTGGGCATTGTTCGGCACGATCCGACCAGGTCCCCCCAACAGTTCGAACAAGATTCGCTCGCTGGCGCGACCCTGGTGCGTCGGCAGAATGTGCTCGAAGCCGGTGATCTCGCGGAGCGTTTTCTCGAAGCGATAAAAACTGGGCGAACCGGCGTAACTCTCGTCGGCCTGCATCACGCCGGCCCACTGCTGACTGCTCATGGCGCCTGTGCCGCTATCGGTCAGCAAGTCGATCAGCACGTTTTCGGAGCGGATTAAAAAGACATTGAAACCCGCCTCGCGAAGCGCCGTCTCGCGCTGTTCGCGCGACAGCATACGGATCGGCTCGACCACTTTGATCCGGAACGGTTCGATGATCGTTTTCATGAATTCGGAATTCGGAATGTGGAACGGAAGAAGGTAGGGCGCGGAATTTACCATTCCGCATCCTCTACAGCTTATGTCCTCGCGTTTCGTCAATGAGCTGCTTCAGCCAGCGCATGTAAGGAGTGCCGCCGGTGCCGCGAGGGTCTTCGACGCGTTTGTGAATATACTCGTGCGCCCAGCCGAGGTGCACCTCTCGGAACGTGGCAACCGCTTCCAAGAGATCGTTATAGGCCGATTTGTCGGCCAGCGGCCGGACGTCGGGCAGGGCGCGAATCTCGGCAAGCAAGCGCCGATGCTCGGCCGGCATGAAATTCTGCATGTCGGTCAGATGATCGATCAACAGCGACGGCTGGTGTGGAATCTTCAAGAATGCAGTCAGTGCGGGCATGATGCTGCTTTGAGCGCCCGTCTCGCCCCGATAGTCGAGCGGCGCCCCGTCGACTCCTTCGTACACCACGTGCTCGAAAAAGCGGATGTACGGGCGGAAGGTCTTGTAGTACAGCGCCGGATCCATTTTCTCCGGGATACGCCGCAGCACCTCGACTTGCCGCCAGACCGAACCGGCCATTGCCGCCAAAGCCCGGTTAATGCCGGCTTCATCGCTCGCGTCGAAGGCGATCCTCGCTTCGTCCAGCGCGGTCAAGACCTCTGCCGCAATGGCTTCGATCTCGACATGAATCAGAATGAACCAGTGTTCGTCGTACAGATGGACGAAATTCTGCAAGGTGTCGATATTGCCCAGCGCAATTGGTCCCGCTGGGTCAAAGCGCTTCCAGTTGTAAAGCGCATAGCCGTCGTAGCTCAGAATCGGCGGCCGCTGGAGCCGGCGACAAGCGTCGACCAGCGGCAAGGAAATGTTACGAGGCAGCAGCGTCGCCGGCGGTTGACCTACCTGGTTGACATAGCCGGAAGCCAGAAAGCCCAGCCGCACGTAATACAGCCGCAAGCTCGCCAGCGCTTCGGTTGATAACGCCTCGGTTTCGCCCTCCGGCGGGCGCCAAGCCGGAATCTTTAGCGAGCGGGCAAATTCACGGAAATAGGACTCGAGTAGCAGGCTCGGCAAATCGCGTCCGAGCTCGTCGAGCATGATCCAGGAAGAACTCGCCGGGAAGGCGCGCAAAGGATCGGCTTCGGGCAAAAATCCGCGTCGACGATACAGCGATTCCATGCTCAGGTATTCCTCAAAGCCTGCTATCGGAATCGTACGCCGGAGTCGGCCATGCGGCCAGGAACGAGGGGTGATTTTGCGCCGATCGAGGCGTTTATGCCGAACTTGCCGGGTCTCTCCATGTGCATAAGAATGGGGCTATGCCCGATCGCCAACTTCTCTCGACAGCGGCCTCGTGGCTTCGCAGCGCCGAGCATGTGGTCGTGTTCACCGGCGCCGGCGCTTCGGCCGAAAGCGGCATTCCCACCTTCCGTGACGACGATGGCTTCTGGCAGAAGTTTCCCATCGAGGACTTCGCTACTTGGCGCGGCATCCTCCGCACGGCGCTGCGGCGTCCGCGGCGCGTGGCCGAATTCGCGTATGAGGTGCTGCATCCAATCGCGATGGCAAAACCCAATGCGGGCCACCTTGCAATTTCCGATTTAGAACGGCACGTGCCGGTGACTGTCGTTACGCAAAATATTGACGGCCTGCACCGTGAAGCGGGCAATACCATCGTCCACGAAGTCCATGGTTCGGTGTTCGAGATCGTCAGCCTGAGGGGTCGTTTTCGCTCCCTCCTGTCCCGACGGGAATTGCTGAGGATTTCCGCCGCACTGGACCGCGCCAGGCGTGGATGGCTGAGTTTGCCGCAAACGCTATTCGCTATTCGGCGCTGGGCCGGCGTCGGCCTTTCCGGGATCAAGCGACCGAACGTGGTGCTGTTCGGCGATGCGATGGCCGAACCTGCGTGGAGTCAATCGCTGCATGCGGCGCGGCAGTGCGACTGCTTGATTCAAATCGGCTGCTCCGGCGCCGTCTGGCCGGCTGCTCAATTGCCGCACGAAGCCAAGATTGCCGGCGCCCGCATCATTTCGATTGATCCCAAACGCACTGCAGGGTTGTGGCTCGAGGGAACCGCCGCTCAGGTGCTGCCCGAACTCGTGCAGGTCGCGTTCGGAGGCAAGGAGTGACCGGGCGCGGGGAGCACGACACTTGCCATCTTTCCGCGTTTCGCAGAGATCCGCGCTGCGACTCGGCCTGATCGCTTGCTGGAATCAAGCGGCAGGCGCACAATAGCGGCCGGGGCCGTGGCGAAAATCAGAATCTCATTCCGAAATGCTGGGGGAGCGCGATCTTATGTTCACGTTTTTTTCGCTGCGGCCGCGCCTGATTGTCGCGCTGACCTTGCTTATTTGGGGATTCGCTGCCATGACACGCGCCCAAGACTCCGCCGACGTCGCTCGGCAATTGATCGCCGATCATGTGAGGCGGATTCGTCCCTTGGAAATTGAAGTCGGCCGTCGCTGGTGGAAAGCCAACGTGACGGGGAGCGAAGAAGCGTTCCAGCAGAAGGAAGAAGCCGAGAATCAGCTCGACCTCGCCTTGTCCGACCATCAGCGGTTCGTGCGGCTGGGAGCTTGCGATCGGGCGGGGCTCGACGACAAGCTGCTGGCCCGGCAAATTCGCGTGCTGTATTTGCAGGCCGTGCCCAAGCAGACGGATCCTGAACTGCTCAAACAGATGGTCGCGCGCTCGAACGCAATCGAGAAGCGATTCAACGTCTTCCGCGCTAAGGTTGCCGACAAGGAACTCTCCGACAGCGAAGTGCGAAAAATCCTTAAGGAGTCGCGCGACGCCAAAGAGCGGCAAGCGGCCTGGGAAGCCAGCAAGCTCGTCGGCGCCGAGGTCGAACAGGACCTGCGCACGCTGGTCGAAATGCGCAACAAGGCGGCTCGCGAGCTAGGCTTTGCCGACTATCACGCCATGCAGCTCGAAATCAACGAGCAGGACCAGAGCCAGGTGATCCGCCTGTTCGACGACCTCGACGAGTTGACGCGCGAGCCCTTCGCTGCGGCCAAGAAGGAAATCGATACGAGCCTCGCGTCGACCTACGGCATTATGGTCGACGAGTTGCGTCCCTGGCATTATCACGACCCGTTCTTTCAAGAAGCGCCGGCAGTTTACAAGACCAGCCTCGACGCGGCTTACAAAGACGCCGACATTCCCGAACTATGCAGAAAGTTCTATGCCGGCATCGGATTGCCGATCGACGACGTACTCAAGCGCAGCGATCTCTATGAAAAGCCGGGCAAAAACCCGCACGCCTTCTGCACCGATATCGATCGCGAAGGCGACGTCCGCGTGCTGGCGAACATCGTGCCGAACGAGTACTGGATGGGCACCATGCTGCATGAATTGGGCCATTCGGTCTACAGCAGCAAGAACATTCCGCAGAATGTCCCCTACGTCGTGCGCTGCGAGTCGCACATTCTGACTACCGAAGGCGTGGCCATGATGTTCGAGCGGTTCTCCAAGAGCGCCGAGTGGCTGGAAAAAATGGGGGTTCGCGTCGATGATCCTGAGGCATTCAGCGCCACGGGCGAGAAGATGCGCCGCAACAAGCTCTTAATCTTTTCACGCTGGTGCCAGGTGATGTTGCGGTTTGAGAAAGAGCTGTACGGCAATCCGAACCAGAATCTCAACAAGCTCTGGTGGGACCTGGCGGAAAAATATCAACTGCTCAAACGGCCGGCCGGACGCGATGCGCCGGACTATGCCAGCAAGATTCACGTGGTCATCGCTCCGGCCTACTATCACAACTACATGATGGGCGAACTGTTCGCCTGCCAGGTGCATCAGGCGATCGCCCGCGACGTGCTCAAAGCGAAGGATCCCAAAAACGCCGACTACGTCGGCCGCAAGGAAGTCGGCGAATTCATGAAAGAGCGAGTCTTTGCGCCGGGCCGGAAGCTAACCTGGGACGAGCTGACGAAGTTCGCCACGGGCGAGGAATTGAACCCGCGAGCCTTCGCAGCGGATTTTGCCGCCCAACCATCTGCCAAGTAGACGTCGGGCGCACACGGCGAGCTTGCGGACAGGCCGAACAAAATCACTTTCCGTCGGCGCCAAAATCCTCCGTCACGGGCGCTGGCGCTCCCGCCAGCCGACGCTGCGACCAGACGTATTTGTGCGCGCCGATCAGCTCTGAAGGATTGGCAAGATAGGCCCCAAGCTCGTGCAAGACGGCGACCTCGATTGGCTTGTCGGCGGCGCGTTTGACGTGCTTTGAAACAAGCAGCAGATAGTAATCTCCGGCGCGCGGCACCACCAACTGGAATTCGCCATCGCTGTTGGCATGGACTAAGGCGCCCCCCAAGCCGTGCACTGCATTGCCTGCCAGGGCGGCGGCATCGGCATTTGAGATGGTTGCCGCGGTCAGCGAAAGCTTTTCGGTCGGACGTTTTTCCACAGGCAAGGCGAGCACGAAGGCTTCGGAGTCTGGTTGGTACTGACCAGGCGACGCCGAGTAGATCAAGCTCCCCTCGAGCGCTACCGGATCGGCTGTAGCGGTTTCCGCCGCTTCTTCGCCGCC
This sequence comes from Pirellulales bacterium, assembly GCA_025924495.1. The sequence goes on along the minus strand of JAICIG010000369.1, from coordinate 1,935 downwards.
CGCGATTGCGGCGCCCGGACGACCTCGGCCAATCAGAAAACCTGCCGCAAAGCCGAGCAGAGCGACGCCGAACAGCAGACCGGCCAAAGCGTAAACCGCGCGACGGCTGAGCAGCAATAAAGCATCTTCAGGCCGGCTTTTTAGGCGAGCCATCACATCCGCCGCGCGTGGCGCCGCGTGCACCGGCGCGGTTTGCACGCCGGCCGGCGCACCGCCGAGGGCTGCAGTGGTTATCGGCGCACTGGATATCGCTGCGCTGGCGGCCGCCCATCCGGGCGGAGCAGGCGGCGGAGAAATGGCTGGCGCGGACGCTGCGCTCGTCACAACAGTCGTGCTGGCCGACTGAGACGGCAGCGGAGACACAATGCGTTCCTGTTGAGCGATGATCGCGGGGATATCGTCAAAGACAACCACCTCGGGAACCGCTGCGAAATCGGGCGCGTTTGCGGCCAGAGCGGCCATTGCCGTTGGCGCCGCCGATTCCTCGGGCACGCGGTTCTCGCAGCCGCACTTGGGACAAGTCACAACCGTGCCGCGCTTCCGCTGCGAAACGCTCAATTTCTGACGGCACTGCTGGCAGACAAATTGAACAGGCATTGGCCGAAGAGCGAAGGCCCGCAAAGGTCAGCTGAATGGTGATAGGGCCGCGCGCCCCGCCTGCCGCCCACGCGCCTCTGAGCGCGGGTGACATTCCGGCGAGCGGGAATCAGCGGCATTCCGGTGCTTCCAAGCTACTCCGCCGGCGCGAATCGGGCTAGTCTTTGTCCCCCCAATCGCGAAATAGCGACGGGCGACCGCCTAGTATCGTAGGCGCCGCACTTGTCGGACTGAGATGGCGGACCCAGCTTTGCTCGCCGCCCGCACGCTGGCGGTCATCAGTGCTCTTCAGGTCCATCCGCTTCAGGCTTATCCGTGGCCAGGGCGGCATTGGCGGCCACCGCCAGCAGCAATGCGAGAGCAAGAAAAGCCCAGAGGACGCCCAGCCCTAGTGCGATTCGCCCGAGAACGGCGGCCCCGGCGGCGTCCTGCATGGCGCCAAGCAAGGCCGACAGACCTTCCAGCAGTACGATGGCGATGGGCAGCAGGACCATGCCGCCAAGCAGTCGCACGAGAGTAGTTTTCGCAATCACGCTGCCGTCCGTTAAAGTTTGCCTAGACTTGCTAATTGTGCGGCTTGTAAGGGCGCTGTCAACACCCGGCAGTTGCGTCAAAAGCCGCTGAGTCGCATTGACTTAGGCGCCATGCAGGGGACAATGAAACTGGTCGCAGTCGCCGCCGCATCTTCGCTTCCGAGCTGGAAGCGGTCCTGTCGCGGTTTCTTGGAAGCGGCAAGCGACCGGCGCTTTGACGGTACAGAGATCGATTGCACGGGAAGAACCTGGAGGAGGTTGCCTCATGCCCCGATTCCCGCGGTCCGCAGTTGGGAGTCTAGTCGCCGTCAGTATCGCACTGGCGACGCTGTACGACTGCCTGCCGGTTCAGGCATCGAAGATTATTCTCAAGGACGGCCGCGCCATCGAAGGCAAGATCGCCCGGCTTTCGACGCTCAAGCCGAAGCCCGACAAGGCGCCGCCGGCCGAAGGCGCCCCCGAAGTGCAGTCGATCGTGCTGCTGGACAACAATCTGGTCAGTTATTTCTTCTCGAAGCAACAGTTGGTCGAAGCCAATGAGGGCGCGAATGGCGAGCCGGTCGAGCACTTCAACGTTCGCCAACACATCAGCAAGCTCGGCGGTCGGGTGGCGGCGGTCGGCCCATTGGTCGAGATCGATCCATTCGACGAATACGGACGCCGGATCGTCACGATGGCCACCAGCCAGGGCCTGGTTTCTGTGGTGCAAGGCATCAGCGAAGTCTGGCCGACGTGGACCAAGGTCGAGTCGGTCCAGGTGCAAGGCAAGAATATCATCTGGGACATGCGCGTCGATACGCACTCG
>JAICIG010000368.1 GCA_025924495.1 Pirellulales bacterium | reverse complement strand
GCAACTCGCCGGCCGGCACTTGCACCTGCGGCGGAAAGCCTCGCAACGTCTGATCCAACTCGGCCAGTGACAGCGCCTCGGCGCCCGGCGAGCGTTTGAGTGCGGCCGCCAAGGCAGCGCCGACCTCGGCATGTTTCGATTTGGTAAATGCGGGCAGCAACAAGCGGAGCGTCAACGTGCCGGAATCGGCCAGGCGCTCCGCCAGTGCGAGCAACTGCGTTTCGCTAAGTGAACTGGAACCGATCGTGCGGGCCGCCCCCACGCGCACCAGCGGCTCCGCTTCGGGCGAAATTTGGCTCATCAGGAACGTGAACAAATCCGCATCTACTCCCTCGCGACGCGAGGCCAGACACTCGAGCGAGGCAATCCGCAATTCGGCGGGCAATGTCGCGGTGCGGCTTAGATGAGCAAGTTCTTGGTCGAACGAATCGAGATTGCGCACCTTAATTGCCGAGACCGCGGCTTGCTTGAGACCTGCGTCGCTCGCTACCAGCGCCTGCCGGAGAACATCGAGCCAGCTCGCAGGGAGGTCCTCCAGCCGGCAGCGGCCGATGACCTGCACCAACAGCAGCTTCGCGGCCAAGGAGGCGTTGGAGTCGGCGAAGACTGAGGCGACAAGCTGCTGCACCTGCTCTTCATTACTGAAGGCCAGCAGGGCGCCCGTCAGCGAGCGTATTTGCTCCGGCGAGCGCTCATCGGCCAACAGCCACTCGCGCAACACGCCGAGCGTGTCGGCAGCCCAGCCTTCGTGCCGGCTGATGATATCTAGCGCCGCGCGCTGTAACTCGGCGTCGTCGGTATCGAGCAACGGCACAACTTCTTCGCGTTGCAAGGCGCCGACGGACATCTGGTCGAGAGCAATCAACCCGGCGCGGCGCACGCGGGGATTCGCGTCGGCCAGCGCCGCCAACGTACTCTGCCTGTCGTTGATGCGAATCAGCGCGTAGATCAGCGAGTGTTCGAGAAAACGATCGCCGCCGCGTGCAAGGGCGCTGAGCAAACCGGGCACAGCTTCGGCCCGGCTGATCCGCCCCAACGCTTCCGCGACTTTCAGCCGCAATGGCGGCTCTTCGCTGGCCAGCATCGCGAGCAACTGCTCGAGCGCGGCGGGGTCGCGTTGTAAGCCGACGGCGTGTACTGCCGTCTGGCGCACGCTCGGCTCGGCGTCTTTGAGCGCCGACCGCAACGCTGCCAAGGCCTCGGGGCTTTCCATTCGGCACAAGGCCCAGACCGCATTGCGGCGGGCCTCCGAGGATCGCTGTTCGTCCTGCAGCACGACAGACACCGCTGGCACTGCCGCCACGCCTCGCCTGGCCAACTGAGCCACGACCTGATCGCCGACTCTCGGTCGCTCCTCGTCGAGCAAGGCGGTTAGTTCCTTGGGCGAGCGCTGCGACAGCTTCAGCGACTTGCCCCAGGGATCGTCAATCTTCGGCCCGCCGCTACGGCGAATGCGGTAGATGGCGCCGAGCTTTTCGGGCTTCGGGAGCGGATTGCCGGGAAAGCCGTAGCTGAACCAGCCGCCCATGTCCACGAACAGCAGCGTGCCATCGGCGTCCTCCTCAACGTCGGTCAGGCGGACATCGTGGTCGTCAGTGGTCAGAAAGTCCTTGTCTTCGGCGCGAAAGGTCGAGCCGTCGCGCGTGATCGCGTACTGGGCGATCTTGTGCTGCACATAGTAAGTCGTCAGCACCGTGTTTTGATATTCCGGCCCCAAGTAACCGGTGCGGCAGCGAGCCATGCCGCATAGGCCCGCCGGCAATGCGGCGCTGTACTGTTTCATCGAGCCCAGCAGCGGCCCGGTCATGATGAACTCTTTCAGGCAGGGGTGCTCCATGGGAAAGACGGCGCCTTCCACATAGTGCAGCAAGGCGTCGCCCGGCCCCTGATCCATCACGCCGATCAGGTCGCCTGCCGGCGTAAACACGACTTCGACCGGATTATCGAACCCGCCGCCACAGAGACGTTCGACCTCGGTTCCATCAGTGCGCGAGCGCCAAACGCGCGAGGCCAGTCCTTCCAGTTCTTCGCCGTCGCGCGTTTTCGCCTGATACCCATGGCGGCCGTCGGTCCAATACAGCCGGCCATCGGGACCGAGGAACGGTCCATGGATATCGCAGCCGTTGCCGTTGAATTTGAAGCCGCTGATCAGCTCCTCGCGACGGTCGGCCTGGCCGTCGCCATCGACATCCTCCAGCCGCCAGATGCTCGGGTGCGAAGCCGTGTAGACCGCACCGTCGTGCCAGAGACTGCCTTGCGGAAACACGAGTTTGTCGGCAAACACCTTGCTCGTATCGAAACGGCCATCGCCATCGACATCCTCCAACAGCATAATGCGCCCGAGATATTTGCCGGCCAATTCCTTGCCCGGCAAATTCGTTCCGGTTCCTTCGGCGACATACAGCCTGCCACGATCATCGAACGCCACGAACAACGGATAGCGCACGAGCGGCGGCGCTGCAACCTGCTCGACGACGAATCCTTCGGGCAATTGAAATCGCGCATTGGCCTGCGGGTCCGCGGCGAGCGATCCACTTGCCAGACACCACAGGCAGATCGTCGTCTGGCTGAATCCCTTGAAACCTTTGCCGCCGGCCATACTTGACTCCATCGATGCTTTCTTGGAGGTTACTCGCGATCAACCGCCCGGCATCTTACGTCGGCGGCGCCAGGTCGGCCAATTGTTTTGTCAGATAAAGCGATCCGCCGCCGCCGGCATCGGCGGGGTACACCGCCTGCACAAAACCAAACTTCGCATAGATCGAACGCGCACGAGAATTATTCTCCTGGACTTCAAGCGTGAGCTTGCAGCATCCCAGAGAGTGTGCCTCGTGCTGGATCTTATCCAACAGTGAACGGCCAATCCCGCAACCACGCAGCGATGGCACAACATAGAAATCGCTAATGTTGATGAGCGGCATGGCCGCAAACGTTTAGAATCCAACAAAGCAAGCGGCGATTCCACACGGCTCTGCGCCGGAAAACGCAAGAAAGATCAAGGTGGTGGGATGCTTGTGAAGCCCCGTGATCAGGTTCTGCCGGGCGTATTCCGACAAGGGCTTGGCGTCGCCCATGGGATCAGCTGAGTAGGCATCGATCATCGCGACAACCGCATTTTGATGATGCGGGTCATCGAGATCGGCCTTGACAATCTTGATCGCACGCACTGCCGAAAGCTTCCCATTTTGTGCTGACGACTGCCGTCACGAAGCGGCGTCCCTGCCGCATGTGCTTAGAATGGAGACAAGACCTGGAGCGATCCTTCCGAGTATACGACAACGCCGTCAATCTCTAGTCGAAACCCGCGTACGAACAACATCCCCTCACCGTCGATCGAAACTGCCATCGACTTCATGTCGTTGTGAATCTCGAACGCCAGATGAGGCACGAGCCGAAAGAGATTGCGGTTTCTGGCACACAAGGCCAGGCGGCCATTGACGAACACCGACTCATGGCCAAGTCCGCGACCATTGTATTCAATTAAGGCATCGATCTCGCCGCTTACCTGGACTCGGCGATAGACAAGGCCCCGGTGGTCGAGCGAGGCGCGAAATCGGGGCGATTCAATCGATTGTGCGACGCGAATCGCTTGCTGATCGTTGCACGGGCTGCGGTAGGGGTTCTCGTCGGTAATCATCGCTTTACGGCTCTAGCCGATAGTCGAGTCCCCGGCTGCACGAAAGCGCCGAGGCAACGCCCATAAAACCGAATATATCTCCAGACAGTCTTGCCGCCATGCCTTCCGCACGGAAAGTCACCGCGGGGGCCGACTGTTGGCTGCATGGCGGCTGAATCGGCGGCGGAGTACACTTCAAAAACACTAGCTGTCGCTCGGAACGGCGCAGAGACCGTTCCCTACAAAAGAATCAATGCGCGTTGGCGCGAGCGTGACAAACGATTCGCGTCGACGAGGCGCATCGCAATCACGAAGGACCCCGCCACTTGACTCACGCCCTCTTCCTCGCCTGCCTCGCCCTCGGCGCCGATCCGCAACTCGAATCGTCGCCGCCCTCGGGCAATCTGCTGCTCAATCCGGGCTTCGGCTTCCATTGCTTCGAGAACAGTCGCAAGGGGACGACCGATTCGGCCCATAGCGGCGCGGTGGCCTGCTGGAACCAGGAAGCGTATGGCGACGCCGAGGTGTTTCGCGCGCCGCGCGTGAAGAACTTCCGCACGGCGTTCCCGGTGGAAAATATCGTCGTCATTCACCCGGGCAAGCGGTTTTATCAGTTTTCTCTGTTGGCTGAGACGGGACTCGATCATGGCGATCATGTCAGCCTTTCAGTCCATGGTTTTCAAACGGCGAAAGACACTTTGCAGGCCGCTGTGCACCTGATGCGCGTCGACAGCCAGAGCGGCGAGTGGAGTGCGCCGAACGATGCTCGCGTGTTTCCCAAGCACTCGCGCGGCGAACTGGTGAAGGGAAAAAGCTATACGGCGATTTCCGGCGAAGGAAACCATTTTCAAATCAAAATTGAGAATGCGGAGATCGTCGGCGCCTTCACCGAGTCGGCCGACAAATCGACTGATGAACCGAACACGATCGGCTTGATGGTGGAATTCGTCAACCGCTCGCAGGATCAAGACGTGTGGATCTATGCCCCCTGTCTGCACCGCGGCGCCAAAGCGGAGAGCCGTCTGGCGGAGACGCGACCGCTGCCCCAGCACTATCGCGGCATTCCGCGCACGATTCAGAAACTATGGCGCGGCGAGCCGCTGCACATCATCGTGATGGGCTCGAGCATCGACCGCGGCAGCGCCAACCCGCGGCAATTTCTTTACGACGAAGACCCGGCGTCGCCCACATACAAGCAACCGATCTCCGGATCCGACTTCGAAGGCGCCAAGGTCGGGCATCCAGAGTGGGACGATTACATCGCCTGGTGGCAGCACTATTTCATGTATGGCGGGCGGTTGCGGCGAGCACTGATGCAGAAGTTCGATTACCCGATCGACAAGCTGCTGCTAAATACGATGGCCTGCGACGGTTCGTCGATCAGCGAGGCCCACAGCGGCTTAGCCGAATATGCTTCGCTTTCGCTGCCGCCCGATCCGGGTCTGAACGGCCACCGCTCGGGCAAGACGTGGCAACAACTCTATCCGGCACTGTTCGAACGGCCCGAGGGACCGCGGCCCGATCTGGTAATCTTCGGCAGCGGCGCGAACGAAAAAGTCGATGGCGCCGACGAGTTAGCATTGTTCGAGGGCGCCCTTCGCTGGTTTCAGCGGCATTATCCCGACACCGAGTTTCTGTTCTGCATGTGGCAGAACCGCGAGAGCTACACGGCCAGCACGGGCTATCTGTCGGAACTCTCGCTCCGCTATCAGATTCCCAATATCGATTTCGGCCGCGTGTTTCATCTCACCACGCGATACGCCAACAGCTACGCCCTCTGCCCGCGCGACGGCCATCCGCAAGCGGCCGGCCACGATCTCTGGGCGCGGCAGCTCGAGCGGGCGTTCGACGTCGTCGATCCGGTTCAGCCAGGCATTGCTCAATTGCAATTGCCTGAGCGAATCAATCCGAACACAGTCGGCTGGGAAGGCGAAATGCAAACCTACAACGCCGACAGCCCGCGCATTTACAAGAAGAATTCATTCATCCTGGATGATACGGTCGTCAATTTGTGGGCAGGGGCCAAGGAAGGGCCCGTCGGCATCCGGATCGACGGCAAGGAACAGCCTGGCAGCCGGCGGCTGCCGATGGCTCGGCGCGACTTGCGGAATTCGACCTTTGCCACCGGACTGCTTCTGCTGGGAGATCGCCATATCGTCGAGGTCACCGGCGCCGGCGCCAACCTGATCGCGGTCGATGCCAAGACGGCGCTTGAACGGCAATGGACCGGCGTCGAATCGCCCCGCTGGCGGCTGGACGGCTTGCCGATCGAAGACTTCGGATCGGCGTGCGGCGCGCCTTTCGGTTCGCGGCAGGCGGTCATTCCGCCAGGCAAAACTGTTGAGATCGAATTGGCCGGAACGGACTTCTCTGTGGCGTATGTCGATGGGGAGCATGGCGGGAAAATGAAAGTCGAAGTCGACGGGCGATTGATGCTTGAGACGCCGACCGATCGTGCCTTTACCACTGCCTCAGGCGAGTCGCTCTATCTTGAAAATCGCCGGGCAGTTCGCGGCCTGCCGTATGGCGTGCATACGTTGCGGATCTCCGCGGCCGACGCTTCGGTGGCCTTATTGGGCGCATTCACCTACGACACACGTGCCAACCGGCGCCACGAGCGCGTGCAACGCGGCACGGCCTACCCGGGAGAAAGGATTAAGTTCTCGGCGCCGTTCAAGGCTCGGCCGCTGGTGTTGGTCACCGGTGGGTTGAAAGCGGAGAAAGTTATTGAGTCGGAAGTGCAGTTCGCCGGAGAGGATGCCGGCGGATACGAGATTGTCGGCGAATAACGGGACCAACAGGCATTGCAGTGCGAGGCGAGAGCTGGATCGCGCAGAGGGCGGCATTCCATTCAGATTCTGCTGTCAGCCGCGCTCGACCGACAGAACGCCAGCGACGCGACCAGCTCTTCGTGTGACGGCGGCCAGGCAATCGGCTAAGATCGTCTGCTGAGAAAACTGGCCCGGGGCGCTCGCTGCGAGAGTTGGCACGTGGGAGTTTACGAAGAACTCGGCGTCGAGCCGATCATCAATGCCTCGGGCTCGGTGACGCGATTGGGCGGAGCGCCGATGCCGACGGCGGTGCTCGAGGCGTTTTGCGCGGCGGCGGGAGAATGCGTGCCGCTCGAACAACTGCAGGCCGCCGCTTGCCGCAGAATCGCGGCGGCGACCGGCGCCGAAGCAGGCCTCGTTACGGCCGGCGCTGCCGCCGCGTTGACGTTGGGCTCGGCCGCGATCCTCGCTGGCAGCGATCTACGGCGGATCGAAATGCTGCCGCATTGCGACGGCTCGTTCGCCAACGAATTTGTCGTGGCCCGCGAACAGCGTCAGGGCTACGACCACGCGGTGCGCGCCGCCGGGGTCAAGCTCCTGGAGGTCGGCTTCCATGAGATCGTGGCCAACGCGGGCGTGCGCCGCGCCGAAGTCTGGGAATACGAGGCGGCTTTCGGTCCGCGCACTGCGGCCGTGCTGTACGTGTACGCTCCCGATTCGCGTCCTGACTTGAAGTCGCTGGTCGCAGCCGCCCATGAGCGCGGCCTGCCGGTGCTGGTCGACGCGGCAGGGGAATTGCCGCCGAAAGCGAACTTGAAAGAGATTGTCGCCAGCGGCGCTGATCTGGTCGCGTTCAGCGGGGGCAAGGCGATCCGCGGGCCGCAGGCCACCGGCATTCTCTGCGGACGACGCGGGCTGATTGCCTCCGCCGCTTTGCAGATGCTCGACATGGACGACCACTTCGAACTTTGGGATCCGCCGCCCGAGCTGATCGACAAATCAAAGCTGCCGGGCATGCCGCGGCATGGCCTGGGGCGCGGCTTCAAAGTGGCCAAGGAACAGATCGTCGCCTTGCTCAAGGCGCTCGAACTGTTCACGGCAGGCGAATATGAAACGCAGCGTGCCGACCAGCGCCGCCGGCTCCGAGAGATCGCCGCGAAAATCGAAGGTTGTGCAGCACAAAGTACGCTGCTCGACCGGGGAGACGACGAACCGCCGCCGCTGTTGGAGATTGCCGTCGACGAAAAGGCGCTCGGACGCTCGGCGCTGGAGGTCTGTCGGCGGCTGCGCCGTGGGTCGCCCCCATGTTACCTGGGGCACGGAAAACTGAGCGCAGGAAAGCTGGTCGTTAACCCGCTGCACTTGGATGACGCGCGCACGGCCGCTTTGGCGGTGCGCCTTCGAGAGGAACTGACATGCCGATGAAACTTGCGGGGGCTGAAATCTTGCGTCGCTTAGGACGCGGCGAATCGATCGCTACCATTTGCGCTGCGGCTCAGATCAACCGTGAGGAATTCGATCGCTGGTGGAACGCCGAGCTCAAGAGGCGAGTGCCGGCCGCCAGCGGCACGGCTGCCTCGACGGCAAACGGCAAGGTCGACATCGTGCGCGATCAGTGGGGCATCCCTCACATTCTTGCCGAGGCCGACGACGATTTGTTCTATGGCTTCGGCTACGCGATGGCGCAAGACCGGTTGTTTCAACTCGATTATCTGCGGCGGCGGGCTCATGGGCGGT
>JAICIG010000367.1 GCA_025924495.1 Pirellulales bacterium | reverse complement strand
GCCGCCAACTCGACGAGCGTGGCCTGGTCTTCGTCCGTGAAGTTGCCGTGTCGCTTATTGATCGTTTCGAAGGCGCCGAACAGTTCGCCCCGGCGGCCGCGCAGCGGAACGCACAGCAGCGTGCGTGTGCGATAATGCAACTGTTCGTCGACTTGGCGGTTGATCTGACCGCGATCGTCCGCCAGATCGACGCGATGCGGTTCGCCCGTCTGAATCACGCGGCCGACGATGCCCGAATTGTCGGGGACGCGCAACTCATCTTTACCGATGCCCAGCGCCGGGCGGCCGACGAGCGTGTGGCTGTGGCGATCCCAGAGAAAAATGCTCGCGCGATCGGCAGCAAGTAACCGAGTGGCGGCTTCGGCCATTTCGACCAGCAGCGATTCGGTTTGTTGATTGCGGTTCCATCGTCCAGCGATTTCAAGAATAGCTTCCAGGCGATCGACGCGGCGCCGCTGTTGGTCGCGCTGGCGGACAGCAGCGAGCGATCGTCCCAAGACGGCGGCCAATGCTGCGGTCAGCGCCGCGGCTCGCGGCGGCAAGTCCTGAACAAAGTGCAACGCCAACAGTTCGCCGGAAACGCCTTTGGCGTGTAACGGGGCGGCGGTCCAGGGGCCGATGGCGACGCACGATTCGCGGTCGAGCGCCTCGCCCAGCAGGGCTGTCGGCAGCGGTTGCGGCGGACCAGCGTCGGCCAGCGATGTCCATTGGCCGCGACCCGAATCGGCGATTGCCGCGTATTCGGCCTTGGCGGTCGAAGTGACGAGCGGCAACGCAGCGCCCAGAAATGAGCTTGTTGGCGATTCTTGGGCAGCCAGCCATAAGAGCCGGGCGATCGCCGGCGCAAGCTCGGGAGCATCGCTCCATGGCGCTGGCTCTGAGTTGGGGGGCGTCGGTGCTGGCATGCCGCTCGGCGGGCCCGGGGAATTCAAGGTTGAGAGCTTAAGGTTCGAGGTCGTGCTCTGGCGCGCTGATCTCTCCTTACTCCTGCCGCCCAGCATCCTCAAACGACTGCCTCAAAAGAGCATAGGTAGGCCGAGACCAAATAACAAGTTGAGCATTTGCCCCCCAGGCGTTATCTTGCGTGCTTCAAAATCAAGGAGACGTTCATGGGTTTATTCGACGGTAAAAAAGGCCTCGTTCTCGGGGTGGCGAACGACAACTCGATTGCCTGGGCGATTGCCCAGTTCATCATGGCCGAAGGGGGCGATTGCGGCTTCACGCATTTGCCCGATCGGCCCGATGACGAGCGGCAGCGGAACCGCCGCCGCGTGTCGCAATTGACCGACCCTGCCGAGCGCGCCAAATTCCTGATGCCGCTCGACGTAACCAAGGACAGCGATATTGCCGCCGTGATGGCGAAGGCCGCCGAAACCTTCGGCAAGATCGACTTCCTGGTCCACTCCATTGCCTATGCAGCCCTTGACGACCTGAAGGTCGATACCATCCAAACGAGCCGCGAAGGCTTTAAGCTGGCGATGGAGATTAGCGCTTACAGCCTGATCGCAGTGGCCAACGCCGCCAAAGAGATTATGAGCCCGCGATCGAGCATCGTGACGATGACCTACTTCGGCGGCGAAAAAGCGGTGCCGGGCTATAACGTGATGGGCGTCTGCAAGGCCGCGCTTGATTCCATCGTGAAATACCTGGCCTTCGATCTCGGCCCCTGCGGCGTGCGAGTCAATGCGGTCAGCGCCGGCCCGGTGCGGACGCTGGCCGGACGGGCAGCCGGAGTCGACGATATGTTGCCGCTGTACGAGAAGATGTCGCCGCTCGGCCGCAACATCACGCATGAAGAAGTCGGTCGCACGGCGGGCTTTTTGCTATCTGACATGTCAGACGGCATCACCGGCGAATTGTTGCACCTCGACGGCGGCTACAACATCATGGGCTCGCCCGGAAGATTGCTGGACGAGTACAAGGGCAAGATCGGTTAGTGTTCGATGGCCGCCGGTCCGACCAAGCCGACACGGATTGCCATTGCGGTTGTCGAGCATCACGGGCGGTATCTGATTGGCCGCCGGCCGGAAGGGGCGCCGCTCGCCGGCTACTGGGAGTTTCCGGGCGGCAAGGTGCAGGCCGGCGAAACGGCGGAGCAGGCCGCCGCCCGCGAGTGCTTGGAAGAGACCGGGCTGGAAGTGGCTGTCGGCGAGCCTTATCTGGCCGTGGTTCATCAATATGCTCACGGCAAAGTTGCGCTGGAATTCTTCGCTTGTCGGCCGCTCGAGCCGCAGCAATCGCCGCGCTCGCCGTTTCGTTGGGTGCTAGCAGCGGATCTGGGAAAGTACCAGTTCCCGGAAGCCAATGGGGGCCTTGTCGCCTACCTGAAATCGCTATAGGAGTGCGGGCGACCGTCGGGTAAGTTTTGAAAACTTTACACAGCCAAGGTGGCGACGAACGAGCTGCCCGACGCTCGCGGCGAACGAGAAGCATCGCTGCGAAACAGCTTAACCTCATCGCCAGGTAAGACGGCTGAAGAGTACCGACCCTTGGCTCGCGGTTTGCTCTCGACCCGCGGCCAGACAGGCAGCCGCTATGGACGCGGCCGCTACCGCAAAGGATTGCTGGAGTACAGAGCATGGAAGCTCGCGTCGTCCGGGCTGCATTCTTGGCAGCCATCGTGTCATCGCTTGGCGCCGGTTACCGCACGCCGAACTTTATCGTCAACGCTCCTTCGCAAGACGTGGCCGCCCAGGTCGGCAAGCTTGCCGAGCAGTATCGCCGCGAATTGGCCGTTGAGTGGCTCGGCGAGCCGCTTCCCAATTGGCAGCAACCTTGCCCGATTACTGTCGAGGTCGGGCCCCACTTGGGCGCCGGCGGGGCGACGAGCTTCGTTTTCGATCGCGGTCGGGTCTTCGGCTGGCAGATGACCATTCAGGGGCCGCTCGATCGATTGCTCGATTCGGTGTTGCCGCATGAAGTGACCCACACGATCTTTGCCGACCACTTCCGGCAGCCATTGCCGCGCTGGGCCGACGAAGGCGCTTGCAGCACGGTCGAGCATCGCAGCGAACGAATCAAACAGCAGAAGATGTTGGTGCGGTTCTTGCAGACCGGTCGCGGCATCGCTTTTGACGAGATGTTTCGGATGAAAGACTATCCGAGAGACATCCTGCCGCTTTACGCTCAAGGGCACTCGCTGGCCACGTTCCTCGTCGCTCAAGGCGGCAAGCGAAAGTTCGTCGAATTCGTCGGCGAAGGTTTGCAGACGCGTCAATGGAAACGCGCTTTGAACCAGCACTATCGATTTACTGATCTCGGAACGTTGCAAAACACGTGGCTCGATTGGGTCAAACAAGGCAGCCCTTTGCCCCTGAAGTCAAACGCCGAGGAATCGCTCGTCTCAAACACGCCCAGCCGCTTGCTGGGCGGTCAAGGACAGCGCCGCCGGCCGCAGCCCAATTTGATCCACCAGGTGGCCGACAATGACGCAGCGCACGACCAGCTCGTTCCGGTGCATTTGCCAGGCAAAGCAACCGGGGCGATGGAACTGGCCAGCAGCGATGATTCGCAGTATCCGTCGGACGTCGACCGCTCGACTCCCGGCTGGCGTCGGGGGGGCCAGGCTCGACCAGCGCCGCAAAGCGAAAGCGTGGCCGAAGACGTCGCTGGGCTCGAAAGCGCGGTGGTCATGAATCAAGTCTCGCGTCCCCAACCGGCCGAGCAGGTGAAGCAGGTTATTCTCGAATGGAACCAGCCTCCTCGCGCCGCGAGAAATGCGGCTCCAACGTCATCGCCCGCAATGCCGATTGCGGCAGAATTAACTTCAACGAAGGCGCCTGGCGCCAGCTCGATCTACGAAGGCCGCACTGGCGCGCCGCCGCGACGGTGACACACAGTCGGGAGAGGCGGAAAGTTGACGATGCCGCACGCCATCCCGGTCCTCTACGCGTCTTGCCAGTCGCCCATGTCGCTTTGGCGTTGAGATTGTAGATCGTTTCTCTCGTAGATGGGTCGCCTCGCATTGAAATGCCGACCTGCCGCAAGTTCGTAAAAACCTGCGGCAGGTCGAACGGCGCGAGGATGAATGCCGCGAGGGTGAATCGCGGCAGGTTTGTTTAACCGAAGTACTGAGGCAGGTCCAGCATCTGTTGCTGCACCGTTTGCCAGGCCGTGGCGGACTCCAGCTCATTCATGAACTGGTCGACCTGACTGGCTGCTAGATTGCCTTGGTAGTACAGGTTATTCCAGCCATCGCCGGTAAGCGCGGCCAATGGATAATCGCCTGTCGCCGGAGTGCCCGGGGCGCCGCCGGTGCTCGCTCCTGCGGCGCTGAGCAGATTATGCGCGGCCTCGGGCGAATCCAGGAAGGCTTCAACCACCTGCTGACGCGTGAACTGCTTGTTGTCGAGCGCACTGACCCAGGCCTGCTCGCTCGTCGGATCCGCCTGACGGCCGAGCAAATTCTGGTACAGGTTGTCGACGAAGGCCTGGTTTGTATGGCCGTTGCGAGCAAAATATTCTTGGGAACTCAACAGTGCGACCAGCACGTCCTGTTCTCGAGCGCCCGAATCGAGCATTTTGACGAAGAAGCGTTCGCCGCCCTCGTCAGCATGCCGGCCGAGGAACAGGTCGAACACGCAATCGACGAAGTGCGACTTATATTCCTGCGAGTTGAGGAACGCCTGAATCAATTGCTGCCGCACCGCCGGGCTGCTTTGGCCGCCGTTGCCCCCTTGGCCGCCATTGTTTTGCAGGAAAGCCAGCCAGTGTTGGAACCCCGACGTGTCCGGATTGCGGCCGAGCACCTCGCGATAGAGGTTGGTCAGGAAGGTCTGATCGCTGCCGTCGCCCGGCTGGCCATTGAGGAAGCAGCTTAGCACCGATCCCGCCTTGTTGATCAAGGTGTTGATCGTCGCCGAGGTTTGATTGCTGGCGTTGGACGTCGTGGTGGTCACGCTTGCCGTATTGGCGAGCGTGCCAGTTTTCTGCGGCATGACGACGATCGTGATCGTCTCCGTCGCTCCGGCGGCCATCGTGCCGATGTTGTCCACGATGGTCCCGCCGCTGTTGGTTAGCGTGGCGCCAGACGTCGTATCGACGGCCGAAACGAACGTTACATGATCCGGCAGGGTATCGCTGACCTTCACGTTCGCCGCGCTCGCTGCTCCGGTCGCGTTGGTCACCGTGATGGTGTAAGTCAGGTTCTGACCTACGGCCCCTGGACTTGGCGAGGCGGTCTTTGTGATCGACAGATTGGCCTGATTGCCCGTCGATGGATTGACGGTGGTGTGCACGGTCGCCGACATGTTGCTATTGGAATTGGAGGTTGACGTGCTCACGTTGGCCGTGTTGGTCAACGTGCCCGCCTGCGTCGGCGTGACGATCAGGGTGATCGTGTCCGTCGCCCCTGCGGCTAGCGATCCCAGAGAGTCAGTCAGCGTTCCGGCCGACGGCGTCAGCGTATGCCCGAGGCTGTCGGTGGCAGAAACGAATGTTACGCCGCTGGGCAACGAGTCGGTCACGGCGACATTGTCGGCTGCGGCCGCGCCCGAAGCGTTGCTGACCGTGATCGTGTAGGTCAGATTTTGCCCGACTGTCCCTGTGGTCGGCGAGGCGGTCTTCGTGATCGACAAGTTCGCCTGACTGCCACCGGCAGGATTAATGGTCGTTTGCGTCGTCGCCGAGGTTTGCGAGCTGGCGTTCGGCGTTGACGTTGTGATGTCGGCCGTGTTGGTCAGCATGCCCGCCTGCGTCGGCGTGACGACGATCAGAATCGTATCGATCGTTCCCGCTGCCACCGTGCCCAAATTTGCCGTGACGGCGCCGTTGGAATTGGTGACATTGACGCCGCTGACGTTCGTGCTGCCGGATACAAACGTTGCGCCGCTCGGCAGGTTGTCGGTGACGACAACGTTATTGGCATCCGCCAGGCCTGTGTTCGCGACCACGAGTACATAGGTGAGTGCCTGACCCACGGTGTCTGGATTGGGCGTGGCCAATTTCATAATCGATAAATTGGCTTGTGACGCGGCCGAAACGACCTGTGTCGTGAGTGAAGCGAGGTTGTCGGCCTGGTTCAGGTCGATTTGATTCGCTTCGACGGAAGCCGTATCCGTCATGGGGCCCAGGACGCCCGGCTTGACGACAACCGTAATCGTGGCGCTGGCGCCTGCCGCGAGGTTACCGATATTCGCCGTTGCCGCGCCGTTCAGGTTCGTCACATTCACGCCGCTGACGTTGGTGGTTCCGCTGACAAATGTTGCGCCCGCTGGCAAAGCATCGCTGAGCACGACGCCGGTCGCGTCGGCCGAACCGTTATTGGTAACGGTAATCGTGTAGGTCTCGTTCGATCCCAAGCCGACGGCGGAGTTATTGTTCGCGGCGGTCTTGGACACCGACAGATCGACGTTGCCGGTCTGCGGCGTGATGGAGCCTTGCACAGGCGTCGTCAGCGTCGCGATGTTGTTAACCAGGTTTGGATCGGCCTGGCTGCTGGCCACGAGGGCCGTATCGGTGATGGCGCCGACCGCATTGGGCGTCAGCGTCACCGTCAGCGTGGCTGAAGCGCCTGCGGCCAGGCTGCCGATTGTATCGGTCAGCACATTGTTGATTGGCATCAACGATACGCCGCCCGAACTTGCAGAAACAAAGGTCGCGTTGGTCGGCAGTACATCGCTGAGAACGACGCCTGTGGCGACGTTGGCCGAATTGTTCGTCACCGTGATGGTGTACGTTTCATTTTGACCGACGGTCCCGGTGGACGCCGAGGGCGTTTTCGTTACGGACAGGTCGACGGGCGTCCCGACGCCCGAGACGAGGGTGGTCGCCGAGGCGGAATTGTTGGCCTGATTTTGATCTGGCTGGGCGGCCTCGACGTAGGCCGTATCGGTCGCGGCTCCTACCGCTGCCGGCCGAATCGTAATCGTGATCGTGGCGGTCGCTCCCGCGGCCAGATTGCCGACGTTGGCTGTGATGAGGCCATTGGCGCTGGCGACGTTAACGCCGCTGACGTCAGCCGAGCCGTTGACAAATGCTGCGCCGAAAGGCAACACGTCGTTGACGACGACGCCGGTCGCATTGGCGGAGCCGTTGTTGACGACCGTGATTGTATAGGTCTCGTCCGCGCCGAGATTGATCGAGCTAGCCGTTGTCGCCGCGGTTTTGGAAATGGACAAATCGACGTTGCCGCTCGTCGGTGTTGTCGTGCCTTGCACTGCGGTGGCGATCGAGGCTGCGGCATTCGCGAGATTGGTGTTGCCCGAACTTGTCGAGACGGTGGCGCTATTGACCATGACGCCCGGCGAGCTCGGCGCGGTAACAGTCATCGAGATGGTAGCAGTTTCGCCCGCCGCCAAGGTTCCCAGATTGATTGTGTCGAGTCCGTTCGTCGGCGCTGTCAGGTTGGAAGGAGAGCCCGTTCCCACCGTTGCGGTTCCTGAAACGAACGTCGCGCCGGTCGGGAGCAGGTCGCTTACGACCACGTCGTTGGCCGAATTCGTCCCATGATTGGTCACGGTGATGGTATAGGTTTCCGAGCCGCCTACTGACACGGCGCCGTTGTTATTTGCCGCAGTCTTGCTGATCGAAAGATCGGCCGCGGTGGAAGGGAGCGCGTTGATGACGGTCGAGACCGGCGCCGAAATAATTGGCGTGCCGCCGTTTTCATCCGGCGTCGATATGCTGGCCGTATTGGAAAGCGAACCGGAGACCTGGCCGTTGGCCAGGACATCGATAGTGACGGTTGCCGAACCGCCGGCCGCGATAGTTCCCAGATTGCCCGTAATCGAACTGCCGTTTACGTTGAGCGCTCCTCCCGTGCTGGAAGTCGCAGAGATCAACGTTTCACCCGCGGGCAGCGTATCAGCAAAAGAAACATTGGAGGCGTCGCTCGATCCGTTGTTCTGAATCGTGACCGCGTACGAGAGCATTTCTCCTTGCACCACGGGCGCTGGCGTTGCAGGCGATCCGGTCACGGGAGCAATTTGCGTCTTGCTGATGGCCAGATCGGCCGCCAACAGCACGCGGTTTTCGAGTTGTTCCCACCTCGTGCGACGCAATGCCGCTCGCTGTGACGAGCTCCCCTTGGCTTTGCGATGCACGGATTTGCGAGCGCGCAGGGACGATAGCAACGAGATACCCATGGACGATTCTCCACAAATTGAAACACTGGTCGGGGGACGGAACAGCGGGAGGTTG
>JAICIG010000366.1 GCA_025924495.1 Pirellulales bacterium | reverse complement strand
TTTGGAAAGCTTTACTTAATTAAGCGCATCGTCCTTCATCGGAGTCGTACGCAGATAAAAGTAGTTGTTCGAACTAGATGGGGTGACTAAGGCTGCATTGCCTGGAGTGTTGCAGTTCTGACCGTTCGGCGTCATGAGCAAGCAGAAGATGCCATACTCGACGTCTTGCGAAAGGAATCGCGAATGGCCATCGCAGAACAGCACATTGACCCCTTGCGGGTGGCGGCTCGAAGGCCGAGCATACTGATAGCCATTGCTTGGCTGAGTCGCGTTCGAAGGCGCTACATAGTTGAGCGTTCCAAATGGGTATGCAACCGGGAAAGTGGTATTGGGATCAGCCGGCTGGAACGGCGGGCCGCTGCTTGTGTTGGCGATATGCCAAGTGAAGCCTACATTGAACTCGCTGGCTCCCGTGATCGTGTCATAGGTGCCCGGGTTGTTTCCTGTGTCGTTGTATTGGTTCGCGTTTTCCGACAGCGCCAACGTGTTTGATGTTCCATCGTTTGCGCTAATGAAGTCTTGCGTCATCGTCACGATCGGAGCGGCGCTAATGTTATTCGCCGTACTTGCTGAGAGCGTGTTGTTGTCGTTGAATCGGTTGAAAAACACGCCGTTATCGCGCGGATCGCACGGATACGTCGCAGTCGATGTTACGTCGATTTGTCCCGTGTTCGCCACATACGCATTTGGGGCTGGATAGTTTGTGGCGGGAGGATCGCTCGGGCAGACGAGCGAGCTCATGTAACCGCTATACGTGGGGTCGGCCGACTGTACGTAAGTGCCGCTGGAGGTAAAGAACATGCCGGCACGCCAGTTCCGGTAGAGATCAGCTCTTTCAAGGTTGGGAAGCAAGGGAATCACCCAAGTTACCGGCCAAGTGCCATTTGCATAGGTCGCCAAGCTCGCATTCGGGCCAGTAATCGTCAGCGGCTCTCGGTAGCCGGGATACTTGCCGTTACCCGAACTCGTGAAGTTCTGCAGTGCCAGCCCCAACTGATGCAAGTTGTTGTTGCATGTATTACGGCGGCCGGCTTCGCGGGCCTGTTGAACCGCGGGCAGCAAGAGAGCCATTAGCATGCCGATGATGCTGATGACGACAAGCAGTTCAACCAACGTGAATGCGCGATGTCTTGATGAGCGAGCCATATAACGTCTTAGACCCATGGGTTTCTCTCCCCTTCCTTGCGCCCTGAACAAGCAGATATGAACAGACCGGTGCCAGCCCATCGGATTCTATCAATAGGCTGTCGTTAGAAGCAACAAAAATCCTTAAAAATTCAGAGTTCAAGGCGACGTGGCCGGTAAATTAAAGGTCGGACGTCACTCACTTCAAAGATAACCTTTTCGGGTGGATCGCGTTTGCCTTGGGTCCGCAGAAAGGTCGACGGTTTTCGGTCGCCGGATGTTCAGTGTCATTTCCTCCGCTAAAATCGCGGCCACCGTACTTGCAACCGAAGTCCGCTCGCTGCTTCGAGCAACGTTTCGCCGTGCGTCTGAAGGGAGTCCTGCCATGCTCAAGAGCTATGGCCTCGTCTGGGTCGCTTTCGGCCTGCTTTTAACCCAAGCGGCTGCCCGCTTGGCCGCCCAAGAGCGCGAACGCAAGGTCCGCAATGACCGGCAGGCGGTCGAGACCGACGGATTCTGGATTTACAACGACTTGCCGGCGGGCTTTGCCGAGGCCAAGAAGTCGGGCAAGCCGCTGTTGGTCGTCATCCGCTGCATTCCCTGCGAGGCCTGCGCCCAGCTCGATGCTCGAGTCGTCGCCCGCGATCCGCAGGTTCGGCGGTTGCTCGACCAGTTCGTCTGCGTGCGGATCGTGCACGCCAACGGGCTCGATCTGTCGCTGTTTCAATACGACTACGACCAGTCGTTCGCCGCCTTCTTTCTGAACGCGGACCAGACGATTTACGGCCGCTATGGCACTCGGTCGCATGAGACGGAGTCGGATCGCGATGTGTCGGTCGAAGGTTTTGCCAAGGCGCTCGCCGGCGCCTTGGAACTCCATCGACGCTTTCCTGAAGTCCGTGAGGCTCTCGCCGCCAAACGCGGTCCGCCGGCGCCGATCGCCGTTCCCGAAGAATTCCCTTCGCTCAAAGGGCGGTATGGCGCCAAGCTCGATTACGAAGGCAACGTCGTCGGCAGTTGTATTCACTGCCATCAGGTCGGCGAAGCGCTGCGGCTGGTCTATCGAGCACGCACCGAACCAATTCCCGACAAGATCCTGTTCCCTTATCCGTTGCCCGCGGTGCTCGGGCTGATCATGGATCCGAAGGAGATGGCCGCGGTGCTCGAAGTGGCTGGCGGATCGTCGGCCGAAAAAGACGGCTTTCGCGTTGGCGATCAAATCGTATCTCTCCAAGGACAACCGCTGTTGTCCATCGCCGACTTGCAATGGGTGTTGCACAACGCGCCGGACGAAGGCCAGTTGCGGGCCGAAGTCATTCGGGGCGGGCAGAAACTGCCATTGCCGCTCACGCTCGAGCCCGGTTGGCGCCGCCACAGCGATATCTCGTGGCGCGCCACCTCGTGGGATTTGCGCCGGATGACCACGGGCGGTTTGAAGCTCGAAGAATTATCCGCCGACGACCGGAGACAAGCCGGGCTAAGCGACGACTCGCTAGCCTTGCGCATCAAACACGTCGGCCAGTACGGCGCGCACGCGGCAGCCAAGAACGCGGGCTTTCAAAAGGGAGATATCCTGGTATCGCTCGACGGCTCCGACAAACGACTGAGCGAATCGGAATTGATGACGCGGCTGATCAATGATCATCGCCCCGGCGACCGCGTGCCGGTCATCGTGTTGCGCAGCGGCAAACGCACTCCGCTCGAGTTGCCGATGCAATAGTCGGTCGCTCACAACAATCTCGCGGGCTCGAAGGCGAGGCTTAGTTGCCTTCGAGCCCGCGGATGAAATCGCTTGCTTGATTGCGCGATTAATGTCGGTGTCGGAAGAAATTGCCGCCGCTGCCGGCGAACGCCGAGAAGAAGGCATCTAACCCGCCCAAGTGCAGGCCGTGATCGTGGCCAAAGTGGCCGCCTCCGGTCGTGGCCGGCGGGCTATTCGCCGTGACTGTGATCGAACCGGCGAGCGAACTGTTGCTCGTGTCGGTCGCCGTGATCGTCTGGCTGCTGGCCGTGTTCAATGTGACATGAAACACGTGGCGGCCATGATCGCTGGCGGCAAACGTATAGGCCGTCGGCAGCACGGCGCTCGTGTCGCCCGGGGCGGCAAGTTGCACCGTGCCCGTATAATCCGTCACGGCATGGTTCGCCGCATCCAGAGCGATCACCACCAGGTCAAACGACTTGCCCGTCGTCACATTCTCTGGCGCCAACACCAAGAAGTGAGTGGCGACGGGAGCCGGCGTGACATTGACCGTCACGCTACCGGTAATCGCGGTGGTTGTCGTATCGTTTGCCGTGATCGTCTGGCTGCCCGCCGTAGCCAGCGTGGTATGGAACTCGTGGAAGCCATGGTCGTCGGCTGTGAATGTGTAGTCCGCCGGCAGCGTGGCGTGGCCATCGGTGCTGGTCAAATGGACCGTGCCCGTGTAGTTCGGCACGGGATGATTCGCCGCATCGAGGGCCACGACGACCGTATCGAACGATTTGCCGGCCGTCACGTTTTCTTTCGCAAACACGCCGAAGTGCGTCGCCACGGCGGCCGGGTCGGCGTTGACG
The DNA here is from genome assembly GCA_025924495.1 of Pirellulales bacterium. The sequence goes on along the minus strand of JAICIG010000366.1, from coordinate 4,471 downwards.
ATGGCGCTGCCAGCGATCGAGGCCGTCGTGTCGTTTGCCGTGATCGTCTGGCTGCCGGCCGTGCCTAGCGTGACCTGAAAGGTATGGAAGCCGTGATCGCCGGCGGCGAAGGTGTAGTCGCCGGGCAGCGTGGCGCTGCCATCGGTGCTCGTAAAATGGACCGTACCGGTGTAGTTCAACACCGGGTGATTGGCGGCATCGAGCGCCACAAGGGTCGTGCTGAATGGTTGGCCGGTCGTCGCCGTCTCGGGCGTCAGCACGCCGAAGTGCGTGGCCGCCGGAGCTGGCGTGACGTTGACCGAAATCGTATCGGCGATCGAAGTCGTGGTCATGTCGTTTGCCGTAATCGACTGGCTGCCTGTCGTATCGAACGTCGCTTGGAACAGGTGATGGCCGTGGTCGCTCGCGGCGAACGTGTAATCGGCGGGCAACTTCGCCGTCGCGTCGGTCGTGCTGCGGAAGTGGACCATGCCCGTGTAGTTGCTGACGACGTGGTTGGCCGCGTCCAGCGCGACGACTTCCAATGGCGCCGCCACGCCAGAAGCCACATTTTCCGGGGCCCACAAGGCCAGATGCGTCGCCGGTCCCGGTGGCGGGGCGGCAAAGCCGAAGCCGTGCAACAAGGTTCTTTGCTCTAAGCTCTCCAGACGCAGCCCTGTTCCGAGCCGCGATGACTTGCGAGACCGCGTGGCGCCACGCACCGTGGCTTTGGCATTCGATTTACCCCGCAGTTTGCGCAGAAACACCGCCATGAAACACCTCTTTGTAGACAGACCAGTCGTGGGCATGCGCGGCAAAGAAGCCGCGAGGGAAAAGCATCGCCCTGAATGGGAAGACATCTTCTGAATCCGTCCCGCTGGCCGCGGGCGAATCCTACAAAAACGTTTTTAAGCAAAATCTGCTTGATAAGGCAAGCGATTCGCAAAAATTGAAAATTATCCATCCGCCCAGGTCGCCCAGCTTCATCAAAATCTAGCGCGCTCGAGCGTCTTCCCCTAAAAAGAAGGGGAATGGCGTCGCTCGAATCGCCGCATGGGCGGGACATATCTCAGATAACTTTTCAGCTCAGCATCCGCTTGGCGGCACGACCCGAGCGACATAGCCGCCTAGCGGCGCGGCGAATTGCATCTTCGCTCTGCCGCCGCCTATGATATTGGGTAAGCTCGCCTGCGTTTGAGCCAGAGCCACTAGCCCCTGTTATTCACCGGCCGCTGCGATAGCCTGATGGAACGTATTCACATTAACCCGAAGCGCTAGCGAGGGATGGCGGTCGCCGGTAGGCGGCCTTCGAGGCCGTCCGGCCTCGCTCGCGCTTCGGGTTGGTATGGGCTGATGAATCGTCCGGGCTGGCAATGTCGTGCAGCGACGGCGAGACGCAAGCCGCAGCAAGTGCCGACGAAGACCGTCCATCGCGTACCACAATCCTTCGTTTCGACGAAAGGCCGATCCTATGGCGACCAAGGTTGCAAACCGAACTGCGGTGGGAGTGCTGGCGGGAATTGCTATCGCACTCGTTGCCGGCGGGCTCGCCACGATGTCGGAAGCCAAACCGCCCCGCAATAAAAAACAGCAAGCTTCGGAGACTGCCGCCGTGGATCCTTCTCAACTGGATAAAGCGACCTTCGGCTCGGGCTGCTTCTGGTGCAGCGAAGCCGTGTTTCAGCAACTCAAAGGAGTGCACTCCGTCGTGTCGGGTTACAGCGGCGGCAAGGCGAAGAACCCAACTTACGAGCAGGTTTGCACCGGGCTCACCGGTCATGCCGAAGTCATTCAGGTCTCCTACGATCCCAAGCAGATCAGCTACGACGAACTGCTCGAGGTTTTCTGGCAGACGCACGATCCGACCACCCTCAACCAGCAAGGCGCCGATATCGGCACGCAGTACCGCTCGGTGATCTTCTATCACAACGACAAGCAACGCGAACTGGCGGAGCACTACAAAGAGCAACTCGACAAGGAACATGCCTTCCGCCGGCCGATCGTCACCGAGATCACCGAGTTCACCGAGTTCTATCCGGCCGAAGAGTACCACCAGAACTACTACGAAGGGCACAAAGGGCAACCCTACTGCACAGCCGTGATCCGTCCCAAAGTCAGCAAGGTCAAGAAAGTCTTTCGCGACAAGCTAAAGCTGAATTCGGACGAGAAATGAGCCGCTCGACCGCCTTGCCAAAAAGGATCGCCGGCGCCGGTCTCGAATTGGTCTATCTTGTAGATCGCTCATGTGCGGTTCGGTAAAATCGAGCAGGCAATGACCGCGGCTGCTGGTCGTACTGAAGACGTCGAGCGAATAGCCGCGTGCGGGCGTGCTTCAACAGGAGAATTCCTATGCCGCTGGGCGACAGACTGTGGCGCGCCATTCGAGCGGCGCCGGCAATCTCCGTGGGTGATGCCGTCTGGTACGCCGCGCTGGCGGGAACGGCTTGGCTCTTGTTTTATGTGCTGTTGAAGCGGCTGATGGTTCACCGCAAGATCGTGCCGCGGTTTCCGACCTGGCGGCAGTTGGGCTGGGAGATCGCCTATTCGCTCCGCAGCCTGGCCGTGTTCGGCCTGATGGGCAGCTTCGTCGTCTTCGCCGGCTATTCGGGCTGGACGAAATTCTATGGTCGAATCGAACAGCACGGGCGCGGCTGGTTCTTCGTCAGCATCGCGCTCGTCATTCTGCTGCACGACGCTTATTTCTACTGGACGCATCGCCTGATGCACCATCCGCGGCTGTTCCGCCGCATGCATCGCGTGCATCATCTTTCGACCAGCCCTTCGCCCTGGGCGGCGTATTCGTTCAGCGTGTTGGAAGCCGTGGTGCAAGCAGGCATCGGGCCATTGACGGCCTTCACCATTCCGATGCATCCGTCGGCATTCCTCGTCTTCATGACCTGGCAAATCTCGTTCAACGTGCTCGGGCATTGCGGCTTTGAGATCTTCCCGCGCTGGTTTCTCAATACATGGATGGGCAAGTTCTTGAACACGCCCACGCACCACGCCATGCATCACGAAAGCTTCCGGGCGAACTACGGATTGTATTTCAACTTTTGGGATCGATTGCTCGGCACGAACCATCCTCAATACGAAGAGCGGTTTGCCGCCGTCAGCGCTCCGCGCAGCGCCATACGAGCCGGCAGCCATTGATGATTGAAGCAGTGGTTTTGACGATGTGAATCTGTGTACCATGAATAGGGTGCCATGCCTTCGTCGGCGCTTCGCCGACGTAGGCATGCTTGCGTTCATTAAGTAAACGCATTTAGTTGGACTCGCACGAGAATATGCCGCAACCTATGGCCACGACCGAATTCCAACCGCCGACCTCCCGCCTGCGCTGGTCTCGCTTCTATGGCGGCATCGTCTGGGCGGCGATGGTTGCTGCGATCGTTTCGCTGAGCATGCAAGTTCCCTTCTTGTCCGTATTCTTCGTCTTCCTGTTGGGCATGATCATCACCGCCAGCCTGGCCCTCGCCTGGTTGACGCTTTGGGCGCAGCGAAACGATTCGTTGCCCGGCCAGTTCACCATCGGTTCGCTGCTGTTTGCCACGTGTTTCATCGCGATCTTCTGCGCCGCGGTCCGCTGGATTGGCGCTCGGTCATTGGAGTTACATCCGCAGCCCACGAACGAAGCGCTGATCTACCTGCCGATTGCGATTGGATGCGGGCTGGTCGGTTTGATCACCGTGCCGATCGCCTTCGGTATGCTCGATTCGATGTTGCGCGCCGCCATCTGGTCGCTCAAGCGACCTCTCGTCCGGAGCGGGCTGAAGCGAATGCTGTCTCGGGACTAACCAGAGCATTTCGATCAGAGCTTTGCCCGCATCTCTTCCGGCGGCTCGAACGCCCGCCAGTTTTCTCTCAGCCAGCGCATACCGATCAGCACGTTACGGCGATCCTTGGCTAGGACGAACGGCCCCATTCTGACGTCGTTGCCTAAATTGTGGCCGATAATGTAACCGCAGAGGCAATCGCCATCGCTGGTGCGAAGCAATACAAAGGCTCCGCAGCCTGGACCGTCCAATTTGTGCCAAGAGCCGTACAAATAAATCTGATCGCTAAGCTGCATTTCGCCGGCCCAGTTGTACTCCTTTTCTTTGTTCTGACGAGCGTCGCGATCAATTCGGCCATTGGGGACGCTCGTGAAGCGGATTTTGCGATAACCAATGCTGATTTGCATTCTTTGACCAATCCAGGGAGGCGACTCTGGGCTTACCGGTTGCCACCATGTCTCCCACTCGCCTCGGAACGATCGAATCCGTTTCTTCGCTTCGCGGCGATAGTTCCACCAGCTTCCCCCGGCCCATATCACAGCCGCCAACAAACTCGCCAACACGCCGAGCAGGAATTGGGCGAAGGGGCTGGTTGCGATAGCTTGTTGGAAATTCTCCACGGTCAGTTACTCCATTTCCGCCGCTTCGCTGCCGGACGCCTCGCCTTCGATTGACTTGCCGATCACAACACGGAGGCTCACGCCCAATGCCACTTACTT
>JAICIG010000365.1 GCA_025924495.1 Pirellulales bacterium | reverse complement strand
GAGTTTTCGCAGTGGAGGGAAGCTGGCGAGGTCGGCGGCGAACATCGCCATGTCGCTGTTTACGCGATTTTGCGCGTGGCGGCACACTCATCCGATGTCAGGCGGCGTGATGCGTGTGCGACTCGATGGCGTAAACGATCTGCTCGCGCTGCGCAAGCGGACGTTCGGCTTCGAACTGGCGCCGCTGCCGCGAAGTTTGCAGCTACCCGCCGCCGAAAGCCAGCCTCATCAGCTCCTGGCCCCTGTCGCGGCCCCCTAACTTCGGAACCACACAAAACGACGCTCTAAGTCTTACACGATTGGGAAAAATGGAGAACTGAAATGCTTGGGACCATTCTGCTCGTGATTCTAATTCTATTGCTGCTGGGTGCGTTGCCCACCTGGCCTCACAGCAGAAACTGGGGTTATTTCCCGAGCGGCGGCGTTGGATTGATTGTCATCATCCTGATCATCCTGCTGCTCATGGGACGCATCTGATGGCGATTACGCGCAACTTCAACGTGAGGGCAGTGCAGCCGGATCGAGAGCCAAGGGTTGCGGGTACGAGCTTGGCGGAGACACAAGACATGAAACTACTTTTAACATGCCGGCCTGTTCCGGAAGGAGAACTGAAATGTTGCCAACGACACTGAGTTTGTTTGGAGCGGTCATCCTGATCTTGGACATTTTTGCCATCGTCAGCGTACTGCTGGGAAGGTCTGGGGTCATGCGCAAACTGCTCTGGATTGCGGTGATCCTTTTGTTGCCAGTGGTAGGCATGGTGCTGTACTTCCTCATCGGCCGGAGTGCATTCGATGCACAAGTATAAAGAGATCGGGGCCGGAAGGCGTTGCCCGTAGATGCAAAGGAGATTTCAAACATGATACGTGGGCTGTATGTGGCGACATTGGCTGGGTTCGTCGCGGTCATGGGGTGCGAACAGCGGTCTGCTGACCAGACGCCCGGAAAGGTCACGTCCGAAGACGTCCGCCGCGATGCCGGCGAGGCCGCTAAAACGGCCGCCGACTACTCGCAGCAGACCAAGGATGAGTTTCAGAAAAGGCTTGATGCCCGACTCAAGGAACTGGACGCCGAAATCGCCCAGCTCCGTGAGAAGGGGAGCGACCTGAAGGATGACGCCAAAGTCAACTGGGATCGGAAGATGGCCGACCTGGAAACGAAACGCGATGCGGCCCGCACCAAACTGGCCGAGGTCGGTCACTCGAGCGCTGAGGCTTGGAAGGACGTCCAGAAGGGAGCTCAGTCTGCATGGGACGAATTGGATAAAGCTTTTCGCGACGCATCGCGCGAGTTCTGAGCGACAAGCGGTTACGAGAACAATCTCTAGGATGAAGGAGTCGCCATCATGAGCGGCAAGACAGACATAGTCAAAGGCCGAATCAAGGAAGCCGCCGGCGCGCTGACCGGCAACGACAAGCTTCGCGACGAGGGCAAGACCGACCAGGCGGCCGGTAAGGCCAAGCAGATTGTCCAGAAGGCCGCCGACACGGTAAAGGAAGCCGTGAAAAAAGTGATCGGGTAACTAAGGAGTCATGCGATGCAAGCGACCGTAGAACTGCCGAAAGCGTTTTCTGTCAGTGACGACCGCGAGTTCCAGCTCGTGCAAGACCTGGTGGCGCGGCTGAATCCAAAGCTGCTGATTGCTCAAGTAGCGACAGGGGTGCATGTCGATGGTGGCTCGACCGTCAATTGGGGCCTGGTCTACCTGGACGGCCAGCCGCCGCTGCACGACGACGTGCATGCCGCCTTGAAGGAGGCGGGGCTGGATTTCCAGCACAACGCGGAGATCCAGAGATTACCGATGTGGGGCAACAATCAACCGGATGTGATCGAAAAGGCGCCGGCTACATGAGGAGCATTCATGTCTACTACAAGTGAACGACTTAGCGAACACGCAATGGAAAGTGAAGAACGATCTTCAGGAAATAGGTGAGACCGTAAGGGACGCCGCAGGGGAGAAGCTTGCAGAGGTTGGTAACAGGGCCTCGGAATATTTGGAGCAGGGCCGAGATCAAGTCCACGGCGTCGCATGCGCGTGCGAGCAATTCATCCGCAAGCGGCCGCTGAGGTCGGTCTTATTGGCAGCAGGCGTCGGCTGGCTGTTCGGTCGCTTTTGGAAACGCCGTTGAGGAGAGAAGTGCGCATGGCGCCCTCGGACCAATTCGTTAAATCAGCGTGGGCGTTGGGGGCGATCGCCGTAGTCGTGGCGGCCCTTTATCTGGCCAAGGGCGTGCTGGTCCCCTTGACGCTTGCCGTGCTGCTGAGTTTTCTGCTCAGTCCGGTCTGCGATTGGCTCGAGCGGCGCGGGCTGGGCCGTATCCCGGCTGTGTTGGTTACGGCAATCGTGGGCTTTGCGGTGCTGGGCATCGCGGCATGGACGGCCGTGATTCAAATGACCGAGCTGGCTCCCAAAATGCCCGAATACCAAAGCAACATTCAAGCCAAGCTGCAGTCGGCGAACAACTACTTCATCGCGGCATTAAGCAAGGTAACAACGACCGCCGAGGAAATTGGCCAGAATCTTCCGCAGACGGACCAGGCAGCGCCGCCACGGGGGACTCGCGAGCAACCATTCTCGGTTCGCGTGCTCTCCTCGCCGACGAGCCCGTTGCAAATCTTGAGCGGAACTTTCGGCACGCTGATTGAGGTGTTGGGCCTGACGGGCATCGTGATCGTGCTCGTGGTCTTCTTCCTGGTCCGCCGCGAGGACTTGCGCGATCGATTCATTCGGCTGGTGGGGACGAGTCAGGTTAGCGTGACCACTCAGATGCTGGAAGACGCTGCGACGCGGGTCAGTCGATATCTCTCCATGCTGTTTCTCATTAACGCCACCTTCGGCATCGCGGTTGGTATCGGCCTGTACTTCATCGGCGTCCCTAACGCCATCTTGTGGGGAATCTTGGCCGCCACATTCAGGTTCGTTCCATATATCGGCCCCTGGATTGCCGCTGCGATGCCGATCGGCCTGGCGATGGCCATCTCGACGGGCTGGGTCGCGCCTATTCTCGCGGCTGCGCTGTTTGTGGTGCTGGAACTCTTCAGCAATAACGTCATGGAGCCTTGGCTCTATGGCAAGGGTACCGGTGTGTCGGCGGTGGCCGTCCTGGTGGCGGCTTTTTTTTGGACTTGGCTGTGGGGAATTCCAGGACTTTTGTTGGCGACGCCGTTGACCGTTTGCCTGTTGGTCATCGGCAAGCACGTGCCCCAACTATCGTTTTTGAATGTTCTCTTGGGCAATGAGCCAGTCTTCGAGCCGAAACGGCGCGTCTACCAGCGACTCCTGGCGGGAGATCAAGAAAAAGCCATGCAATTAGTCGAGGATGATCTTGAGGACAAGCCGCTGGTCGAAGTCTACGACACGCTGCTTATCCCGGCGCTGGCATTGGCCGAGACCCATTGGCATCGCGGCGAACTCGATGAGGGCAGGCACAATTTCATCTTACAGAGTTTGAGGGAGATGATTCAGGAAACGGGCGAGGGCCAGCAGGAATTACCAGCGAAAGCGGAAATCGATGATGGCAATCCGTCGCGGCCAGCGATCCTCTGCCTGCCCGCGCGCGACGAGGCGGATGAAATTGCCGGAACGATGCTGGCGCAATTGTTGGCGACCAGCGGGCTCACTGTGCAGTCCGTCTCGTTTACAGCTGCGGCAAGCGAATTGGTTGAACTCATTGAACGGCATCAAATCGGCGTCGTCTGCGTTTCCGCCACGCCTCCGGCCGCCGTAATGCACGCTCGTCACCTGTGCAAGCGCCTTCACGGCCGATTTCCGGAAGTGCACCTGGTCGTGGGACTGTGGGATGCGCAAGGCGACCTGAGCAAGGCGAAAGACCGTATCGATTGTGGCGCAACCGTTGTGGCCACGTTGGCAGACGCTCAGGAGCATATTCGCCAATTGATTTCGCTGCTCTTGCCGCACGTCGAGAATCAGGCGCAGCCGGAGTCCGGTTCAATGGTCAAAATAGGGACCCCATAATCAAGCATGAGAGTCTTAACGAAGGCGAGCACTAAGGCTCGACGTTGGCACGTCTCAGAAAGGCTTTTGCGGGGAGAATTCCCCGATTCGCGATCATTGCGGCGAAGTGATTATAATTTCGACAATCTAAAATGACATCCTCAAGAAAACGTCCGATTCGAATCGAGAAAGGCGCAGGCAATGGCGACTAAGAAAGCCGGAGCCTGGATCGACCACAAGCAGGCCATCGTGGTGCTGCTTGCGGAAGCGGGCCCGGAACTCAAGAAGTTCAAATCAGGCGTGGAACAGCCTGCCCGTCCTGCGGCTGGATCCCGTTCAAAGAACAAGTACACGCCGAACGACTTCATTGCGGAAGACCGGCGAGAACGAAAGCTCGGGGGCGACCGCAAAAAAACCTATGACGACGTGCTGACTTGCATTCGCGGCGCCGACTCGCTGTTAATCGTCGGTCCAGGCGAGGCCAAGGGAGAGTTGAGTAAGCACATTAAGGCGAAGAAAGTTCGCGGTCTTTCGGTGGAGTTGGAAACCGCCGACAAAATGACGGATCGCCAGTTGGCCGCCAAGGTGCGCGCGCATTTCGCCCCAGCTACCGCGCGGAAATCCGTCGCCCCGAAACTAGGGGCGAAGCCTGCAGGGGGAAAACGTACGAGAAAAACCGGAAAGTAGACCGGCTGATCGACATGGCCTCCTCACATTAAAGTTGGCTTCATGGTTCACGGGGTCATTGCCGCTGGCTTTCATTCACGTCAGCAAGCTCAACGAGTCGCCGAGCGCCGTCGGCGCAACGGGTGGACTTCGGTCGCCGGTGCGCTGATGTTCGGGGGCTTTTATATCTACGTCCCTCCATCAGCATTGAGACTTTCAAGCTGCATAGCGCCGGTTATGACATGGAGATGACTGAGTGGCACAGCATGTGTGATCGTGTGCCAAACGTTGCTTGACCAAACTCCGGTAGCTGTGCGCTGCGGTCCGACCAGCTATCGGCGAACAGCGCTCAACCGCAAGTTGTTCGACTGACTGGCCGATTAGGACGCCGGCGCGGAAGCCGGTTGCGAGCCGTCCATGGCTCATTGGCAGCATCATTGCCCCAGACAACCGGTTAGTCTGTACTCGCCACTTGCGATACGTATTCTAGCCGAATTGCCGACTGCGGCGCATTGGCAGGCTGGTCATCTTTCGGCAATGCAGGCTGACGTTCCGTGCTTCGATCGATCTCTTCGAGTATCGCAGTCCGAAGAGACGCTAGCTCTTCTTGGGTGCGGCGAAGCGGCAACTCGCCAAGTCGCGACTCTAGCCTAATTGCACTATCCTGCAGCTTCTGAAAGCGCAAGACGATTTCTACCAATTCTCCGTCCATGTTTGCCACCACGTGCGCCCAACCGCACCATATGAGCCGTTTCGCTCAGAAAAACCACTCTTCTTCGCCGCGCGCCTCGCCAATCACCCTCGGCACGCCAATCAAACCGGCATTCGCGACTTGGGAGAGTGACGTAGCGAAACTCGTGCCGATCGTCGATCCACCGGTAAAGCGAGCCAGCGCAGCGGCGGGCGGGCCACGCGGGCAGTTGGACCCCGCTGCCGTCGGTAAAACCGCGGCAATCGGCTGGCCGCGCAAGAATTTCGACGATTTCCTATTGCGGCATATTGATTCATCAGGCGCCAATTGCTTACCATCGACTCGTTGCCTTCGGGCGACACCGCCCGCGACAGGTACCTGCCCCACCTGCCGTGGGTTTTTTCTTTGTCTGGTGAGTGCCTTTATCGGCTAGAATCCGCCGGCCGGCAGCGGGCGAGGGCGCTTTCCTCCGGCGAGTTAGCGAGCGTTGCGCAAGACGATCCCGATGTCTGCTTATTGCATGTGCCGGAGAGGAGCCCGATCCGATGCTTGCTAATCCGGTGCGACTGGTTGCCGTTCTGATGGCGCCGAATACTTCCTGCCGGATAACATCGTGCGATAGCACGTTATTAAGCCCGTCGCAATTGCTGTCGGGGCAGGTTGCGCCGCGCCTCTTGTTGCGATGCCGCTTTCGGGCGACTAGACCTCGGGCGCCTGAGTCGCACTTCAACGCCCGGAGCCTTTCGCATCCCCAAAAAGGGACAAGCCTTAAAGGAAGTCATCAAGCCGCGCGAGCCGGAGGGGGCAAGAGCGTCGCTGTCAGCCAAGGGCTTATCGGCCTAATGACGAAGTTCGAAGCGCGCGAGCGGACGCCTCTTGCAACGGGCTGTACGACTCCCGGCGCGGCGATTGCGACGCGCCCCCCAATGCTCGAGGGCCGATCCTCCCGACCCGGTCCTGCGTGCCGCGGCAAGGCAAGGCAGAGGCGGGCCTAAAATATGGTGAGGAACGAGGCACTCAATGAGCCGAAGTCTGCCTCACTGCTCGAATTACCGGGCTAAATCTTGGGAAGGGCCCCGGCAGCTGAGCCGGCTCACTCGACGGCGAGGTCGCGCGAAGTGAAAAATGCGTAGGCGTCGTCGCACCCGTCATTCAATTGGCCGGATCGGCAATCGAGCGGAGAAGTTCATTGGACGGATTGAAATCGGTCTGCTCGTGGACACGAGTGCACTGGTTTCAATCATTGAAATGAATTGCCACAAAGATTGTCCCTAACGCAGCTTAGGGGTAACAGCCTTCCAATTCGCCGCCGAGCCATTGTTGGTGCGTCCGGTATCCCGCGGGTCTGAACGGCCAAAGCAGACAACGTCTGCCCCGCGATCGCGCACGCCGCTGGCAAATTCGCAGTAAGAACATCACTCGATTTTCATAGCCCAGTGATCTCGACTGATCAGACAGCTGCAGCATGGCATTTCTTGGCCGGATCACCGCCAACTGCCTAATGACGCGCCCTCTCGTGCGCGACTTGACGCTCGGCATGCCCCGCCCCTAAGACGAATGTTCGCGTGTTTTCCTGCACTGGTCCGGATGTTTTCTTGTCTCGCCGACCGACCGGACGTGACGAGCAGCAGGAGGCGCCACTCGCGGCCGGAAAAGGGTCGGGCACTGAACCGAGCACCGGCGGCACTGGAGTTCGTCGATGACCGCCGATTTCCCGGCCCATGTCCTCCAACCACTATTGAATGCAAGCGCCGAGTTGGCCGGGTCGAGCCTGGCGAACAGGCGGCCAAACGTGTCGTGCGAGGCGATGCCATTCGCCAGGGGTAGGAACGTCCGCAGCCATGCGAGTCGCTTGATGCCGAAGCGTTCGATATCTGCGCAACTATCCCCACCGGCAATGGTCCCGCAAAGAGCGACGACGACCAAGTCGAACAACTTGTGCCGGCGGGTTCGCTCAACGCGCGGATCAGTAAGATTTTCAAACGTTGAAAAAACTGCAGTCAACCGCTGGGACATGACAAAAACCTCCGTGAAGAACGTGCTCCTCGGAGGAATTCATTGAAGCGCGCTTGATTTTTTCAACCCGCTAGAGATACTGCCGAAACTTAGATGCGATTGCCGTGATCCACGAGGCGGGCCTATTTCAGGGTCGCCTGGGCTTTGAGCGCTCAATCATCCTATTGGAAGAAGGGCGCAGCGAGTTCAGCAACATCGTCGGCCTCGACCAAATCGGTTTCCGAAATGCATCATCATGGAGAGGTCGGAGGAGATCCGCCAAGTGCTAGAGCGGGACAAGATCATCTGACCGCTGTCGAACTCTGATAACCTCATTGAGGCTTTTGGGATTAAAAGGAAGAAAGAAATGCGATTCTCAGCATGGCTCGCGCAACAGGAAGAGTTCCAAGTCACGGCGCTACCAATGGGCCAGCAGTACATGGGGACGGCCCAGCACCCCGGCCAACAGAACTACCAGCTAGAACTGGTCGCCAGCTTCAATACCGCCGCCGCATCCGTTCAAGGGACGCTCGGCCCGATGACGCGGCCCCAGTTGTAGCGGCTGCGGGACCGCCTTCTGCAACTTTTCCCCTTGCAGCAACCGCAGCAGCAGGGGGCCGGTGGCCAGAACCCGTAAACGCAGTGATTCGGAAACCGCAGACATTACAATTCCTCTTCCGGACGGCTGCATTGCGGAGGCAATTATCGCGCGCAACAGTTACGGCCAGTCGAAGCGCCTCTTAAATGACGAGGCAAGAATAAATTGGAATGGCCAGGTGGTCGGCGTGATTCGACCCGCGACGGGGCAGATAATCTGGCACCATCGTTCAATCCCAAAAGCCGAGATGCGTGTCGAATT
>JAICIG010000364.1 GCA_025924495.1 Pirellulales bacterium | reverse complement strand
GAGAACGGTTCGATGCTGATGGACATCGACGACTTGGCGCGGCTGATGGGTCGCGAAGGGGACGCAACTTTCTTCATGGTCACGGCCAGGAGAAAAGACAAGGCCTCAATCGACGCTTTGCGAAAGCAGATTAAAGCCTTGCACAAAGGGCTCGATGCCATGCCCGGCAAGGAATATGCCGACACCGCGAGCGAATTGAAACTAGCGCGTTCCGCCGCCTGGCTGACCTCGACCGTGGCCCTGATCGTCGGCGCCATCGGCACGCTGAATACCATGGTGATGTCGGTCTTCGAGCGCGTCCAGGAGATCGGCGTGCTGCGCGCGATTGGCTGGAAAAAGTCTCGCGTGATGCGCTGGATCCTGCTCGAATCGCTGCTGCTCGCGCTCGTCGGCGCTATCTTGGGCACGCTGATCGGCGCCGCGGCCACGCGATTTTTGAGCACCTTGCCGATCGCCGCCCGATTGGTCTCCGGCGAAATCGAACCCACGATCGTCGTGCAAGGCTTTGCCATCGCGCTCATCGTCGGTCTGCTCGGCGGCGCCTACCCGGCGTATCGAGCGGCGAGATTTTTGCCGACGGAAGCGTTAAGGCACGGGTGAGGTGCAGGGGCGGATCAAATTCGGAATTCGGAATGCGGAATGCGGAATGCGGCGTGCAGCAGCGATGGCCGGATTCTCTCCTGGCTACTGGCTCCTGTCTCCTTTCGTCCTGATTCCTTCCTCACCAGCCAAAGCGTTCTTCGTGCCAGGGATCGCCGTGCATGTGGTAGCCTCCTTGCTCCCAGTAGCCGGCGCGATCGTGAGCGAGGAATTCGATGCCGCGCACCCACTTGGCGCTCTTCCAGGCGTACAGCCGCGGAATGACGAGCCGCAGCGGCCAGCCGTGGTCGGGCTCCAGATCGTGGCCGTCGGCGGCCCAGGCAAAGAGCGCGTCTTCGGCCAGAAACTCCGCCAGCGGTAAGTTGGTGCTGAAGCCTTGTTCCCCGTGAGCAAGCACAAACCGCGCCTCGGGCAACAGCTCAACGCACTTCATCGCCTCGCTCACCGCCACGCCGGTCCAGGTCATATTCAGCCGGCTCCACCGCGTGACGCAGTGCATGTCGGCCTTCACGTCGCAAGAGGGGAGGCGGCGAAACTCTTCCCAAGTCCACCGCACCGGCTGCTTGACCAGGCCGAAGAACTGCAGATCCCACGTTGCCAGATCGACCCGCGGCGTCGTGCCGGCGTGCAGCACCGGCCATTTGCGCGTTTGCACCTGGCCGGGCGGAATCCGTTCGTCGCGGAGCGTGTCGGGGCTGACGATTTGCGACCGCCCTGCATTTTCAGAAGACATGGCAAACTTGTCCTGAAGTGCAAACGGCCTGCGCCGCATCGAAGCGGGCAGGCCGTGCAAATGTTTAAACGATTGCTTCTTCGCTGCGCTCTAGGCGAAGAGCGAGGTCACCGACTGAGCCTTGACCAATTCGCGCGGCTGGTTCAGGTGATTGTATACGATCGTTTCCGGCGCGATGCCGAAGGCATGATAGATGGTCGCCAGCAGCTCGCCCGGATGGACGGGGTTCTCCAGCGGAGCTGAGGCGGTCTTGTCGGACTTGCCATGCACGTAGCCGCGTTTGATGCCGGCGCCGGCGATCACCGAAGTATAGCAGTACGGCCAGTGGTCGCGACCATCGGCCGAGTTGCCGTTGCCTGAGGTGCTGACCCCCTTCTGCGGGCTGCGACCGAACTCGCCTACGGCCACCACCAGCGTCTCTTCGAGCAGTCCGCGCTGGTCGAGATCGCTGATCAGCGCCGACAGGCCCGTGTCAAGCATCGGTCCGGAGCGGTTCTTCATTCGCTCGGTCAGACCGACGTGATGATCCCACGAATGATTGTCGGAATTCGCCACCTTTGGCCAGATTAGCTCGACCACGCGCGTGCCGGCTTCGACCAGGCGACGGGCCAGCAAGCAGCTTTGGCCGAACGTGTTCTTGCCATAGAAGGCGCGCGTCTCTTCCGATTCGGCCTGCAGGTTGAACGCTTCGCGGGCGCGGCCCGAGATGACCAACTGCAAAGCCTGATCATAGTAGGCGTCGAGCTTTTGATCGGCGACCGCCTTTTCCAATCGCTGCTGGCCGGCCAGCACGGCATCGCGCAGGTTGGCTCGGCGCTCGAGCCGCGCCGCGAACACGTCGCTGGGCAGCTTGAGATCGTCGACCTTGATGCGGTCCATCTTGTTCATGTCCATATCGTCGCCGTCGGGGAACAGCGTGTACGGATCGTAGGCCTTGCCGAGGAACCCGGCAGCGCCACCCTTACCAACGACGTTCGATTCCTGCAGCGGACGCGGCAGCATCACGAACGGCAGCATCGGCTGCGTGGCGGGCTTCATGCGGACGATGTTCGAACCGAAGTTGGGAAAATCCTTCGGGCTCGGCGGCTCGAGCTGCCCGGAAGGGCTGACCTTGTCGGTCGTGTAGCCGGTCATCATCTGATAGATGGCCGCCGTGTGGTTGAACAGGCCGTTCGGCGTATAGCTCATCGAGCGGATCATGGTGAACTTGTCGTTCACTTCGGCCAGCTTCGGCAGGATCTCGGTGAACTGCACGCCGGGAAGCTTGGTCGGAATCGGCTTGAAGACGCTGCGAACCGCGTCCGGGACGTTTTCCTTGGGGTCCCACAGATCGAGATGGCTCGGTCCCCCTTGCAAATAGAGCATGATGATGCTCTTGGCTTTGCCCCAGCCGGGACCGCCGCCCGTCGCACTTTCCGCAGCATGCGCCTGCAGGCGGAACATCGAACCAAGCGCCATGCCCAGCATGCCGGAGCCGCCGACGCGCAACAGCGTGCGGCGAGTGATTCCGAGGTGAGAATCGCACAGGTCTTTGCCGGGTTGGCCGGGGACGATCAGCATCTCGCATCTCCTTGTTATTTCTTGCCACAAGGCGGCCCATGCGCTGGACCGCCTCAAGATCGTTCTAGCAGGCGGATGTTAGTGGTTGAACAGAAACTCGGGGCTGTTGATTAGCGCCCAGGCAAGGTCCTGAGCCGCCGTCAGCCGTTTGTTGGCCGATTGCTTGACGCTCAGCTCGGCATCGTGCCGCAATTGTACCAACTTCGGGTCCTCAGGTACGGGCTGACTGACCAGGGCCAGCCGCTCCCGTCGCTCGAGCAGGCCCGGATCGATCGGCAGCGGCTGCTTGCTGTTGGCCAAGGCCACGTGCTTGTTTCGATATTCGTCATCGCGCGACCGGAAGAAGTTGAGCAACTCCGCCTGCTGGGCTTCCGAGCGAGCCGACGGATCGAGCGCCAACAGGGCGCCAATCTGGCCGGGATAAGTGAGGCCGAATCCCTTGGGCGCCCGCGTCACCGAGATACGGAATCGGCCGACCAGGTGCTTATTATCGGGGTAACGGTGCTCGAGCTTGAAGACCAACAATGTGCCGCCGTCGAAGCCGACGGGCTGCTGCGTTTCGAACGTGGCCCAGTGCGTGCGGCCGGTTTGCGGGTGCGAAGCCCAGCCGTTGTTGCCGCCGCGATTGCCGTCGATGGCGCCGGCGACGGCAAAATTCTCCTGGCTGAAGTCGGCCAGCGGTTTTTCCAGCTTCACCGGCTGTTGCTGGCCAGGCTTGCCCTTGGGGGCCGCCTTCACTTCGAACTCGGTGAGAACGAAGTTTCCGTTCGGAGAAAGGCCGGGACCGCGGCCCAGGAGCGAGTCGTCGGCCAATACTTCCAGCCGGATGCCAGTGATGTCTTTCAAATCGGTCTCGGCCGTAATCACGTAATCGGACGGGCCATCCTTTTGCTCGGCGACGATCACGCCGTCAGGCCCGGCCGTCAACGCGGCGTCGTTCGAGGCCTTTAGATTCTTTGGCGTCAGCGTTTGCCAGGCGACGGCGGTCGGCTGCTGCAAGAGCGAACCGGCGAGCTTCGGATCGAGCGACTGCTGATAAGTTTGAAGTTCGGCTTCGAGCTTCGCCGTCTTCTCGGCCTTCTCTTTTTCCGCCTGGACCAGTTTGGGCGCGAGTTCCTTCTCATAGGCGGCCAGTTCTTCCTTGGCCTTGGCGATTGCCGCTTCGCGGTCCTGCTCTTGCTTGGCGCGGATCGGCTTGAGCTCTTCTTCTCGCGCGGCCAATGCGGCGGCGACCTGCTGGTTGTCCTGATCGATGCGCTCGATAGTCTTGAGCGCAGCCTCGATTTCGGCGTCGGTTGCCTGCCGGTTCAGAATGCGCAGGAAGACTTCGCTGACCAGTTTGCGATCGTCCGGCTCGCCAGCGACAAGCTTTGTCAGCTCGTTCGCGGGATCTGCGATCGCATCGGCGACGGTCGGACCGCTGACCAGCGCCATGACCGGGCCTAGCTGCATGCCGCTCGTGCGCTCGCACTCGCAAGCGCTCTCGCGCGGCGGGCGGCCAAACGTGGTGAAGAAGCCGCTGGGCAAGTCAACGCCCGAGTCGGGCAATTCGGCCGCTCGTGCACCAGGCTTGGCGCCGGGCAACTTCGAGATCGAACCGGTGGCACGATGCACGGCGTCGTACAACACTTCCGCCGGCAAGCGGCGCGCCAGCGCGTGCGAGAAGTTGATCTTGTCGTCTTCGTTCCACTTGTTCGTTTCGACCGAAAGCTGATACGTGTGCGACTTGCAGATCAATTGCAGCACATGACGAACATTGAAGTTGCTGGAAATGAATTCCTGCGTCAGGTAATCGAGCAACTCGGGGTTGGTCGGCGGATTGCCGGCGCGAATATCATCGATCGGCTCCATCAGGCCAATGCCGAACAGGTAGCCCCACAACCGGTTCACAAAGCTGCGTGCGAAGTAGGGATTGTCGCGAGCGGTGACCCAGTCGGCGAGTTGCTCGCGACGCGAGGCCTCGGGCTTCGCCGCCACCGTAGCCTGATAGGGGAAGGTCGGCGGGGCCACCGCGCCGGTGCGCTGATGTTTGACTTCCCCTTCTGGTTTGTCGGAGACGACCTCATACAGCGGTTTGGCGCCCTCGACGGCCGTGCCGCCGATCCGGCGATCGCCGCTGGCCGGGTCGGGCTTTAAATCAACGCGGGCAAAGAACGCCGAAAGCTGGTAGTACTGATCCTGGGTCCAGCGTTCGAACGGGTGATCATGGCACTTGTTGCAGTTGAAGCGGATCGCCAGGAACAAGTGGGTGGTGTTCTCGGCGGTCGGCTCCGGATCGCGGAGAATTTTGTAATACGAGGCCGCCGGGTATTCGCGGTTCGAGCCGCTGGCGGCCAGAATCTCGTGCACGAACTGGTCGTATGGCGCGTTCTTGGCCACCTGCTCGCGAATCCACTGACGGAACGCCACGGCCCCTTCGGCGCCAAGGAACTTGCGGTTCACTTGCAGCAGATCGGCCCACTTATTCGTCCAGTGCTCGACAAAGCCTTCGCTGCCGATCAGCTTGTCGATCAACTCATCGCGTTTGACGCGCGTCTCGCGCGAGTCGGCGAGGAACGCCCGCACTTCATCAGCGGCCGGCGGCAGGCCGGTCAGGTCGATATAGACGCGGCGGATGAACTCGGCGTCGGTGCAGAGTTCCGAGGGGCGGATTTTCATGCGTTGCCACTTGCCGGCGGCCAGCTCGTCGATGCGGTTCCACACCGGGGGCTGCTGCCACTCGAAACCCGTTCGGTCGCCCATGACCGTGAGCGTGGTGGCGGCGTACTGACCTTCATAGCGCGCCAGCACCGGCGCCTCGCCGCGACGGAGACTCGCCAACACGCCGCCGCGTTCGGCCACGGCCACCTCGCCATTGCCAGTTTCCACGAAGGCTTCCTTGGTCACGTCGCGAGTCGAGCCGTCGGAATAGGTCGCCGTGACCTGGAACTGCTGCTTGCCGCCGATCTTGTCGACGATCGGATTCTGCGGCGACAGCTGGATCTTGGCGACGCGCGGCGCGGCCAGATCGAGCTTTGCGCCGTCGGCGATCCAACTGCGAATGATCTGGAAGTACGGCTCGCCGGGTTTAATGAGCATGCCGCCGATGTGCGGCACGGCGGCCGTCGCTTTGAGCAGCATCAAGCTTTCGTCGGGCGAAGCCAGGTTCACCCGCCGTGCGGCCAGGTCGTCGGTCAAAGCACGCACATCGAAGATCGGGTCGTAGCCGCGCAACGAGAGCTTAAAGCCGTTCTTGCCGGCCGCGGCGCCATGGCAGGTGCCCTGGTTGCAGCCGAGCCGAGACAGCACGGGGTTGACGTCGCGAATGAAATCATGCGGCAGGATTTCGCCGGTTTGCGCGGCGGCCTGCCCGGCGACTTGGGCGGCCACCGGCGCCGGCGAGAACTCTTTGACGAGGCTGCCGGTTTCCGGGTCGATGAATCGCACGACGCCATCGGCGCCGCCAACCGCCAGCAGTTTGCTGTCGGGCCTGAACGCCGTCGCGTAGACCGAACTCGCAGGGACTTCGAGGCGGGAAATCGTCTTCACCCCGTCGTGCATGTACTTTTCAAGCGCCGCCTTTTCCTCCACGGTTTGCGTCGTCACGACTTTCGAGACGATCTTCTTGATGTCCTCCGGCAAACTGGTATCGAACTCGTAGCCGTAGACCTGCACTTCGCCCGCGCCGTCGAGACTGGAAACCGCCCCAATCCGCTTGCCGTCGGGACTGACGGCAACGCTGAACACGCGCCCTTTCATGGCCGGCAGCTCACGGATGATGTTGGCGTCGTCGCCGATAGCGCGATTCGTCAGGCGGTGCATGCGATACACCTTGGGAATGCCGTCCGATCCGCCGATGACGATCTCGTCTCGCGTCGGATGCCGGGCCACCGATTGAATGCCCCCTTTGAGCGCGCCCGGGGTGATCGAAGTGACGTTATCGACGAAGCGCTGGGTGGCCACCTCGGTCAGCTTGGTCGACATGTCGCGGCCGACCGAAACCAAGTGCGACCCATCCACCGAAAACACGGTGTCGCGGACCCAGTCGGTGTGGGCGCCTTGGAATAGCACTTGCTCGCCTGTGGCGGAGTCGATGGCGCGCACCGTATTATCTGAGCAACCGAAGGCGATCAGCTTTCCATCGGGGGACCATTTGGCGCCGTAGACCGTGTCGAACGTCGATGCGTGCGAGAGGAGGAGTTCTCGCTTCTCAACGTCCCAGACCTGCACTTCGCCCATTCGAGCCGGCAAACCGCCTGCCACAGCCAATCGCTTGCCGTCGGACGAGAACTTCACGGACTCGATCCGGTCCGACATGCCAATCAGCCGGGCGACCAGCTCCGAGCCGTCGGCCTTGACCAGCAACACTTCGTGGAAACCGGAGAGGGCCAACAGTTGACCGTCGGGCGAGAAATCGAGCGAGGTAATTACCGGCGGCCGGGTGTAGATTGGTGGGTGCTCGGCGTCGTATTTTTGCTTGGCGCCGGCCGGCGTGTCGTCGACCGCCCCTTCGGCAATCCAGCGCTTGACCAGGCTGATCTCGCTGTCGGCCAGCGGCCTACGCTCCTTCGGCATTTCGGCTTTGCCGTTTTCGGGCGTGATCAGCTTGACCAACGGGCTCTCGTCAGGCTTACCCGGCACAATGGCCGCCGAGCCCGATTCTCCTCCTTTGACGAGCGATTCGAACGCCGTCATCACGTAGGCGCCGCTCGGTTTGGCAGGCTGGTGGCAGCCCTGGCATTGGGCCTGGAAGATGGGCCGGATCTGCTTGTAATAACTCACGGCGGCGGATGGGTCCTTGGCCTCGTCGGCAAGCAGCACACCCGGCAAAGAGGCGAGCGGCAGGAGCCATGCGGAAAATCCAATCCCAAACCGCTTGCGAAGCATAAGCCAATCTCCCAAAAGCTTGCTCAATCCAGGCACAGCCGCGAGCCGAAAAAGCCGCGCCCCTGCCCGTCAGCCTGTGCGAAAACAGAGATCTGCCGATCTCCGAAGGAAGCCTTTCGGCTCGTAGGTAGGTATTTATCCTCTATAGCCGGAGGCGCCAAAAGCCGCTAGGATATTTTTCGTATTTCGTTCCTGATTTTTCGCCGCAGAGCCGTCTGAAGCCAAATCCACCGCGGAGATTCTTCCTCCTGGTGCGGCTACCGTTGCTAATGCCAAAATCTCGGACCCGCCGCTCGCGCCGCGTGGCAATCCTCATCGAATGGTCACGCGCCTTCGGCCGCGGATTAATCGAAGGGGTGGCGCGCTATACCCGCGAGCACGAGCATTGGTCGCTCGATTTCGAGCCGCGCGGCTTCGAAGCGCCGCCTCCCTGGCT
>JAICIG010000363.1 GCA_025924495.1 Pirellulales bacterium | reverse complement strand
CGAGCGCGCCATCGCCGTCGTAGTCGACATAGCGCCACTGGTTGTGGCGAACCTTCGGCCCCTTCGTCTGCTTCCATCCGGGCCGATAGAAGTTCTTGGCCGGGGCCGCCAATTCGACGCGGTGCTGCAAGCCGGCCTGTTCGAAGTTCAGGTACTCGTAGCCTGGCGAAAGGACGCGCAGCTTGCCATCGACATAACTGGGCATGACATAATGCACCGTAGGACTCAGCCGGCGCGCCGGCTGGAAGGCGGGCGTCTTGTGCTTGGCGGTATCGCCCTGGGCGTTTTCAAAGAACCAAACGCCGTTCGAGGGTTTGTCGGGGCAGGAGACGATCAGATCGTAGTCGCCGTCGCCGTCCGCATCGCACGGAATGGGCCAGGCCCATAGCCCCACGCCGAGATCGACCTGCAATCCTGGGTGGTTGTAAGCCAGCGGTTCGAGGTCCTCCGCGCGAAGCGCACCGGCAAGCAACAGCAGGCAGCAAGGGGCGAGCCATTTTGTCATGACACCGATTCCTCATCTCGCGGGCGGATCAGCAGCACCAGCGCCACTGAGAGCAGTGCAATCAGGGCGAACACGCCGAAGATGGCGTTTAGCGGAACGTGACGGTCTCGCAAGGCGCCAAAGCCCCAATCGGCAAATCCACCGCAACTGATGCTGACCAGATTCATCACTCCGTAGCCGGTGGCTCGCAACTCGGGGCGCACGAGCTGGCAAAGGATCGGCATGTTGTTGCAATCGAAAAAGCCCCAGCCGAGGCCGAACAGAATCAAAAAAGCGATGGCGACGCCGAGAGAGCCGGCATTGCCGACGCCGAATAGAGCCGGCAAAAAGCAGCTCATGCCCAGCGCGCTGACGAAGATGCGCCCGCGCAGTGAGCGCTGCATCCAGGCATCGGCCAGCCAGCCGCCCAGGCCGACGCCACACAGCGACGCCAGCTGCACGTACAGCACCGCCGACACGCCCGCCTTGCCCTGGTCAAGCGAGAATCGCTCCTTAAGTATGTCGGGCATCCAATCTTTCACCACCCAACCGGCGAGCGCCGGCAACGTGAAGACCAGCACCAACAACACGAACCCGCCATTCGTAAATAATTCGCATGCGGCCGACAGCGGCGAGGCCGATGGCTTGCGCCCACTGGCCTGCGGGGGATTCTTTAACAGCCCCAACAGCGGCAGCGAGTAGACAACGCCGACGGTTCCGCAAACGCTGAACGCCCAACGCCAGCCGAGATTGGGGCTATCGGCCACATAGCCCGCGAAGCCGCCCAGGATGATGCCGGCGTAGATGCCCATTTGATGTAGTCCGATGGCGCGCGAACGCGTAGGGCCGGGATGAAAGTCGGCAATCAGCGCTAATGCCGCCGGAATGTAGAACGCCTCGCTGACGCCCATGAGCGCGCGCGTCAACACGAGCAGATGGAAAGATCCGACATGCCCGGTGGTCCAAGTAACCGCCGACCAGATCAACAAGCTTGCGGCAATCACATGCCGGCGGCTGCCGCGATCGGCCAGATAGCCGCCTACGGGGCTGAGGAGGGCGTAAATCCACTTGAAGGCGCCCAGCGCAATTCCCCAGTTGGCACGTGTGGCGATATCGGGAATATCGGCCATCATCGACGACTTCATCGCGGCCAGCATCTGCCGATCAAGATAATTGAGCAAGGCCGCCGGCACGAGCAGAGCGACGATCAGCCAGGCGATGCGCCGCCCGGAATTAGAGCCGGCGCGGTGCTGGAGCTGATCGTCGGCAAGAGTCGGCATGGGAGAGTGGCGGACGTCGAGGTCGAACGGCGCGTGTGTGGCTCGTTGGCATCGCGCACGAGATGGCACTCGCACCAGAGTATCCGGGCCTCGTCGCGGCGGGAAGGGCTGAGGCAGCTTGCGGAAGCCGTATGAGGCAGGCGATGTTTTGTGAGCGATGCCTTCATCGGCACTTCTTCGATGTAGGCGCGATTACTTGTTGTACGCGCGAGCATGCCTGCCCGCTCGCCGAGCGGCTCGCGGGAAGGCATGGTACGCTGCATACAATATTCACCCTGATCAGAAGCCGAAATCATCTTCGCCGAGCAATTGCGAGATGCGGTGCTCGATGATGGCGTCCGAATCTTTGGAGCGTTTCTCAAGGGTGCTGCGCAGCCGCTCGAGCTGGGCTTCGAGCCGTTTGACTTCCAGTTGTCGCCGCTCTTGGCGCGCTTTGTAGTGCCGCGCCACGGTCTCTTTCAGCTTGGCTCGCAACTCGTCGCGGGCCGGGCCTTCGGGCGCCCGGCGGTACTGTTCGGCCAACTCGTGGCTTTCCCGGTCGAGCCGCTCGTCGTTCTGTTCCAGTTCGAACATTTCCGGGTCGGCCTCGCGCATCCTAGCCCGCATTCCGGACATCATTCCTTCCGGGCCCATCATCCCCGGCATCATGCCTTCCATACCCATTCGCATTGCACCCATGCGTCCGCCGCCCGTTATCCGCCGCCGCGATTCTTCGGGCGGGACAGGGCCGCGCAGAGGCGCCCGTGATTCTGAGCGGCCTTCGTCGCGCCGGCGTTCGCGTTCGCCTGCGTCGCGATCGCCGCGGCGTTCATTGTCGGCCGCCTCGCGATCGCGCTGGCGTTCGCGTTGGCTAGCATCTTCGTCGCGTTTTCGTTCCGGCGCACCGGCCTCAGGAGCACGGCGTCCGCCTTCATCTTCGTCGGCACGCGCCGCAAGTCCAAGGGCCAGACAGATCGTCGCCGCCATCATGATCGTGTTTCCAAGTCTCATCGATTCGACTCCTGGTTCTGGAGAAACGTGAATAATTTTCGCCGTGACTTATAACGAGCTGCCGGCGAACTCGGCTTCCAATGCATCCATCTGTTGCCGCACATAAACTAGCGCGTCAGCGGGCTGTCGCCACTGTGATTCGATCGCCTCGGCATGATGCAGAGTCAAGGCTAATTCCACGTCCAACGCATCGTTATCCCAATCGGCGGCGTCGGCTAACTCGGCGTTTGACCGTGGGGTGGTCACGGCTGTCGATGGCCGGCCGGCCGCGAACCATGTAGCGGCGCCAGCTACAAGCAGTACTGCCGCCGCTGCTAGACTCAACCGTCTCCTGGTCTTCCGCCGCCGGATGAACTGTCGAACCACGCGCTCGGCAAGCTCCGCTGGTTTGCCAACCTCAGCTTCGAATTCTGGCTGCGCCGCGTCGAGCAATTGCCGCCAGGCGGCCCAAGCTTCTCGATCGTCGACCGAGTTCTCATTAAATACTGGGATGGATGGCTCCAAGTCACGGTAACGGGCGGGATCCTGTGTCATTCGGTTTTCTCCGCGAGCAGTTGCCGCAGAGCCGACAGGCCGCGGCGATTATGACTCAGGACCGTACTAACGGGGCTGCCGAGCATTTCGGCGATTTCGTTGAATTCTAAGTTGCCGTAATATCGCAACAGCAGCGTCCGCCGCTGCGGTTCGCTCAAGGCATCGAGCGCTGCCTCCAGCAGTTGCCTGGTTTCGGCCTGGGCCAGACGCTCCCAAGGCGGGCTTTCTTTTCCCGCGTGTTCGATCAGTTCGTTTCCGGCGCCTTCGAGCGGCCTGTCCCGCTTGCGGCGCCGTGCGTAGTCGCAGGCCAGCCGATCGGCGATGCGCAGCAGGTAGGCGCGCTCTCGGCCTGTATCGCAATACCGGCCGCGGGCCTGCCATGCTCGGCAGAAGACCTCTTGCAGCAGGTCTTCGGCCAGCGCTCGGTCTCGAACCATGCCCGTCAGAAAACCAAGCACCGCCGCGCCGTGTTGGCGAACCCACACGGTTAAAAGCTCCCGCTCGTCGTTCCTGCGGTCGGCGTCGCTCATAGCCACACCCTAACTAAACGCACCCGGGGAGCAAAATATTGCAGGCCGCCGAAAAAAAATCGGTCATCCATGCTAGCTCTCCCCGGCTCGCCGCCGCTTGTCCATCTGATAGAATCGCGGAGCCGCCGCTCAGATTCTATAGTTCCCAATCCGATGCCATCGATGATAATCCCGCCGAAGAGCATTCTTGCCACGTTTTCGGGCAAAGTAGCGTTTTGTATCGCTTTGCTGGTTCCGTATCTGCACTGTTCCGTTGGCGGCGCTGAGCGGCCCAACGTGCTGTTGATTTGCGTAGATGATCTGAAGCCCGCGCTTGGCTGTTATGGCGACCAGCTTGCCAAATCGCCGAATATCGACCGGCTGGCCGCCCGAGGCCTCCGGTGCGACCTTGCCTACTGCAACCAGGCGGTCTGTGCGCCTTCGCGAAATAACCTACTGCTCGGCGCGCGATCGACCTCGCTCGGAGTTTATAGTCTCGGGCAAAACTTTCGCACCGTCGTGCCTGATGCCATGACGATGACGGAGTACTTCATCAAGCACGGCTGGCGCGCCGAGGCGATCGGCAAGGTGTTGCATACCGGACACGGCAACCATGACGATCGAGCGTCGTGGAGCGTGCCCACGCAGTTGGAGAAAGTGGTCGAGTATCTCGACCCGCGGAACTCGGCGGGCGGTCGACTCACGCGCGAGGAGGCCTACTTCAGCAACCAGCGACTGGGAGAGATTCAATCGCTGCCGCGCGGCGCGGCTTGGGAAGCAACTAATGTGGAAGATAACGCCTATGCCGACGGTCGCATCGCCGACGAAGCCATCCGCCGTTTGCAGGCCGCCAGGCAGCGTGAAAAAACTCCTTTCTTTTTGGCGGTCGGTTTTGTTAAGCCCCACTTGCCGTTAACCGCGCCAAGACGTTACTGGGATCTGCACGATCCGCAATCATTCGAATTGGCTCGGGACCAGCGCGACCCCGAAGGAGCGCCGCGATATGCGGGCAAACGCGGCGGCGAGATCGTTAATTATGATCCGCTTTCGGTCGAAAGCTTGCGCGAGGAAGCGACGCAACGGAAACTGATGCATGCCTACTACGCTTGCGTCAGTTTCATGGACGCGCAAGTAGGCCGCGTGCTCGACGAGCTCGACCGCCTGCAACTCGCCGACAATACCATCGTTGTACTATGGGGCGATCATGGCTGGCATCTGGGGGATCACGGTTACTGGACCAAACACACCAACTACGAGCTGGCCAATCGCATTCCGCTCCTCATCGCAGCGCCAGGCGTAACGAAACCGGGCGGCGTCTCGCGACAGTTGACTGAAACGGTCGATATTTATCCCACGCTTGCCGAGCTCGCCGGCTTGCCGAAACCGGCAGGTCCACAGCCGATCGACGGATGCAGCCTGACTGCTGTGCTGCGCGATCCCGCGAGAACGATTCGCGATCATGCCTATCATTGTTATCCGCGCGGCGAGCGAATGGGGCGGGCGATTCGCACCCAGCGATACCGGCTTGTGGAATGGAAGCGGCCGGGCGCCGCGCCGGATACCGCCGAGTTCGAGCTTTACGACTACGAAACCGATTCGGGCGAAACCAGAAACCTCGCATCGTCGCGTCCCGAAGTCGTTGTCGACTTGCGGAACATTCTTGCCCGGCATCCGGAAGCGGTTACGCTGGACCTCAAGCCTGGCAAATAAACGAAGAACTAATGGCGAGTACCGCGCCGACAGATGGCAGGCGACGCCAACTAGGGATGACGGAATAGGGAACCGATGAAGCGCGTATTCGCATTGTTAATCGCGCTCCCGGCGGCGGCATGCCAAATAGCTGTTGCTGATCCGCCAAGGCCGAATGTGCTGGTCATCTTCGTCGATGATCTGGGCTGGGGCGATCTTGCGTGTTACGGCGGCGCGGGCGTGCCAACGCCGAATATCGACGGGCTTGCTGCAGAGGGCATGCGATTCACCCAGTTCTATACAGCGTCGCCGATCTGCTCGGCTTCGCGCTGCGGACTATTGACGGGACAGTTTCCTGCACGCTGGCGAATCACAAGCTATTTGCAGACGAGGGCAGGCAATCGCGCCTGCGGGCAGGCGGACTTTCTCGACCCGCAAGCGCCTTCCTACGTGCGAGCATTCCGTAACGCCGGGTACGCCACCGCCCACATCGGCAAGTGGCACTTGGGCGGAGGGCGAGACGTTGCTGACGCCCCGAAATTTGCGGCCTACGGATACGACATCGGCTTCGGCACCTATGAGAGTCCCGAGCCGGCCGCTCCGCTCGGTTTGAAATCGCAGCCGTGGGGCCGCCGTGTCGAACCGCAGCAGGTCGCCCGCTGCGACCGTACGCGCTGGATGATCGACGCCACGCTCGAATTCGTGAAGCGGCACAACTCACAGCCGTGGCTCATTAACCTTTGGCTCGACGATGTGCATACGCCGTATCGGCCGTCGGACGAACAAGAGCAAAGGGCAGGGGCAGGGACGGGCACGCGCGAGTACCGAGCCGTGCTCAAAGAAACGGATCGTCAGATTGGCCGCCTGCTCGACGGCCTGCGAATGCTGCGGCTTGACGCAAATACGCTTGTGATTCTTGCTGGCGACAATGGCCCCGAGCCGTCGTTTGACCGGAAACGCACCGCAGGGTTGCGCGGCATGAAGTGGAGCCTGTATGAAGGCGGGATTCGCACACCGTTCATCATCCGCTGGCCGGCTATTGTTCCCGAGGACCGAGTGAATGGAACCACCGTGATTGGCGCGGTCGACATGTTTCCAACTCTGTGCGCGCTGGCGGGCGTACCGGCGCCCCAAGGGATTCAGTTTGACGGAGAAGACATGTCGGCGGCGTTCCGCGGCGATCAACCATCGCGAACGCGGCCGCTGTTTTGGGAGTATGGCCGCAAACTGTCGCAGCCAGCAACTGAAAATCTGAGGGCTTTTCCTTATCCGGACGAGCCTGATGCAAAATCTCCCAACGTCGCCGTTCGCGAAGGCGATTGGAAGCTCCTTCTCGACGCCGACGGCTCCGGCGCCGAATTTTACAACCTGGCGACCGACCGCAACGAAACTCACAACGCCGCCGTCGAGCACCCCGAGGTCGTAAAACGCTTGGCTAAGCTCGCTCTCGCCTGGAGGCGCTCGCTCCCTTGAAGAGACCGCCGGCTAGGTGTGTTCAGCTTCAAAGTAAACGCGAATTCAAGCATTACTCGACGGCGGCGCGAGGCCAATTGGCAGGACGTTTGGCGGAGAACTCAGCAGGGAATGATGTTAGCGACTGTCGGTCGGCGCTGGCGAGCGTGAACTCCGCTCCCGGATGGACTGCAATTTCGCTCTGCGGCTCTTGATAGCACGAACGCTCAGGCGCCGGACTAACGATCATCCAGCTGGCGCCGTCCGGCGCCTGAGAATTCGGCCAATACTCTAGCTGCTTGCCGAAATAGACGCAGCTCGAATACACGAGGGCATAGCAGGCAATGATGATCGCGGCAGATTTCATGTCGTTTGATTTTTTAGGACGTCAATAATAAAACGCAACTCATCGGGCCTTCGGCTCGCGAACCCAGGGAGCATTCGCCGGAAGGCGCGCATCCTTGCATTTAGACGCCGACGAGCGGAAAAAATTTCATGAATTTCCCACAAAGATTTCTCATGGCCTGTTCCAGAAGCTGAGCGTTCGAGCGCAGTTCGAAAGCGCCTTTGAACGTGAGATTTCAAACAGGCCGTCGTCGACCGGATCGACATGCGATTTCACTGCGTCGGCGTCCTCGATCGTTATGTCCAGGACGGTCGATAGCCGCGCAATACAAGCCTCGGCGGCCTTTGCTTCGGCGCGACGCCTTTTTGTAACGCTGGAATAGCACAGCGAGGCGCTGGCTGTGAGAGAACAGGGCCGGTTCGCCGGATAGCAGACTGTCGGTTACTCTCGACGCTCTGCTCCGGCTTTCTCTTAGCCGGCCTGCGCCGGCTCGGCGGCATAGCCGTACTGGCGAATGAAGAAGTCCCATCGCCGGGCGATCTGGTCGCGCAGCTCGGGCGCCAACTCGTATTTATTGGTCTTATAGCCTGCCGTCGAAGCGACGTATTCCTCCAAGGCGGGCAGCACCGTTTCGAAACCGCCCAGGCCAAGTTTTTCGTAGATCGCCCGCATGTTTCCCACGGGATCCTTAACCAATTCCTCGTAATGGATTTCGCAAAAGCGATCGGGATCGATCAAATCTCGATCGGCCTCGAACTTGCGATACATCCGCTCGAAGGTTTCGAAGACGTACTCTTCGAGACCTTCATAGCAAGGCGGTTGCAGGCTGTGCTTTCTGTACAGGGTCTTCCACAGATTGACCGTCGAGGGAAAGACCACATAAGGATCGCGGACGATGTGCAAGAACCTGGCTTT
>JAICIG010000362.1 GCA_025924495.1 Pirellulales bacterium | reverse complement strand
GCGTGGCGGCCGCCGATGCGATCGTCGGCTACGACACTTACCCGCACGTCGATATGGGCGAGCGCGGCCGCGAGGCGGCCGAGATTATCGTGCGCACCTTGCGCGGAGAAATCCACCCTAGGATGGCGCTGCGGCAACTGCCGATGTTTTGGGGCACGCGCTGCCAGGTGACGGCCCACCCGCCGATGGACGAGGTCTTGCGCCGCGTTCACGAACTGGAACAGCGACCGGGCATGATCTCCGTCACAATTGCCACGGGGTTCCCCTGGGCCGACGTGCCGGACGTCGGCGTGTCGGTCATCGCCGTGGCCGACGGCGACGAGGCGAGAGCGCGCGCTGCGGCCGATGAGTTGGGCGACTGGGTTTGGGAACGTCGCGAGCGCTGGCACGCGCCGCCGATGAGCGTGCGCGAAGCGCTGGCGGCTGGCGAAAAAGCAGGACGATATCCGATTCTGCTGGCCGATCAGACCGACAATACGGGCGGCGGAGCGCCCGGCGATTCGACGGAAGTGTTGCGGACCTTTTTGGAACTCGGTCTGCGCGACGCGTTGATCCTATACATGGTTGATCGGGAGGCAATTGAGCTGGCGAAAGCCGCCGGGCTCGGCGGCAGAGTCTCATTGAAGTTGGGCGGCAAGTCCGATCCGCGGCAAGGATCGCCGGTCGACTGCGAGGCCGAAGTCGTGGCAATCACCGACGGCAAGTTCGCCTACGACGGCCCGATGTATGCCGGCCTGACCGGCAACATGGGGCCGAGCGTCTTGTTGCGCGTCGGAGGAGTGTCGGTCGCCGTCGTGACGAAACGCGAGCAGCCGCTCGATCCGGCCTTCGCCCGCACACTTGGCATCGACTGTGCGAAAATGCGATATATTGGCTTGAAATCGTCGGTCCATTTTCGCTCGGGCTTCGAGCAGCTCGCCGGCTCGATTTACAACGTCGATGCCGCTGGCATTCTGGTCCACGATTTCTCTCAGCTCCCCTATCGCCGCCGCCGTCGACCGCTGTTTCCCTTGGAACGATGATCGATCTTGCCGCCGATCTGCTCGCTCGTTTTGTTCGCCGCGATCGTCGGGCGCTGGCCGAGATCATCACGCTGGTTGAAGCCGGCCAGGCGCCTGCTCCAGGGACTGTCTCTAGTTCGTCTTTCATCCCCGCTTCTTCGTCCCGGACTCTTGTGGTCGGTTTCACCGGCAGCGGCGGGGCCGGGAAGAGCACGGTCGTCGGAGCATCGATCGCCCATTTGCGCTCGCAAGGCCGTAGCGTTGCGGTGCTAGCTTGCGATCCGCAAAGCCCGGTAACGGGCGGTGCGCTGTTGGGAGACCGAGTGCGCGTGAAGTTTGATCCAGTCGACGAGGGCGTTTACTTCCGCAGTCTGTCGACGCGCGGCGCTCAAGGCGGCGTCTCGTCGGCCGTCGGTCCGGCGATTGAGTGGCTCAAGGCATTCGGCTTCGACGTGATAATCGTCGAGACGGTGGGCGTCGGCCAGGACCAGATTGGCGTCCGCCAGTTCGTCGACACGCTCGTGCTGCTCGTCACGCCGAACACCGGCGACGAAGTGCAGTGGGAAAAAGCCGGCCTGGTGGAAGTCGCCGATCTGATTGTCGTCAACAAGGCCGACTTGCCCGGCGCCGATCGCGTGCGGCAGCAATTGCACTCTGCCTTATCACTCGGCAGCCATCGTCCCGTCCCCATTCTCGCCGCGACCGCCGCTACTGGCCAAGGCGTGCCCGAACTGTGGCAAGCAATCGATAAGCGAGCGGGTCAGACGTAAACATTCGTCTTTTCGTGCTTTGGTGATCTTCTTGGCTTCGCGCTTTTGCTGCGCGGAGTACAATCACAAATTCCAAAGCAGGAAACAATTTCGGTTGCAATGTGGGCCTTGCGGCTTCGCCATTTCATCTTTCAGCATTCGGCGTTTTCTATGCTTCTTCCAGCAAACACGGAAACGATGCTTAAGCCCGGCGCCTTTGCCGGCAAGACGATTGTGATCACGGGCGGCGGCACGGGGTTAGGACGCTCGATGGGGCGCTGCCTGCTCTTACTCGGCGCGAAGCTCGTGATCTGCGGCCGCCGCCAGGAAGTGCTCGAGCAGGCCGCGCGCGAGCTGGCACAAGAGACTGGCGGCGACGTGCTGGCCCAACCCTGCGACGTTCGCAAGACCGATGAGGTCGACGGGCTCGTCGCGGCGGCGAAAGGGCGCTTCGGCGCGGTACATGGGCTGGTCAATAATGCGGCCGGCAACTTTATCTGTCCTACGGAACGGCTCAGCTACAACGCGTTTCAAACCGTCGTCGATATCGTCTTGGGCGGTACGACGCACTGCACGCTGGCCTTCGGCAAGCAGTGGATCGCCGAGAGTACGCCGGGCACGATTTTGAATATTGTGGCGACCTATGCCTCGAACGGATCGGGTTATGTCGTGCCTTCGGCAGTGGCTAAGGCGGGCGTGTTGGCGCTGACTCGTTCGCTGGCCTCGGAATGGGGCAAATACGGCATTCGCTTGAACGCTATCGCCCCCGGCCCGTTTCCGACCGAGGGCGCCTGGTCGCGGCTGATGCCCGAGGCGCTCAAGAAAGTCTTCAACCCGGTCGAACGCATTCCGCTGGGCCGCGTGGGCGAGCACCAGGAGTTGGCCAATCTGGCCGCCTATCTGCTTTCGGACTACAGCGCCTACATGACCGGTTCATGCGTCACGATCGATGGCGGCGAGTGGGTTCGCGGCGCGGGAGAATTCAATTACCTGGAAGCCGTGACGAGTCAGCAGTGGGACGAACTGCAAGCCCTGACGAAGCCGAAGAAGAAGTAGCAATGCTGGTAAACGTCGTCTAGTTTCCCTTCACCGCTTCCCGGTTAAATCACGCCTTCTTCGCGCAGCCGGAAGAAAGCTTTGACGCCTCGCGCTAGCCATAGTTCGCCGACGAACGCGAGGCAACTCAACCCGACCAGCACCGGCAAGCGGCAATACCAGAGATCGTGTGCGAGCGGCGTATAAAACAGAAGCGACGTGCCCGGCGCGATCACGGGTTCGGCTAACAAGCCATCGGCGATGAGCACGAGGAAGAGCGCCGCGAGCCAGGCGGCTGCATCCCGCGCTGCGGCACGCGCGACGCGCGGTTCGGCATCCGGCGGCGGCAGCCAGCGAACGAGCAGGTAGCGAGTCGCCGCTAGAATGGCAATCAGCGTCGCGAGATTCACCGTCAGCGCAGCGAGATAAATGGCAACGTCTGATTGCCGGTACAGATTTTTGGAAGTCTCGGTCAAGGAGAACTGATGGCCCAGCGGCCAGCCATGACCGAAATACGACCAGCTTCTTCCTCGCGAGTCAGTAAATGCGTAGAAGCCGCCGAACTGCAATGATATTAGCGCAGCGCTGATTGGCAGCATGACTCCCCAAGCCAGCCACCAACGCCAGCTGAATTTTTGATATCGATGGCCCGCAGAACCGGAGAAGAGCCGGACCAGGGCCGTCGCGATTCGCACCGCGCCGACCGAAAGCAAGAGCAGCACGCTCACTCGGATGAGCTGAAAGATCGCCCACATGGGCTTTGTCGCTCCCGGACGACAGACGTTACGGCAGATTGGACAATGCGGCATCGCATGCCGCCGTCTCCGCTTGCTTCGCCTCTTCGCTCTCCGCCACCATTTTGCGCACAAAGCGAGCTGAGAGATAGAAGGCCAGCGCCAGTCCTCCGAGAATTCCGGCAACGAGCAATGCGGCGCGGAGCGGCGCGCGGCGTTCGACAACCAGTCCGATCGCGGCGACAAAGAACGTGGAGATGAAGATAATCGACCCGAAGTACGTCACGGGCAGTACAAATGCCAGAAACACGCCGCGTTGCCAGGTCTTCTCGATCCCAGCCCTCGACAATGTGCCGACGCTGAAGCCCCACATTAATGTGCAGGCGATCCAGCCGAAGATATCGAAGACCCAGACCTGCGGCTCGTGCTGGACGTCGAAACGGGCGTGCAGAGCCGCCATGGGAAGCTGAAACAAGAACATCAGGCTAAGAAAGTCGACCATCGTGAATTGCGTCGGTCGCATGTACTTGCGAGCCGCCTGATCGAGCGGACCCAAGATATAGCGGCCGATGCCGATAAGTGCAGCGAGGGCGACCCCCAGGCCCAATAGAAAGAGCAGCAGGCCGCGGCCCATACGCGGCAGAGTTAACAACACCACGCCGCTGACGATGATCATCGGAACGACGAACCGCAGACTGAACTGCAGCGACGGTCGGCGAGTTTCGTCCATGCCTGACATCATACCATGCTCAGGCCGGCATTCCTGCAACGTGCCGAAGAGCGGGCATTCCTGTCTGTCTTATGCTTCGCGAATCGCGCGCATTTCCGACCGACAGGAGGGCGGACATTCCTGTCCGCCACGCGGTTGGCCTGGAGATGGAATGGCAGGCAGGAATGCCTGCCGTCCAGTTATGGGTTGGCCAACTCGAAATCGCGGGGCGAGCGGCCGAGGTAGATGTGATCGAACAGTGCATATTCGCCGTCGGCAGGACTCAAAGCGAGGCCGGTTAGGGTGAACTCGCCAAAATCGGCGAACAGATCGCGCGTCACGACGACGAACTCCGTCGGCAGGTTGAGGCCGACTCGCAGCGCGCCGCCAAACGTCTCATCGGGTGCGCTGCCTGCGTCGTAACGGAACTTAGCCGGGTTGCCCGCTTGCGGCCCCCATTGGCCGTCGTGGTTGAGCTGCAGGCAGATTCGCGCTCCGCCTTTTTTCTTCCAAGCGAACTGCAGGTAGCGATATTCGCCGGGGCCGGGGTTCTGGCGGACCTTCACATTCAAGCCGGGCAGCATCGGATTGAACCGCTGGTCAGGCGTGACTTTCACGCTGACAGCTCCCGAGAACTTGTCGTCGGCGGCCAACGTCGCCATGCCGTTGCCTTGGGGCAAGTTGGCGACAAATTCCGGCTGGTCCTCGAACACTGCCAGCGGCTGTTCGGCGGGGACGGGCGCCGGGCAGCCTTTCAAGTCGTCAGCCGTCCGGGCCAGATAAATATGATCGAACAGCGCCGCCTCGCCATCGCTGGCCGTGAAGGCCAGCCCATCGAGCGAAAAAGCGCCGAAGTCGGCGAATAGATCTCGCGTCACCATAACCCAACTGGACGGCAACTTTTCATCGAGTTTCAAGGCGGCCGCCTTATAAGGGTTGGGGCCGCCTGCTTCGTAGCGATGCGAAGGCGTGGCGGCGCCGGCCAGCGGTCCGAAGGCGCCGTTGGCGTTAAGCTGCAACAGAATATTGGTGCCTCCTTTCTTCTTCCAGGCAAAGCGCAGGAAGCGGTATTCGCCTTCCGCCGGCGTCTCGGCGATCTTCACGCCCAGGCCCGGCAGCTTTGCGCGGAATTTCTGGTCGGGCGTGATTTTCATCGCCGCGGAGCCCGAGTAGCGATCGGTCGTTTCGAGCGTCGCCTTGCCGGCGCCTTCTGTCAGCAACGACAAAAAGGCCGATTCGTCCTCGAACAGCTTATACAGCGCCGGCGGAGGACCGCCTGCGACCACGTTCACCGCGACGGGCAGCTCGTTCGATTTAAGCACCGCGTTCGAAATCGGTTGGCTGGCGGCCACTAATTTCACATTGGCCACGGCGCCTTGCGGAGAGCCAAACGGGAAGGCAACCGGCAGTGCAAATTCGTTCTGCTCGGGGCCGAGCGTAACCTCTGGCGCCGGCAGCTCGGGCGGCAAACCGGTCAGGGTAATCGTGAGGGGCTGCTTGAAGTTTCCCAGCCGCTGGACCGTGCCGGTCAGCTTGCCGCTCTCTCCCGAGCCGGCCTTCGCGTCGACCTTTGCCTCGCCCGTCAATGCGATCGAGAAGGGCGTCGTCGTCATCAGTCTTCGGGCCGGAGTGAAGGCCGTGGCCAATACGGTTTTGCCGTCCGCGGCGAGCAGCTCCGCTTGCACGGCGACATCGTAAGGAATGGTCGGCAAATCGGCCGGCACAAGCACATTCGCCGCGCCGACCGATTGTTCGGCGGCAATTATTGGCGCCGAGTCGAATCGCAGCGCGCGATCGACATCGTCCACTTGCTTGTCCTGGTTGTTCTCCTTGATCGTTTTTTTGGGAACGATTTGCGTCGTCACGAGCGACAGCCGCACGGGACCCGCCGCGCTCGCGGCGCGGGCGATTTGCACGCCAATTGGGGAGCTAGCCCCAAGCGGCAGCTTCATATCCGCCGCCGGGTTAGCCCAAGCGACGGAAAGCGGCGCAGGACCTGTACCGGCTAAAGCCAGTTCGCGATTGAGCCAGGGCTGCGCTTTCGAGGCAAGCGAGTCGCCAACTGCCGCAAAGCGCCGTAGCGGCGGGTTGATGCTCGCATCCACGCTCTCTCCAAGGATCGTTGTCACGACAGGAGGAGCGAGCTGGTCGCCAGGGAGAATCGTCAATAACGCATCGGTCGCACCGGCCGGAATTTCATTGCCGGTCAACGCGACATTCGCCGGCAGCCCGGGAATCGATAACTTGATCGGTCCGTTGTAGCCGGCGCGATTGGTCCGTACGCGCAACAAGCTGACGCCGTTACGCGGCAGTTGCTCGCGTTCGGAGAGCAGGCTCAAACTGTAGTCGGGCAGGCCCACCGGTTCGATCGACAAGCGATAGACATAGTCCGGGCCGCCGCGTCCTTCCAGGTCGCGAATCGTCGCCACCACGGCGGTGACTCCCGCGGGTACGGCAAAGTCGAGCCCGGGATCGCTGGTACTGGTCCGGTCGTCGCTGGCCGCGAGTTGACCGCCGGCTGGATTATTGATCGACAGGATGCCGTCGAGCGGCGAACCCAGCCGACTGGCCAGTATGTCGAACCGCAACGTTTGCCCGGGAGTGACGTTGATTTGATAGCGATCGACCTCGCGCGGCGCACTCAAGCGGCCGCTGATGCCCGCAGGTGCGGTCGCTTGTTGCAACTGGCCTGGCGCCGGCGGCATTTCGAGAAGTTCATCATGATCGGAATAGATCAGCTTGGGCCGTGCTCCGCTAAGGAGCTCAATCGGCGGCCAAGGGGCCGCCGCCTCGCCAGGCGCCGCCGCATCGCTTGCTTCGGCGCGCGCGTCGGCTGGCAGGTTGGTCGCTGCAAATTCCAACTGCGTTTTCGTTCCACGCCGCACGCCGATCGGATAGGCC
Source organism: Pirellulales bacterium (assembly GCA_025924495.1). The sequence continues at coordinate 1,099 of JAICIG010000362.1, read as the reverse complement.
AGGTCGGCAAATGGCAGCGAGCCGACCTTCAGCCGGAAATTACCCGCACCGGGACCGCGGTAGAGCGCATCATGCAGCTCGATGGTATACCGGCCATCGGCAGGCAGCGCGGTCACGATGCGAGCGTCGCCCCCGAGCCCCCACGACGTTTGCGACCAGGCCAGTTGCACATTACGGCTGTCAAGCAGATGCAAGACGGGATTTAACTCGACGCCCAGCCGTCGGCCTTCGACTTCGATCAGCAGTGCCTGCCCCTTTTGGCCCGTGAACGAAGTGCGAAGTACGGCAGCGCCCTGCAGGGCGCCGTTGAGTGCGATTGGCAAACTGGCGATTTCGGCGGCGAACGGTGCTTCAGGCAATCGATCGATGCCGATGGCGACCGGTTGGGAAATCCCTTGAGCAGTCGCCAGCCTCAATTGATAAATGCCCGGCGGAGTGGCGGCATCGAGCGTGACGTCAATCTCCAGCTGGTTGGCCGTCGCCCCCTCTTTCACGCTCTGCATGGCAATCGGCACGGGTAGCACGAGCTTGGGCTCGGGCAGCAGATCGCTGCCGCTGATCGTCAGCGTGTTCGTAGCTCCGGACTGCAAGCCGCGGAAGGAGAGATTGCCGATCGTCGGCGGGGCGGCTGCGACGAGAGAAACTGAAACGGCCATTGCCCAAGCGGCCAGCAATGGTCCCAAGATTCGCCGTTGCCGGCGGCAGCAGCGGCGCCAAACGAGACCGCATTTCATGGCGGAACCTCACGCTTGAGAGATTATGGGCGGCAGGGTCGCAAAGCGGACTCGCTGCTCATGCGAGCGCCGTCGACTCGCAGCGGGGATGCAACACGGCGCCTTTCGGCAGGGCGGGCGGAAATTCAGGCAAAGATTGGCTTTGGGCGACGGTCGCTTTGCGGCGATGCCCTCGGCGCCGTTGGGGATGCGTGTCGGGCATCCGCAACGGTGCAGAGGTCAGGTGCGGCGGCAGCTCAGTTGGCAAACGGGTCCTCGTCGGCCGGTTTCTCTGCGTTCGGCGGAGCAGCCGCGTTATCAGCGGCAGGAGCCGCCTGAGCGTCGGACCCCGCCGCCGTCTTCATGGCGCCGCGGGTCACCGACTT
>JAICIG010000361.1 GCA_025924495.1 Pirellulales bacterium | reverse complement strand
TTCCAGTGCTCGGGATCCGCCTTCAACTTGCCGGCATAAGCCTTGAGTTCTGCCGGCGTGTCGGTTTCAGGATCGACGGTAAAGCTGACAAACGTGATGTCCTGGTCTCGCAGATCCTCGGCAATGCCGACGATCTCGTAATTCATCTGCAGGCAGAAACCCGGACACGTGGCGAAGAAATAGCTGGCCGCCCAAACCTTCCCTTCCAGGCTCTTCATCGGGAATGGCTCGCCGTTGGAGTCGGTAAAGGTGAACTTCTCCAACGCAACAGGCGGCAGCGTCGATTTGCTGGGTTTAGCCGCGCTAGCCGGCTGTTCAGTTGCCGTCGATTCGGCGACGCTGGCGGCATGAGCCTGGTAAGCCCGCCAGAACGAATACGATCCATAGGCGCCCACCAGCACCAATACGAAAGTCAGCCATGTTCTCACGGCAGTCGACATTGCCTGTACTCCCAAACGCCCCGTTTACAGCTTGCTTATTAATCCGTTCCGCTACTAGTTCCTCAGAGTAAATCGCCCGTGGTCCGTTTCCCCGCCGCCTGCCACGATAACGCGAACATAACCCCGGCGAAGATTAACATGATGGTCCAGCACAGCGGCAATGACGGCAAGTCGATGGGCAGCGACGTGGCGTCGACGTTCCAATACAAGAGCCGTCGCAGTCCAGCCACGCCGTAGGTCAGCGGATTCAAACGCATGATCCACGCTAGCACGCTCGCGCCGAACGAGCCTTGCGGATCGGCGGGAAAGAATGCTCCCGAGAGCAGCCACATCGGCATCAAGAACACGCTCATGATGGCATGGAAGCCTTGCGTCGAATCGAGCCGCCAAGCGATGACAAAGCCCAAGCCCGTGAGGGCCAATGCAATCAAGAACGAAAACGCGGTGATTGCCAGGAGTGATGCCGGGCTGAATTTCAACCCTACGGTCAGGCCGAGTGCTAGAAATACTAATCCCTGTACGAGCGCGATCAAGGCGCCGCCCAACAGCTTTCCGAGCACGAGCGACCAGCGCGGCGCAGGCGCCACCAGCACCGATTGCAAAAATCCTTCCCGGCGATCTTCAATGATCGAGATCGTCGCAAAGATCGCGGTGAATAGCAGGATGAGCACGAGCGCGCCGGGAAAGAAGTATTCGCGATAACTGACCGCCGCTGCGCCATTGCCCGGCAGACGGAACGAGGGCCCGAGGCCGGCGCCGAACAGCACCCAGAACAAGACGGGCTGGCCTATGGCGCCGAACACGCGATTGCGCTGCCGCACAAACCGGACCAGTTCTCGCGAGCAGAGCGTGGCAGCCGCCAGCCAGGGGCGCGAATGCACGGCGCGATTGCTCGTTTGCGGGCGGCTGGCAAGCGCGTTAGCCATGCGCAACCTCGTTCCGCTCGTGCCAGAAACGATGCCCGGTGCGAGCAATGAACACATCTTCCAAGGTCGGCTTGCCGAGCGTGATGCTCTGAATGCGGCCGGGGAACGCTTCGAACAACTGCGCTACCAGTTGCGGCGCCTCGGGCCGCTCCAATCGCACGCTGCCGTCGATCACGGCGGCGGGATAGGCAAACCGTTCTTGAATTGCGGCGGCCAACTCTGCGGGCTGCTCTGATTCGATGGTGAGCGAGTCGCCGCCGACGCTGGCGCGCAAAGCATCGGGCGTGTCGAGCGCCACGAGCGAGCCGGCGTTCAAGATCGCCAGGCGATCGGCTTTTTCGGCTTCTTCCAGCAAGTGCGTCGTCAATACCACGGTCACGCCATCCTCGGCTCGCACTTGCCGGAGGTAATCCCACAGATCGCTGCGCGCTCCGGGGTCGAGCCCGGTGCTGGGTTCGTCCAGCAGCAATAATTCCGGCTCATGCAGCATGCCTTTGGCCAATTCTACGCGGCGACGCATCCCGCCAGAGAGGGTTTCAACGAGTTCATGGCGCCGATCGCTTAGTCCCAGCCGAGCGAGCATTTCATCTTGCCGCCTTCGCAGCGATGCGCCGGACATGCCGTACAGATGGCCTTGGTGTCGCAGGTTTTCGGCCACCGTCAGCTTCTTATCGAGGCTCGGGGCCTGGAACACCACGCCGATCCGCCCGCGGACTTCAGCCGTCTGCCGAGAGACATCGAAGCCGAGGACTTCAATTCGGCCTGATTGCAGGGGAATAAGCGTCGAGAGCAGCCGAAACAGCGTCGTCTTGCCGCCGCCGTTGGGGCCCAGCAATGCGAAGATTTCGCCGCGATGCACTTCCAGGTCGAGGTCGGCGAGCGCCTGCCGTTCTCCGTATCGATGGACCAGCCGCGAAACCGAAATAGCGGCTGAGGCGTTCATATTACTTCTCGCGGTGGCGGGCATTTGCCAGCCGTATTAGCCAGAGCAGACAATCTTGTCTGCCGAGCTTTCATCACGGGAGGGCAGATAGTCCTGATCTGCCAGCCTTGGGCCACACGGCGGACAGGAGTATCCGCGTTCGGTGATTCGGCGGACAGGCAGGTCCGCCCTCCTGATGTGCGGACAAGAATGTCCGCCTTCCTATCAACAAGGCGGGGCGGGATGCTCCGCTACTTAATCTCTTTTTCGACCTCGGCTTCGCGCTTCTGCGTAGCTTCGGCTTCTTCGACGGAACCGGGTTTATGCTTGGCCTCTTCCCCTTCGTGGCCGGCGCCATGATTGCCCAGCACGGCTTTGGTGGCGACCTCCATCGCCTCGACATCTTCGTGTCTGCCGACGTGTTCCAATCGCTCTTCCGAGTATTTGCCGCCGTAGCCGAACATGCCGTTGACGCGCGCGCCAATGTCGGGCACCAGAGCCAGCATCAAGAAGATCGACATCATCGAGGCCGGGATCGTCAGCACGTACTTCCAGTTAGCCTCGTACTTGACGTGCATGAAAAACAAGATCACCAGCATCGCCTTCGTGCACGACACGGCCATCATGAACAGCCGCTTCACTTCGTGACTGCCCAGGCTCTTCGGCCAGTACTCGGAATAGGTCAAGAAAGACAAGGTTGTTAGAAAGCACAGGGCGAAGAAGACGTAGATGTACTTGGCCAGTCCGCCATGATCGTGGCTGGCGTGCTCGTGGCCGGCATGGCTGCCGTGCTCGCCGTGGGACGATGGGGTGTGCGACATTCGAACCGCTCCAGAGAATCCGTTGGGCGGCGCCTGGCCGCCGGCGACGGAGAATGTTTTAGAACAAGTACAACAAGGGGAACAAGAAAATCCAGACCAGGTCGACAAAGTGCCAATACAGGCCGACGTTCTCGATCACGCCGGCGTTGGCCGCATTGAACTGCATGGTCAGCATGATTGCGAACACGATCAGTCCGACGATCACGTGAATGGCGTGGAACCCGGTCAGTAGAAAATAGGTGCTGGCCCACATATTGCCGCCAGGAATGACCACCGGCAGCTTGAGCCAGGGTTCCTCTTCGTTGAGGCCGCCAGCATGGGCGCTGCTTTCGGAGAGAGGCATCGGCATGATCTTGGCCGCCAGCAGCGCCAAGTCGGTTTCTTTGGTCGTGTTGGCCTCGGCGACCAGATCGTTCACGATCTTTTCTCGTCGCGCGTCCTCGCCCGACAGCGTCGCCGGCGGCGGAGCGTTCGCTTCGGCCCCTGCTTCCGCGTTTTGTTGCGTCTCCGGCGCTGGCTCCGATTGCTCGCCGGCTGGGGCGCCCGGCGCCACAGATTTTGTTTTTAACTCAGCCAGGAGCTCATTACACCGAGCGCGAACGGCCGAGCCGTAGTACACGTCGGGCTTTTCATAAATGCGGCTGCGCGGATACCAGGGATAAATGCCGTGCTGGTACTTGGCATTGTATTCGTACCCCTTGACGCCCAAAAACACGCAGCCGAGGACCAGTGTGACGGCCAGCCAGAGCCTGGCCGTCGCGCCCTGGTTGTTCTTGGCGAACTCCAACGCCAGCACGATGCTGACGCTGGAGAGAATCAGCACGAACGTGTTGAAGGCGCCGATCGGTTCGCTCAAATGCACTTCGTGGGTGGCCGGCCAGACGATGGCGCCGAAGCGGATCACAATGTACACGCCGATCAATGCGGCGAAGAACATGATTTCCGTTGACAGGAACAGCCACATGAACAGCTTGCCATTAGGCAGCGGCAAAGCGGGCTGATAGACGAGCTTGGGCGGATGCCCATGATGTTCGTGCGAGTCGTGATGGCTGTGTGCCACAGTGGCCATGCGAGCGGTCTGCCTTATGCAAAAACGTCGTTAATTTGCGAAGCGGTTAACTGAAAGTACGTAGCGGTCCGAGCATCAACCAGATCAATAAGGCCGGCAGATACACGAGTGATGCACGCAACAAGATGCGGGCCGAAAGGTCGCTGAGACGGAACAGAAAAAAAGACGCACAAGCGATCTGCGCCACTCCTAGTAACAACGCCCAGACGAAATAGAGCGGCCCGGCGAAACTGACCATGCTCGGCAACAGGCTGACCGGCAAGAGTGCCAATGCAGCCAGCACGGCCTGACCGCCGGCGCGAAGGCCCGAGGGATCGACGACCGGCAGCATTTGCAATCCTGCGGCGGCATATTGCCGGCGATAGATCCAGGCAATGGCCATGAAGTGCGGAAACTGCCAAAGGAAGACGATCAAGAACAGCGTTGCCGCGGCCAGATCGAGCGGCTGTCCGACCGCGGCCCAGCCCATCAAAATTGGCATGGCCCCGGCCACCGCGCCGACCATGGTATTGGCGTGCGAACGGGATTTGAGCGGCGTGTAGATGCAGACGTACAGCACCCAGGTGATCGCGCCCAAGGCCGCCGTGAGCGGATTGACGAGCAGCGAGAGGTAGGCGACGCCGACAACCGCCGAGACCGAGCCGAACAGGGCTACTTCGCGCGCGCCCATTCTTCCGGATGGCAGCGGCCGATCGGCGGTTCGCTGCATCAAGGCGTCGGTGTCTCGTTCGAGCAATTGATTCCAGGCGCTGGCGCCGGCGGCGATGAGCGCCGTGCCGATCAATGCATGGAGCACCAACCACAAGTCCGGGGCACCGGCGCTAGCCAACACGGCGGCCACGGCGACCGTGACCAATTCCAGCACCGCGATTTTCGGCTTGGTCAATTCGACGTAATCGCACACGCGCTGCCAGGAGAGCGCTCGTGAGTCGGCATACGAAGCGGCGGGCATGCTCACGCGGCAGTCTCCCATTTCAGCGTCCGCACCACGGCGCCGGCACGCGGCGCGCCAGACATCCTCCAGCAGCGCAAAGCCACGGTTAAAGACGTCACTAGAATCAGCGAGCCCGTCGCGACGTGCGCGGTCGTAACGAGCGCTTGCAGCAGGCTCTCGCGCGTTACTACGTAGCCGGCAGTCCAAGAGTACTCGGGCGCCCACGCCGGCCAGCCGTATTTAACCACCCAGGTCCCGCAGCCGAGAGCGATCTGGACGAATACGAGAGCGGCCAGCCATCTCGCCGGTTTTGCCAGCCACAGATCGCGCGAATGCCGCCCGCCTACGCGAGCTGCCAACAGGCAAGCGTGCACCACGACCATCAGCGCGACGAATAAGTGCATCAGCACGGCGGCCGGAAACAGGCTAGTGTCGGTAGAACCCGGAGACACGTGCCGCAGTTGAGAACCGAGCACCAGTTGCAGGTAAACAAGTGCGGTGGTGATCGTTGCCAGGCGGGCCGCGCGTCGATCGGCTGATCGCGGTTCGTGCTCGAGCGTTTGCCATCGCTTCGAAGTGAATACCGAGAGCGCGGCAGCCAAGGCGAAAAATGCCGGACCGACGCAACCGTGAAGCTGCGCCAGCAAGCGGGCGTCAAGTCGCACTCGCATGCCGCCGAGCCAGCCTTGAAAAAGCACTAAAGCCAGTGCCGCCAGCCCTAGCCGCCGCACCCACGCCCGCCGTTCGCTGCGAAAGAGCACCACGACGAGCACGATTGTCAACAGCCCAACCGTTGCGGCGAATAAGCGATGACCGTGTTCAATGAACAGATCCCAAGGACCGTACAGCCAAGTCTGCCAGGGATAGAGGAACATGTTGTAGCCGTACGTGGTCGGCCAGTCGGGCACGGCCATGCCTGCATCGTAGGTCGTCACCAGCCCGCCGACCCAAATCAACGGAAAGATCGCCGCCGCGAGCATCATCGCCACGCGATGCGGCCACGGGCTTTCCGTTTCTGGCTGGCGAGATGTAACGCTCAAATTTCCACCTTAAACGCTCATTCCCGCGTCTGCGCGGGAACGAACTCTTGCGACGATTTTTACGTCTTGCGGCTGCAAAATCCTGGAATCAAAAACATTCAACCATCAGCATCGCTTGCCGCACAGGCTAGTGATGCCCAAGATGACCGTGCATCGCCTCGCTGCCTGCCGGAGGCGGTTGCGTCTGTGGGTAGTAGTCGATATCAACTTCCGGCGAACCATACTCATAGGGACCGCGGTAAACAATCGGCTGAGCGTCGAAGTTGCCGTGTCCCGGCGGGCTGGGAGCGAACCATTCCAGCGAGTTTGCATGCCACGGATTGCGGCCGCACTTGGGACCCAGGAACAGGCTGTACACGAAGTTCGCCGCAAAAATGATCTGAGCGGCGCCCATGCCGAGCGCGCAGATCGTGATGAACTTGTTCATGCCCAGCAGGTGGTTGAACGTGTCGTAGTGGTACGGATCGGCCAATCGTCGTGGGAAGCCGCCGGCCCCAAGAATGTGCATCGTGTAGAACGTGCCGTTAAAGAAGATGAACGACAGGAAGAAATGAATCTTGCCCCAAAATTCATTCATCATCCGGCCGAACATTTTGGGAAACCAGAAGTAGATGCCGCCGAACACGCCGAAGGCAGTGCCGCCGAACAACACGTAGTGAATATGCGCCACGATGAAATAGGTGTCGTGGATGAAGACGTCGACGGGAGTGGCTGCCATGAAGATCCCCGACAGTCCGCCGATGATGAACATCGAGACGAACGACAGAGCGAAGAGCATCGGCGTGGTGAACTGGATCTTGCCGCCCCAGATCGTGCCGAGCCAGTTAAACGTCTTCACGGCGCTAGGCAGCGCGATCATCATCGTCGAGACCATGAAGGTCATGCCCAAGGCCGGGTTCATGCCCGACATGAACATGTGGTGCCCCCAGACGATGAAGCCAAGGCCGGCGATGCCCGAAATGGAATACACCATTGGCTTGTAGCCGAACAGCGGCTTGCGGGCGAAGCAACTGATGATGTCGGAGACCATGCCCATCGCCGGCAGAATCATGATGTACACGGCTGGGTGCGAATAGAACCAGAACAAGTGCTGCCACAACAGCGGCTGTCCGCCGCCAGCGCCGGCCGAGACGTTATTGACGATCAACCCTTCCGGCACAAAGAAGCCGGTATGGACCACGCGGTCGAGCAACTGCATGAACAGGGCCGCGGTCAGCACCGGCAACGCAAACGCCTGCAGCACGGCAGTGATGAACATGCCCCAGATGGTCATCGGCAACCGGAACATGGTCATGCCTGGCGCGCGCATCTGAATGATCGTGGTCATGTAATTGACCGACCCCATCATCGACGACACGCCCACAAAGATCAGGCCCAAGAGCCACAGCGTCTGCCCGGTCAAACTTCCTGGAGCGGCGGAGTCGACGGCTGATAAAGGCGGATAGCCCGTCCAGCCTGACGCCGAGGCGCCGCCCGGCACGAAGAAGCTGAGGATCATGCATATGAAGGCGGGCCACATGAACCAATAGCTCAGCATGTTCAGGGTCGGAAACGCCATGTCGTCGGCGCCGATCATCAGCGGAATCAGGAAGTTGCCGAACGCCCCAGCCAGGATCGGGATGATCACGAAGAAGATCATCACCGAAGCGTGCATGGTGAACAGCATCGTGTAGAACTCGGGCGAAATCTGGCCGCCTTCGCCTGCGAACAGACGCGGACCGACGAACGGCATCGTCGACCAAGGCCAGGCCAATTGCCAGCGCACCGCCAGAGCCAATAGTCCGCCGACGACGAACCAGAGGAGCGTCGAGAACAGGAATTGAATGCCGATCACCTTGTGATCGAGCGAAAACACGTAGGTTCGTAAAAAGCCCGCCGAATGGCCGTGCCCGTGGGCATCGTCGGCTGCATGCGCGTGGGCGCCGAACGTCGTTGAACTCATGAGATTCTCAGCCTCGCGGATTTATTCCGAGTCTTCCGACTCTTCTGCGGCCGGTTCCTGGGTGGCCTGTTCGGCCGCGCCCATTTTCTCCAGCCATTGATCGAACTGCGCTCGACTCTCGATCGTCAAGCGGCCTTTCATCTTGTAATGGCCCCAGCCGCACAACTCGGCG
>JAICIG010000360.1 GCA_025924495.1 Pirellulales bacterium | reverse complement strand
GGCCGAGCCGCTCGCGGCCGCGGATCGGAATCAGGTCAACGCACGTCTGAGTCCGGTGGAGCGGAAACCGACAAAGCCCGCCCGAAGAGTGACGATCACGACGCCGCGCGGCATCGCGGCTCCGGTCATCATGACGGCGCTTGGCGGCAAGGCGAGCAGCAGGACCAAGGCGCCCGCCGAGGTCCTCCCGGCCCGCCGCATGGGTTCGGTATGAGCGGCTGGGGCGCCGGCCGCCAAGGTTTTGCCGGACCTCATCACCTCGGCGCCACGCTGCACGGAGCTCAGCGGAGAGGCGGTCGAGGCCCCGCCTTTGCCTTCACAGGGCATCGCGGCCATCAATGCAGCCACGGCCATCACGGGAGCCATGGCGGACATGCCTGGCGCGCAGGTCACGCAGGCCACAGTCATGTCGCTCATCAGCGCGGCCGTCATCATCGCCAGGCCTTCGCCAGTCATCGCGGTTACGGCCGAGGCTACGCCGGTCATGGTCGTGCCGTTTGCCATCACGGAGGGCATGCATGGCGCGGAGGCCGAGGACCGTCCCATCACGGTCGCGGCCATGGGGCACGCCACGCCGATGGACGTGGGCGGAGAGGTCCCGCGTTCGCCATGGGGTACGGAAGGCACGGACATGCCGGTCATTCTCGCGGCGCACACGGTTGGCGCGGCGGGCGCCACGGATTTCATGCCGCTCATGCCCGACGGCATCACGACGAAGGGCGCCACGGGAGTCACCGATGCCACGGGCATGTCGGGCACGGATCGCACCACACCTTCGCTGATCATCGTGGCGGATCTCACAGGCGGCACCGGCGCGAACATGGTTGGCGCGGTCATGAAGGAGGCCCGGGCGAGCATCGCGGCGAGGTCCATCCGCGCCGCGGCGATCAATCGCGCGATTCCGGCCATGAACGCGGAAGGCCTCAGCACTTCGGCGCTGCCGGCCGTTTTCCCGGTATGGGAATGCCGCCGTTCATGATGAGCAGCTTCCGTCCGCAGCGCCCTTGGGCAGGCCAAGGCCCGCATGGAATGCATAACGGTTCTCGCGGCCATGCGAACTCGGCGCACAGCTCGAGTACGTCGGAGATTGACGCGAAGCTCGATCGTCTGTTCCGCGAGTTGGAAGAACTCCGCCGCGAAATCCGCCGTTAGTCGGCAAGTTGGTTCAGGCCTCGGCTCGTCATCAGGCGAGCCGGGGCATTTTTATTCCTTAAAGAATTCTGCACAGCCGCCCTCGATCCGCATGAAATCAATGAGCCATAAATACTCGGCCAAATCAATTATCGCCGCGATGATCTTCGCCTTGTTTCTACAATCCGGCGAAATGATCTCGCGAGGCGTGACAAGGGCTGATGACGAGGCGACGGAAAACAAAACCCAACGCGCAGCAGTCGACGCACTCGCCACAGCTTTGAAAGATCCGGACGTAGAAGTTCGCAAAACTTCGGCGCTCGCGCTTGGCCAACTGGGCAAGCAGGCGGCGCCGGCAGTTTCCGCTTTGGAACTGTTGCTCGAAGACGATGACGCCGATGTTCGAGGGACCGCCGCCGTGGCGCTTGGCCGGATTGGGCCCGACGCCCGATCAGCGGTTCCTGCATTAACCGGATTGCTGAAGGACGCGGACGACGACATCAAAGGCGCCGCTTGTTTAGCGCTGGCGCGGATCGGCAAGCCCGCCCGAAGTGCAGTCAGCACCCTGACCGAGTTAGCCAGGCAACCAGACAAACAACTGCAGATTTACGCGTGTTGTGCCCTGGCCGTCTTGGACGACGAATTCGAGCCGCACGTTGCGACCTTAAGCGATATGCTGAGTGATGATGAATTGTCGATTCGCCAAGCCGCGGTATTCGGGCTCGCCGAGATTGGTCCGCGAGCCAAAAAGGCAGCGCCGCGCCTCGCCGAGGCCTTGCAAGACAAAGACGTAGCATTCCGCGAAGCCGTCGTCGCCGCCCTGGCGGCAATTGGGCCTGAGCCGGAACGGGCGATCGACGCGCTAGTGACGGCGCTCAAGGATGAAGACGTCGGCATTCGGGCTGCGGCCGCCATGGCGCTCGCCGATTTTGGACCCGCTTCCCGCCGCGCTGTCAAAGGTCTGATTCAGGCGGTCGAAGACAGCGACCTTGAGGTCCGCGGCGCCGCGATCTTCGCTCTGGGCGAGATAGGCCCTGAAGCCGAGGCGTCCGTACCGCAACTCATCCAGGCCCTTAAGGACGCCGATGCCGATGTGCGCGAAGCCGCGGCTTTGGCCTTGGGAAAAATCGCGGCTATTGAGGCCGATTAGTCGAAGGGCGAGACGCTGCGAACGTCAGCCACGCTAACGAGAACGCGAGATGGTCCAGATTCCGACTCGCGTCTTCATCTGCGGAAACTTTTGAGGTTGAATTTCGTCGGCGGCGAACAGCGTTAGGGAGCGACCTGGACGCTCGGGCAGCAAGTGCATCTCGTGCACGCCTTGACCTTCGGCCAACACGCGCCGTTCGAAAGGCTGTTGGCCCCGATTCAAGAAAGCAATTATCCGCGGATTCTCGTTGAGCGGAAAATCCCAACCGCCCGCGGTCATCTCTCCGGTGATGATGTCCATGCGGTTATCGCGATCCAAATCGACCAGCTCCAAACTGTGGGGACAATACAGTCCCCTTTCGATCTCGCGGCATTTCCACGGTGCATCGGGCTGGCCCGGATCGGCCGTAAACACGCCGAGCCGGGCATTGGGAATCTCTGCCTCCGAGGCCACAATCTCATTTCGCCCATCGCCATCCATGTCGGCGATGGCGAGTTTGGCCATACCGCCCCAGCCGCCATCTTCCCAGCGACCGAAGCGATGGACGCGCCATGCTCCTTGCTGCGGATCGGCCGGACACTCGGCCCAAAACATGCCGCAGGCCACGTCGGGTCGCCCACGACCCGCCAGGTCGCCGACGGCAAGTCCTGATTGGCTTTCGAGCGGAAGCTCGGCAATATCGTGGCGAGGCCAACGCTGCGCCGGATCGGCCGGGATCTCGTACCACTTTAAAACCCGGCGTCCAAGCACTACGACGACGCCGTGCACCTGATTGCCATTCGCTCGCTCGACTGCGAACGGATAAATGTCATGGGGTGCGATCGGTCCACTGCCGAGCACGTCGATGCGATACGCTTTCCAAGGCTGATCAGGCGATTGTTCCTGGAGCCATAACAGTTCCGGATCACTGCCCGAGCGCGTGCGGCCGCGCGAGACGATAATTTCATCGTTCCCATCGCCGTCGATATCGAGCGCGCAGCCGCCATTGTAGAAGTGCAAGTCGCCCTGGCGAGCGAAGACTTCGTGCATTTGCTGTTTTGCATGCGGCCATTCCACCACACGCTCGCCCCAGGCGACAATCGCGTCGCCATCGCGCGTGCGGCGAACGATCGCCTGCGCCAGGTGTTCTCCGCCCAGATCAGCAAGTTGTTCGTGTTGCACGGAAAAGGCAGGCGGGGCGGCGAGTGCGGCCAGCAGCAGCGTTGTGCAACAATAAATCATCATTTTCGGTTCCGAGGAATCTTGCTGAGCCGCCCGCAACACGCTTACGCGCTCGCTGAGGCTAGCGCTCCAGGCATCGCACGCGTCTCCCAATCCTTCACGCGACTAATTCCTTAACGACTCGGCCATGTACGTCAGTCAAGCGGTAATCGCGGCCGGCGTGGCGATAGGTCAACCGGGTGTGATCGAAGCCAAGTAGATGCAAAATGGTGGCATGAAAATCATGGACGTGTACGCGATCTTTCGCCACAGTGGCGCCTAGTTCGTCCGTCTCGCCGTAAACCATGCCTCCCTTGGCGCCGCCGCCGGCCATCCACGAGCTGAAGCAGGCGCTGTGATGCCCGCGGCCTTGCGAACCATCGACGCCGGGCGTGCGGCCGAACTCGGTGGTCCAAATGACCAGCGTCTCTTCGAGCATTCCTTCGCGCTTGAGGTCTTTGAGCAAAGCGGCGATCGGCTGGTCGATTTTCTTGGCGAGCGGGCCATGATCCGCCATGTTGCCGTGCGAGTCCCAATTGCCCGACGAACCGCTGTCGATCAACTCAATGAACCGCACGCCGCGCTGAGCCAGCCGGCGCGCGATCAGGCATTGCCACGCGAAGCTGTCGGTTTGACCTCGCTCGAGGCCGTAGAGTGCAAGCGTTTCATCGCTTTCTTGCGAGAGATCGAAAGCCTCGGGCGCCTCGGTCTGCATGCGAAACGCCGTCTCGAAGGCTTGCATCCGCGCCGCCAGTTCCGACGCGGCAGCGCGGTCTTGCAAATGCCGCCGATTGAGCTCCGCGGCGAGCCCCAGCTCTATTGCTTGCAGCCCTGCGGCGGTTTCACGTGGCCGTAAGTCGGGAATCGGCTCGGCGCCAGGGATGACGCGCGTCCCCTGATGGTAGGCGGGCAGGAAGTCGTTGGCGAAGACTTGCGTGCCGGCGTAAGGCAAGTGCGGCGCCAGGACGATGAACGAGGGGAGGCTCTGGTTCTCAGTCCCCAGGCCGTAGCTGATCCACGACCCCAGGCTCGGGCGCGAGAAAAAGAATGAACCGGTGTGCATCGCCAGCGTGGCCTGATAGTGCTCGTTGTCGTCCGATTTCAGCGAGCGGATCAGGCAAATGTCGTCCATCATCTCACGAATGTCCGGAAACAAATCGCTGACCAGCGTCCCACAATTGCCGCCGGGCTTGAAATCCCACTTGGGCTTGAGCAACACGCGCTGCTGGTTGGACAAGCCGCCGCCAACCCCCATCATCTTGCCGTCAGCCTTGAACAGCTCGGGTTTGTAATCGAACGTGTCCATGTGCGACACGCCGCCGGTTGAGAACAGCAGAATCACGCGCTTCGCCTTCACGGGAAAGTGCGGCGATTTGGGCGATAGGGGGCCTGCGGCGCCCGTTTGCGGCGCGGCGTCGCCGGCCAACAACTCGGAGAGCATACCTGGGAGCAGCAGCGAACCTGCGGCCAGAGATCGAATTACATTGCGCCGAGTGGGCATATGGAACGCGGTCATGGCATTTCAATCGATATAGACGAACTCATTTAATAGTAATATCGCCCGCACGTAACTTTGCCATGCCAACGCATTGATTTGGTCCGCGGGCGTCTTCATTTGTTCCAGCTTGGCGCGCGCGGCTTGCAGCATGGCGCTCGCGGCGGCAACATCGTCGGGGGTCGGCGATCGAGCCAGCAGCAATTGGTAAGCACGTTCGATTCGACTCGCGTCGTCAGAGCGATCTTCGAGTAGCCTCGCCGCAATTCGATCGGCCTGCTGGTGGACGAAAGGATCATTCAGTAAATACAGCGATTGCAGCGGCGTGGTGCTTGTCAGTCGCATCGGCGTGCTGGCGCTCGTGTCGGGCCCATCGAAAATCGCCAGGTAAGGATGTCGCTGAATACGCTGTGTCATCAGATACACGCTGCGCCGATTGGTTTCGTATACTGCCTTGAACGGAATGTGTTGCGTGTAGTTCCATTCAGTGCTCGAGGGAAAGGGGTGCGGACCGCCTTGCGAGGCGTCGAGGTTCCGTCCCAGCAGCAGGAGCGTGTCACGGATGGCTTCGGCTTCGAGGCGGCGGCGGCGAAAACCCGAAAGCAGATCGTTCGCCGGATCGCCAGGAATCGCCGACGGGTCGGGCGCCGCCGCCAATTGATAAACATGCGATTGCATGATTAATCGGTGCATGGCTTTGATCGACCAACCCGAGTCAATGAATCGCCAAGCCAGCCAATCGAGCAGTTCGGGGTGCGTGGGCGGCTTTCCTTGTTTGCCGAAGTCGTTGGGCGTTGGCGCGAGTCCTTGCCCAAAATGATATAGCCAAAGACGATTCACCATCACGCGGGCCGTGAGTGGATTGGCGGATGAGGCGATCCAGCGAGCTAAGCTGAGCCGTCCGCTCGTCGTCTCGTCTGCAGCCAGCCCATAACCGCCTAAGGCTGAAGGAAACCGTCGTGGCACGACCGAACCCGTCTTCGCCGGATCGCCTTTGTACTGCACGCGGGCGTCTTCAATCTTTGTGGAGTCGGCCACGGCATAAGCCCAAGGAATGTCGGGCAGCGTCTTGCCGTGCTGTGCGGCTGCCTTGCGAGCGATGTCGGCTTCCTGCTTCAGACGGTTTTTGTCTTCTTTATCGTTTGCATCATTTTGGGCTTTCTCGATGCGGCGCACCTCGGCGTCGAGTTGCCCGTGTCTGACTCGGTGCGTCTCGACGGCTCGTTTGACCTCTTCGGCGGTTGCAAGCGGAACCAGATCGCGCTGCTTCTGTTCCAGCTCAATCCCCGGCCAGGGATAGCGCGTGCTGTGGAAGAATCCATACAGGCCGTAATAATCTTCGGTCGAGATCGGGTCGAACTTGTGATCGTGGCAGCGGGCGCAATTGATGGTCAGACCTAAGTATGCCCGACCGAGATTGTCGATCGTGTCCTCGATCGTCAGATGCTGCGGGTAGTCGTCGACTCGCGAACCGAACCGCCGCGCATTGGCAATATAGCCGGTTGCGATCGTTTGTCGCCGGCGAGCCTCCTCGTTCTCGGCGGGAAGCAGATCGCCGGCCAGTTGCTCGCAGATGAAGCGATCGTAGGGTAGATCGCTATTGAAGGCATCGATTACCCAATTGCGATATAGATAGAGCTGGGGAATCGGAAAATCGGAGTTATCGCCTGCCGTGTCCGCGTAGCGCACGACGTCGAGCCAGTAGCGGCCCCAACGTTCGCCATAACGGGGTGAATCAAGCAGGCGATCGACGACGCGCGAAAACGCCTCGGGCGAACGATCAGCGAGGAATGTATCGACCTCTTCCGGGCTGGGCGGCAGGCCCGTCAGATCGAAGGTCGCTCGGCGCAGTAGAGTGCGCTTGTCGGCGTCGGCCAGCGGTCGCAAATTGTGCTGCGACAATTTCGCCAGGATAAAGCGATCGATGTCGTTGTAGGGCCAGCTTTCGTCAGCCACCTGCGGCGCGGATGGATTGCCGATCGGCTGAAAGGCCCAATGACGGGAAGCCTGCGAAGGATCGATTGGCTTCTTTTTGGGGCGAACTGCGGATGCTTCTCGGGGGTCGGGCGCCCCCAGCTTGATCCAGGTTTCAAGATCGGCGATCTCCGCTGCGGCGAGCTTCGCCTTCGGCGGCATCTGCAAATCGGGATTCTTGTACCGTACTGCTGCGACCAACAAGCTCTGCTCTGGGTCGCCTGGAACGACGGCTGGCCCGCTGTATCCGCCGCGCCGCAAGCCGAGCCGCGAATCGACCAGCAATTCGCCCTCGACATTTCTCGCTTCTTCGCTGTGGCACTCATAGCAGTTTTGAACCAGCAGCGGCCGGATTCGCTTTTCGAAGAACGCGACCCCCTCGGCGTTAGCTTCGGCCGAGCCCGGCCCATCGTACTCGCCGCGCCAGATTTCAATACCGGAGAAGTTTGCCGCGCCTCCGCGGCTAGTCAGCACGACCGCGCCGTCGTTTACATCGACGAACCAAGGGCCTAATTTGGCCCAACGCCCCGCGGCGCCGCTCGTGTAGTCGCGCGCGACGGTGCGACCGTTGAGAGCGATGGTGAAGGTCTCGGAGTCATTATCTTCCCAAACGTAAAGAAAGACCGAATACCTGCCGGCAGGCAGGTCGGTCACCGCGACTTGGTTGCCGCCCCAGCGGCTGGAGCGGATCATCTTGGCCCGCTCAGGATCGGTCGAGGGAACGAGCGATACGTTCTGGTTCTCGAACGCGTTGTCCGTCGATTGATAGCGCTTCGATTCTTTGCCTTCCCACGGATGACCGTCGATGACCACCGGCGGCCCATTCAGGTTCAGGCCGAAGTAAAAGCTGGCATTTTCGTCGGCGCGGCAAAAGCTGGCAGTCGCCATTACGGCCAGAGCGGCGAGCCGCGCCAAGCGCAGGGAGGTTTTGTCTCGAGCGACTTTCATAACCAGGATGGCTTAACTCCATGAAACAGCATAGCCGCCAAACGCGACTTCATTCGCGGCGGAATAATCCCGGGTGCGATGGCGCAATTCACGACGCCTTCTTATCTTATATGGTCTGCGACCGGCGCCCTGTTAATGTCATATTGCGTAAATCTTTTGTCATTTTGCGACATCGCGCGCACCGACTACGATGGAAGCTCGGAGAGAGCCTCTTTGAAACGCGGAATTCCAGGTGCGCCGACGATGAAACGACCGAATCGAATTTCGCGTGCGTTTAAACGCGCTCGAGCCAGCAAGCCGCCCGCCGACAAGTTGCTGCGGATCGGGTTGGTGTTTGGATTTGGTCTGGCTTTTTATCGAGACATTCTGCACGGAGTAAAAGCTCTGGCAGCGGAGCGACCGCGTTGGGTGCTGACGCCGATCGCGCCCGATT
>JAICIG010000359.1 GCA_025924495.1 Pirellulales bacterium | reverse complement strand
TCTTGGGGCGGCTACGGCGCGGGCTATGGGCTAGGATATGGCGCGGCTGGCTACAGCCCCTGGTACGGCGCCGCGGCTCGCAGGTACTCGTATTATTATCCGTATCCCGCGTATGGAACCGTGAACAATTATCAATCGGCCGGGCCTTGGAACACGGCTACGACGAGCCAAGACCAGAACTCCGACGATTCGCAAGATTCGGCGGACAATGCCGACTCGTCGACTGACGATTCGCAATCGACGGATGGAGCGCCGCAACCGAGCTCGGATTCTAACGTGGATGGCTCGGGCAACTCCCCGAACTGACGCTCATTCAGATCAATTCCACGTCTGCCGCGGCGATCAGCCAATCGAACGCCTTGGCGGTAATCCCCCGCAGCAACACCCGGTAGTCGCCCTCAACGGAGAGGGCGTCGATGGTGGCCGTTACGCCGTTGTCGCGGAAGTAGCCGCGGAGGCTTTCAGCGTGGTCTTGCGTATCGACCTGGCTGAGCAGAACGCCGTCGGCAGTGACTGCAGCGTGCAATTGAATCGCCATAGGATGGAACCGTTCGCTAATCATTGGATTGCCTGGTTCCAGTTGCAATTGGAATGCCAAACGCGCGTCGCCCAACAATTCCGGGGCGCCATGCTGCGCACTGTGCGAACGGGGACTTGTGCCGTGCCAAAACCGCCCATCCCACTGTTGGCGAGAAACGTCGCGCCGCCGAATGATCGGGCCCGCGCGGCCGATGTTGCAGCCGCGTAGCGGGGACGATGTTGCAGCCGCGTAGCGGCGGTAGGATGTTGCCAGGGGCGCGAGCCCCTGGGATCCATCCGGGCAAGCAACGCCCAGCCGCGTAGCGGGGACAATGTCGCAGCCGCGTAGCGGCGGTAGGATGTTGCCAGGGGCGCGAGCCCCTGGAACCAAGCGAACGAAGCACGTTGTTAGCCCCAGCGGGGCGAAAGGTGTTGCGGACAAATCGATTTCACGAAGATCGCCGATCGTAGTTCGATCCTGTCGCCCCGGCTGGGGCTGACGACTGGTTGTTGGCGCCGGGACCTGGGGCTTGCGCCGCCAGGCTCTATCCTTCCGCCGCTACGCGGCTCTTACAAAGAGGCCTGTGCGGTTGTGACGCTCAGGCGCGCTGGGCTGCGGATTCCTCCCGGTTATTGACAAAGGGGGCTTCGCCCGGGCACAAAGTGCATGCTGGCGACGCGAGCGCCCGAAGAGAACGCGTCGCCAACGCCGTCACGGCGAGCGACCGGCAGCAAACTCGCTGCACGCGACAAACTCGCTGAATTTGGCGCCTGGCGATGTGACCGGGAGAAATTGAGAGTAGCCGCCCATGACCTATTTACTGCTGTTCCTGTTCGGCTCGGCAATCGGAGTGATGAGCGGCCTGCTGGGAATCGGCGGCGGCATTGCTCTGGTGCCGGGCCTCATGCTGCTCTTCGGGTTCAGCCAGCAAGAGGCGCAAGGCACCAGCCTGGCGGTGCTGGTGCCGCCCATCGGCATCTTCGCCGCGATGGTTTATTACCAGCACGGCTTCGTCCGTTTGCCGGTGGTTGGTTGGGTGGCGCTCGGGTTTGTGCTGGGGGCGTTGGCCGGCGCCAAGCTCGTGCCGGTCGTTCCTCCCGTGGCGCTGCGAGTCGCTTTCGGACTGATCCTGCTGTATGTCGGCTTTATGTTCGTGATGACGCCGCTCTCGCTGCGTCCCAGCAGTGCGCTGCCCGCCGGCATTGCCACGCTGGCGGCATTCATCGGCTCCCGCTTCTTCAGGCGCTGGCGGCGACCGCCGAAGCCCGAGTTGCCGCGCCCCAGCAGCGAAATCGAATATCACATCTAAGCGGCGGCACTGTGGCGTTTACTTGCCGGCGGCCTGATGTGCTCGCCGATCTTTTGCGCCAAGCCAATGCCCAGGCAGAATGGCGAACATGCCGCGGGTAACTTTCTCCCCGGCGTCTGTTCTCGTCCTCTTTCCGGGCCGCCGATGCCGAAATTCAATAGCTATCTGGAGCAAGCGCGGCGCGACGCCGAACTGATCGAACAGCGCTGTCGTAAGGCGGCCGCGGCGGCGCCCAACCCCATGGGCCTGATGACCAGCGGCTCAGCCCTGTCGCGGCTCGATTCGCAATCGCGTAACCGCGTAACCGACGGCCGCGAGCAACAATCGCACTATCGCGGCCAGGCATTTATCTCGGTCCGCCCGATCGCTCAGCGCATCGCTAGTCAGCCGATTCGACTGGCGCGGCTGGGTCGAGCCAAGAGCAAAGCCCGCCGTGCGGTCGAACCCACGCGCTGCGAAACGCCCGATTGGGTCAAGGCCTGGGCCACGCGCGGTCATGCTTCGCAGGCCGGCGATCTGGAAGTGCTCGATCAGCATCCGATTCTCGACGTGCTGCATCGCTCGGCGCCGAGCGTGCCGGGCTGGAATGACTGGATGCTCAAGTGCTTCACGGTCGTCAATCTTGAGATCACCGGCTACGCCTACTGGTGGCTGGTCCGCATTGGCGGCAAGCAAGAAATTTGGCCGTTGCCGAGCCATTGGGTGCGACCGATCAGCAACGAGCAGGGGCTGTTCGTCCAGTGGGCGGTCAGACCCGACGGCGGCGACCAAGAGCAGCTCGTGCCGCGCGACGAGATCGCTCCGTTCTGGTATCCCGATCCGGGCAATCCGTTCCGCGGCCTCGGCCCGCTGGAAGCCGGCGCCCGCGAGATCATGGTCAACGAGTTCGTCATCGAAGCGCAGAAACGCTCGTTTCAGCTCGGCGTGCATCCGTGCGCCGTCGTCAAGCTAGGCAGCGTGAAGCTGGAAGACGGGCGCGTGGTGCAAGCTCGAGCGCGGCAGCACCAGATCGAGCAAATGGTGCAGGCCATCAATGCTCGCTACCGCGGCATGACTCACTACGGCGAACCGATGGTGATCGATCGCATGATCGAGAGCATTACCCCTTACGGCAACGAGCCGCAGAAGATGGATTTCGGCTCGAATGCCGACAGCGCGCAGGCTCGCGTCGAGCAGGTGTTTGGCACGAATGCCTACATCGCCGGCGCCAGTGGATTGGGCAGCCGCGCCGAAGCCGCGGTGGCCGACGCCAACTTCTGCTACCTGACCGTGAACCCGAAGATCGAGCTGCTCTCGCGCGTGATGACGATGTGCGTGCTGCCGCAGTTCGACTCCAGCGGCCGCTACGTGCTGTTTATCGAGCCCGCTCGACCCAACGACGCCGAGATGCAGCAGCAAGAATGGGAGCAAGGGCAGAAGTACTGCGCCGTCGCCATCAACGAATACCGCACCAACGTCTTGCGTTTGCCCCCCGTCCCCTGGGGCGACGCCGTCGCCATGCCGAATGGGTACACGATTGTGCGGACCGCGGAGCTGGGGAAGGGGGTAGGTAGTAGTCAGTAGACAGTAGACAGCAGGCAGCAGAGGGAGATGCAGCAGCGCTGCCAGCCGCCTGTGCAATTACAGAGCTGCCGAGAAAACGCTCTCTGCATTCCGCTGAATCGAATTGGGTTATCTAGCGCCTCGTCGAACGCTGCGGCCAGCGCGCCCGGTCTTGACGTTGTTCAAACCGACGCCTGACTCCCTCCTGTCTACTGTCTACTGTTTGCTGCCTGCCGTCTACTGCCTACTGTCTACTGACTACTACCTAAGGATCCGCCATGCCCCTCCATCCGCGTCGCGATGCACTCCAGCAAGCGATTGTGCAAGCGATTCGCTACCAGTGTCTCGAGTGGGATCTGACTCGCGAAGACGTGCTGTCGGCCCTGTCGTATGTGCGGGCCGAAGTTCGCAGGCTGTTCGATGCCAATCGCCCTATCCCCCGCAAACCCCAATCGCCGAGGAACAATGAAACCGATGAATGACGCCGCAGCTCGCGATTGCGCAACATGCCCTAGGCATTCGCGAGATGCTCGCCAGGCGGGCAATGGAATTGTCGAATCGATTGCCGAT
Source organism: Pirellulales bacterium (assembly GCA_025924495.1). The sequence continues at coordinate 4,475 of JAICIG010000359.1, read as the reverse complement.
CGCCGCTTAACTTCTCATCCGAAACCGAGCGATCCGCACTGCCTCGACGTTTTGCAGGCGGTGCTTGATCGCGGCGAGCGGACATTAAGTGCGAATGAAACGCGCTGGCTGCTCGACGAGGCGTTTCGACTGTTGCGAATCGATCGAGCGTTCGAGGCGCGCGTGGCCGAGTTGGAAGGCCAGCTCAAAGCGAAAGACGCGGACTATACGGGCGTGTGCCTGGAATACGCCGATCTGGCCGACGAAAACTCGCGGCTCAAGCAAGAAGTAGAAATCAACAAGATCGTGCTCGACGCGCGCGGTCGAACCTTGCTCGAGTTGCAGCGGCGGCTGGATACGGCGGCGTGCGAAGGCAAGTAGGCGGCCAAGCCACTTGCGCCCTATGCTCCAAACTCGGCGAGGCGCTGGGCAGAATAGCCCACGGCGCGGGCCGGAAGAAAGAACAGGCAATGGATATCAAAACGCTCTTGCGCGCGGTGCAGTCTCGCACCGCTTCTTACGGCATCGGCACGGCCGCGCCCTTCCTGCAGCAATTCGAAAGCTGCCTGGGCGGAACGTGTCCGGCGAAGTACTTCGAGAGCGTGAGTGAATCTCGCTGGCGCCGGGCGGTCAAGAACGCCCGGCGGCAATTGGTCTATCATCATCCCGAGATGGACTTTGCCGGCGAGTTCAACAAAGCCGCGGGCCGCGCCGAGCTTCCGCCTCATACCATTGCCTCTTTTCCGGCCGTTATTACCACTACGCGTCAGGACCGCGACGGCGACATCCTGGAAACCCGAGGCGCCCAGCTCGATCCCAAGGCGCCGCTGCTGTATCAGCATATGCCGTTCGAGAATATCGGCCGGCTGCTGAAATCAACGCAACATACTCGCAAGCTGTTGTCCGGCGAGTTCACGCTCTGCGGCACGCCGCTGGGCGAAGACTGCGCGATGCTGGCCGAGCACGGCGCCTTGCGGATCAGCCACGGCTTTCTGGCCGAAGAGTTCGAACCGCTCGACGAGAAAGAATACGACATCCCCGGTTTCCGCGTGCTGTCGTTCACCATTCTCGAAGTCTCGCTGGTCAGTATTCCGAGCAATCCCGACGCCGAGATCACCGCGTTCAGCCGCAACAAGCTCAAGCATCCGCTGACCAAAGCCGTGGCCCAACACAAGTTTCGTGAACGGCCCACGATTTCGTCCGCGGCCATCGACGTCGGCGCCCTTGCGCAAGCTTCGACTTGCACGTGTCAGAGTCACTCTTCACATCACCCCTCTTCAAAAGCCGCTGCCATGCCCGCGAAGCCCTCCGCCAACGCACAGTCCTCTGGCAAAAACGCTCTTGCCGCCGTCCCGTCTGCGCCTTTCACCGATCATCCCGTCGCCCTCGCGTTCCGCTCGGGCCGCGTCTTCTCAGCGGCCAATATGAAAAAGCTCCGCTGCGCCGCCAGCAACTTCCGGGCGATCGCCGACGATGACGAAGCGCACGAAGATGTGAGCGATCTCGCCGGCCAGGGTTACGCCGCGCTCGATTCGTTGTTCGCTTCAGGAGGCGACGCGGGCGACGACATCGATGCTTACCTGGACGCAGATGAGCCCGGCAAAGCGGGCCGCGCCGTCTCGAAGGCCAACGCCGCCGTCATCGCGCAGGCGATCGGCCACGGTCAGGCAATCGCCGCACACGAGTCGGCCCAACCGCATCACCAGGCTTTGGCCAACCAAGCCGTGAAGAAGCTCGCCGCCGTGTTGGGCCAGCCGGAAAACGTCTCTCAAGACGATGACGACGGCGACTTGAACCTGCACGGCGGCAATCCGACCAACAGCGAGCCCACAGGCCAATTCCCTGCACCAGCGATGCCCGCCGACAAGGGCGCCCTCGAAGGGTGCGACTCTCTCTTGCGGCGGGCCATCGCCGAACACGCGCTGACGGGCGATCTCGCCCCGCTCAGGGCTCTGGCCGCGGCGCTGGCCGCGACCGTCAACAAGACCACCGACACCATTTCTCGCATCGAGCGGCAATCTCAATGGGAGTTAAGCGACACGTTGATTACCGACGCCGTCGCACACGTCTGATTCGGAGTTGAACGAATGAACGCTTTGAAGGCGTATTTAGTCCAAGAGTTCGGCCTGCACGCAGACGCCGACGACGCGGCGGTGCGAAAGCAGGCGGCCGAGTCGCTGGTTTCCGGCGCGCTCAGCCACGACAAATATCTCGAGCTGATCACCCCGCAGGCCGCTCAGCCTAACCCGCTCGACAAACTGGCCGACGCCCTGGCAAGCCGGCTGGGATTGGCGAGCGCCGTGCACGCCACGGCTCTGCCGCTGGCCTCGAGCGCGAAAGCTCAAGGCGCTGCGTCGACGGTCGATTCGCCGCTGCATCCCGAAAAATTGTTTGCGGCGGCGGCAGGCGGCCACCAGGCCGGCCAGCCGCGCGTCAAGCGGGCCAGCGAGTCGTACGGCTCGACCAAGTCCCGCAAGGTTTATCCGCAACAGTTCGGCGACAGGACGCATGGCAAGTCGCATCCGCTCGCCGGCCAGGACGTCTGGTTCGAAGGGCGACCGGCTTATGACCAAAGCGACGCCGAACGCGCCAAAAGCGGCGCCTGGCAGAAGTGGAAGCTCGGCAAGGCGCTCGGCGTCAATCTGATGACCGATCACGACACCGACCTGCTGCTCGAAGCGCTGGAACAAGACCTCTGGGTCGGCGACTTCAATGGCCCCAACGGCTTGGAAGAATTCCAGAAGCCCAAGCAGTTGGGCGAAGTACACCGCAAGACGCTGCTCGGCGATGCCACGAGCGGCGGCCAGAACCTGACGCCGTATTATTTCGATCTCGACCTGGTGACCTACCCGCTGTTGAACGGCGAGTTGTTTCCGCTGGTCGACCTGCGCGATCTCGATACGAGCAATCAGGTCAAGACTCCGACGTTGCATAACGTGACGGTCAGCGCCGGGCCCGCCGAAGGCGATTCGCCGGGCATCACGCTGCAAACCACCACCGGTCTGGCCGCCGTGCTCACTTCCGACGTGTTCAACGCGACCGGAGCGATCACGATCGGCCGCGATTTCCTCACCGATTCGCCGTTGCGATTGCAGAACGAGTTGATGCAAAGCTATCAGCGCGTGCTGATGAACTTCCTCGACAGCGGCATCGCGGCCGGAGACGGCTCGACGTTCATCCTGGGCATCTTCAATACCTCGGGCACGAACGCCTACACCGCCGCCAACAGCACGGCGGGACCGGTCAAAGTCTCCGACATCGAGAACATGACCAAGGCGCTGCCGAAGCAATACCGCGACAAGAACGCGCCGGTCGCGTGGCTCGCCACCGACGGACAGTATTTCCGCATCAAGAGCATCTCCGTCAGCGGCACGGATCAGCGCTTGATCTACGGCTACGACCTGGAGAACTATATGCTCCATTCGCGGCCGTTCAAGATCACTAACTCCTCCGGCGTCGCCGGCAGCCAGTTGGCCTTTGGGCGGCTCGACACGTATCGCATGTGGCGCCGCAAAGGCATCACCTTCGAGAGCAGCACCGAAGGCAAGACCTTGATGCTGGCCAACGAACTGTTGATCACCATGCGATCGCGCTGGGCCGGCCAGGTCGTCGACCCGAACGCCTGGGTCCTCGGCAGCAACTTCTCGCTGCATTAATCAAGCGGCGCCTTTCCGCCTCTGCCTGGGCGAGTTCGCCTCGCCCAGGCCCAAAGTAGCAGGCACACTCCGTGTGCCGTCCGCTGAAGCAAGAATACGCTTCGCACCCCATTTACGCGTTAGCGCTTCCGCACTGCGAAATAAAACGTGGTACGGCACACGGAGTGTGCCTGCTACTTTAATTAGGCCATGGCACACGGAGTGTGCCTGCTACTTTGGGCGTTCGCACTTCGTCATTCCTTCAATAAATCACCCTGTAAACACAACCGAATATGACCCACGCAAACGCTCCGCAATTGATCGTCGTCGAATTGGGCAGCGAAAGGCTGAACATCAACCCGTTCCTGGAACCGAAAGAGGCGGCCTATCGCGGCATCTACCGCAGCCACAATGCTTCGTCGAACGAGCGGATGTCGTTCGAAAACATGAGCATTCCGCCGCAACTGCCGGGCTTTCACGTCGAGATCGACGTCAAGGGACGCAAGATCACGGTCTACGATCCGCTCACGCGGCCCAAGCACGCCGAGACCCGTAAGGCGCTCGAGCACTACCTGAGCAGCCCGCCCAAAGGGGTGCCGAAGCGCAGCTATCAGCCGCTCGCCGACGAAACTATCGTCGATTGCGAAAGCGTTTCCCTCTTCCGCTGGCTGCGGGCGTTGTGGGTTTTGATCGAGGCCGGCCACGCCCAATTGCGCGAAGGCAAGATTCCCGCCGCCGTCATCGACCGCGTCAAAAAAGATCGGACGCACGATGCAGAGGCCAAGTGGGGGGCGCAAGAGCCGGTGCCAGAGTTGACGTGATTGGAATTTCGGAATTCGGAATGCGGAAGTCGGAATGGGC
>JAICIG010000358.1 GCA_025924495.1 Pirellulales bacterium | reverse complement strand
CCACGTCAGCCATAGCACTTCGGAAACATTGCGAACGTCGATCGGCGAGCGCGCTCCCCGCACCTGCGTGGGGACCGGCTCAAGGTCTTGCAACTCTTCCTGCGGCGGCGGAATGGCGCCGGGCGGCAGCGGCTGCGAGGCGCGACTTAGCAGCTTAAGAAGCGTGCTGATCTTCTTCGGACCAATGCCGGGCGTGCCATAGATTTCCTCAAATGGCTCGGCCAGCAGCTCTTGCAGAGTGCGACCTACCAATGCCAAGGGCAGGTGACGATCGGCAGGGAGAGCCCAGAACGCCAACGGCTTATCCAGCCGGTCGGCAAACTTGGGCGACAGCAGCTTTTGCTGCAACTTTTCGTAGCCGGATACCAAATGGTAATCCAGCACGGTCGTGGATTTGATGGATCTCAAGCGCCATACTCCTCTGTATCCGCCCCGACGCCGTTGTTCCGGCAGCGCCGAGTACGAGCCTGACACAGGCGACCTGGTCGAACCAGGTCCAGTGTTTCTCCTGTCTCGGATTCCGATTATACAGTGTTTTTACCGGCGCCGCGAGAGCTTTTGTACTTCTTCAGCTGCGCTGGCTTCGAGCGCCGGGTTGCAGTCGCAACGCATTGATTTTTGGCGCGCGGACGCTCCGCAGTGTATTCATCCGGCGACGACATTTGCCAGCGTCAATTTGCCGTACTGCATTGGCTGAGTTAGGTTGGACTCTCTCACATCCGTGCGCCTGCTGAGGAGAAATAGACTTGAAGCGTTGCATTACTATCTTGATTGCGCTGGTCGCGGCAACGTTGTATTTCGTCCCCGCGCGGGCCGCCGAGACCAGCAGCCAGCAACTTCAAAGTCTGTTTGCCGACTCTTGGGAATTTGATCTCCAGGCAGACCCGCTGTTCGCGAGCCAGACGGGCGATCATCGCTACGATGATCGCTTGCCGCGCGCAACCGTCGCCGAATTCGAGCGACGGCTGGAAAAAGATCGCGAATTCGTCCGGCGGCTCAAGCAGATCGACCGAGAACGGCTGACCTCGCGAGAGCAAATAAGTTACGACATCTTCGCACGCCTGCGGCGCGATCAGATCGCCGAGTATGAATTCCAGGCGCATCTGATGCCGATTACGAACCGCTCGGGCTTTCACATCGAGTTCGCCGAGCTGCCGAAGAATTCGAGACTAAAGAGCGTCAAAGATTATGAAAATTACATTAGCCGCCTGCGGGCGTTCGGCCGGTTCGCCGATGACCATATCGATCTGATGCGGGCAGGGTCGAAAGCGGGAATGGTCCTGCCGGCCGTCGTGCTGGAAGGTTACGATCGACCGATTGAGGCGCAGATTGTCGAAGAGCCTGAACAGAGCCTGCTTTATCAACCGTTTAGCAAGTACCCCAAAGACTTTACGGAAGCAGATCAAAAACGACTGACGGTAGCCGGCAGGCAGGCCATTATCGACAGCGTCGTACCGGGATATCGGCGATTTCTAGCCTTCATGCGCGACGAATACGTCCCCCACGCGCGCGGCCAAGTAGGGGCTTCGGCGTTGCCCCACGGACGCCAATTCTATCAGCACCGCGTCCGTCAGTTCACGACGCTCGACACGACCCCCGAAGCCGTCCACGAGGTCGGACAAGCCGAAGTGGCTCGCATCCGCAAGGAAATGCAAACGGCGATTTCTCGCACCGGCTTCGCAGGAGATTTTGCCGCCTTCATCGAGTTCCTGCGCAGCGATCCGAGGTTTTACGTTGAAACGCCGGAACGGCTATTGAAAGAAGTCGCCATCGTCTTGAAACGCATGGATGGCCAGCTACCGAAATTGTTCGCCACCTTGCCGCGGACGCCCTACGGCATTCGCGAGATCCCGGCGTTCATCGCTCCCAGCACCACCACGGCGTACTATCAACCTCCGGCTGGCGACGGTTCGATTGCCGGGTTCTATTACGTGAATACCTACAACCTCAAGTCGCGGCCGCTGTATGAGATCGAAGCGCTGTCATTTCACGAAGCGGTGCCCGGTCACCATTTGCAGATCGCGCGCCAGCAGGAGCTGGAAGACTTGCCCGATTTTCAACGATTCGCCGGCTTCACCGCCTTCGTCGAGGGCTGGGGCCTGTATGCCGAGCGTCTGGGACTCGAGGTCGGCTTTTATGAGGATCCCTACAGCAATTTCGGCCGGCTCAGTTACGAAATGTGGCGGGCCTGCCGGCTGGTCGTCGACACCGGCATGCACTATCTCGGCTGGACGCGAGAGCAAGCCATCGAATTCATGGCGGCCAACACGGCGCTCACCCGTCTGAACATTGTCAATGAGGTGGACCGCTACATCGCCTGGCCGGGACAGGCGCTGGCTTATAAAACGGGCGAACTGAAGATTCGCGAGCTCCGCCGCAAGGCCGAAGCCAAGCTCGGCGAGCGTTTCGACGTTCGCCAGTTTCACGACGTCGTGCTGGAAAACGGCGCCGTGCCGCTGGATGCTTTGGAGCGGATCGTGGACGAATATATCGCGCGCACCGGGCAATAGTTGAGAATTCGCTGAAGCTCATACCTTTTGCGACCTGCGCCGCAACTTCCTAGCGATGCGCGGAAGAATCGCCGTCATTCCGCGAACCTTGCGTCCCCGGCGGTGTCAGCACTTTTGGAACGGGCGAGCGCTTCATTTTTGCGCCCTGTTCGTCACACTCAACCGCGGAGGCCGGCGATGAACACGAATTCTCCCATCATTGCATCGTTGAGCCTGCGCGCCTAAACCGCGAGTCTCTGGCATCTCTCCGACGGCCTTCCGCGCCAGGCTCTCACGTCACACACGCGGTCGTTTCTCGCGGCGAACGGCGTTGCGCCTCGCTTTGCAACGCGGCAGCCGCATCCGCTCAGTCACTTTTCATCACTCACATCAGCCCGCAGTTTTCTGCGCCGGCGTTGCCCATGCCACGGAAAACATCCATGAAACGAAAACATTCTGGCCGCAATCATTCGCCTCAATGGTCTGCTGGCGCGGGCCGCCCGGACTCGACCAACGAATTCCTCCCCGAGGATGTGGACCCAGCCGCGTTTTTCTGCGGACAACCGAGCAAACGCAAGACAGACCGCAAGGCGAGGCAACTTTGCAGCCAGGTGGCCGATACGCTGAGCTATGTCCTCAGCGGCGAATGCGGCGATGAGGTGCTCCGCAGTCTGCTTGTCGTGGCTGTTGATCCGACTCCTGACGCGGCTCAATTGGCGGTCACCGTTTGTCAAGATTCGTCGGCTGACCCGGTTGCCGCGCAGGAAGTGCTGTCGCGGTTATCCGCCGCTTCCGGCAAGCTCCGTGCCGCGGTTGCTTCTGCGATTACCCGCAAGCGAGCGCCAAAGCTGCTCTTTCGCTTACTGCCGCCCTTGCGGCAGGGGATGCAATTATGAACCGTCCGACATCCAGCGCTGTCAGGGCGCAATGGCTCTGCGAACCGCTTCCGTCTGAAGTCGAGGTTTCGCTCCAAAGACTGGCGGCGTCGCCCGACGTTTGCCGCCTGGCAGTGATGCCCGACGTGCATCTCTCGGGCGATGTCTGCGTGGGCGTCGTCACGGCGACTCGCCGACTGATCTACCCCGGCGCGGTCGGCGGAGACATCGGCTGCGGCATGGCGGCAATCGGCTTCGACGCCGCCGCCGATCTGCTGACCAACGAAAACTCGGCCGGGCGCCTACTCGCCGGGCTTTATGGGCGCATTCCGACGATCCGCCATGCCGCTCGCTCAGCGCGATCGCAATTACCCAGCCATCTTCGTGAACTGCCCTTAAGCCATCCGCGGTTAGAGAAGATGAAGGAACGCGATGGACTCGTTCAATTCGGTACGCTCGGCCGGGGCAATCACTTCATCGAACTCCAAGCCGACGCTGAAGAGCGGCTGTGGCTGATGGTTCATAGCGGTTCTCGTGCCATGGGGCAGGCAATCACGATGCATCACCTGCGGCAGAGCGCCGCAAGCGGTTGTCCGGGCGGCGCCAACCTCAAGTCGCTGGCCTCCGATGACGCTTGCGGAACGGCCTATCTCAACGACCTCGCCTGGGCGCGTGAATACGCCTGGCTCAATCGCCTGGCGATGGTCGAGGCGGTTGTCGACCTGTTCGATAAACTCTTTGGAGTCACGGCCGATTGGTCTGCTCTGATTCACTCTGATCACAATCATGTTCTCCGCGAGACGCACGGCAGCGAAGCACTCTGGATCCACCGCAAGGGCGCTCTCTGCGCCGCTGTGGACGAACCCGGCGTAATTCCCGGGTCGATGGGTTCGGCCAGCTTCCATGTCGCCGGCCGTGGCCACGCCGCGGCCTTATGCTCCAGTTCTCACGGCGCGGGCCGCGTGATGAGCCGCACCGAAGCCGCATGCACCATCAGTATCAAACAGTTCGACCGCCAAATGCAGGGCATCTGGTTTGACCATCGTCAGACTTTCCGTTTGCGCGACGAAGCCCCTTCGGTATATAAGAACATCCATGCTGTGATGCGAGCCCAGCGAGATTTGACGAGAATCGTGCGAGAGTTGCGGCCGCTGTTGAGCTACAAAGGCGGATAAAGAGAAGCGACGAGTCGCTCGACCGTGCGTCTCTATGCCGTGCGAGCTGTCTTCATTGGCAGCGAGTCGCGGCGCTGCTAAAATCTTGCAGCCCCTGCCAACGGCGACGAAAAGCGAGTGCGTATGAGCATCGAAATCAGCGAGATCGGCAACATCCCGGCGGCGTGGACCAGGCAGCATTTGCTTGGTCTCGAGGACCTTTCCGCCGAAGAACTGAAGTGCATCCTCGACTCCGCGGCGATGTTCAAGGAAGCCACCGGCGGCTGCCGGCAAAAACTGCCCGTGCTTACCGGGAGGACCTGCGCCAATTTATTCTTCGAAGCCTCGACTCGCACCCGCACCAGTTTTTCGCTGGCAGCCCGCCGGCTAGGCGCGGATACGGTCGATTTCACCGCCTCAGGCAGCAGCCTCTCCAAAGGCGAAACGTTCATTGACACGGCCAAAAACATCGAGGCCATGGGCGTCGACCTGGTCGTCGTTCGTCACCACACGCCGGGCACGCCGCACCTGCTGGCTCAGAATCTCGATTGCTCCGTGATCAACGCCGGCGATGGCCCGCACGAGCACCCGACGCAGGGCCTGCTGGATATCATGACCATCCGCGAGCATCGGGGCGATCTGAAGGGATTGACCGTCGCTCTGGTCGGAGACATCGCCCATAGCCGCACGGCCCGCTCGAATATCTGGGGCCTCAAGAACCTCGGCGCCCATGTGATCGTGTGCGGGCCATCAACCCTGGTCTCGCCTCGCTGGAAAGAACTGGGAGTCGAGGTTTCCTACAGCCTCGACGAGATCCTGCCGCGCTGCGACGTATTGAATCTGCTCAGAATTCAGTTCGAGCGCCAATCGACGCGTCCTTTCCCGTCCGTCCGCGAATATGCCCATCTGTACGCCATGAACAGCGAACGGCTGGCAAGGGCAAAAGAGGATATTCTGATCCTGGCGCCTGGCCCGATCAATCGCGGAGTTGAAGTTACGCCGGACGTCGCCGATGGGCCGCAGTCAGTCATTCTGGAACAAGTCACCAACGGCCTGGCAATCCGCATGGCGGTGCTGTGGCTTGTCTGCGGAGCCGCCTGATGACGAAGATTTTGATCAAGAATGGCCGCCTGATCGACCCGAGCCAGGGGCTCGACCGGATCGGCAACCTGCTGATCGAGAACGATCGCATTGCCGGCTACGACGTCTCGCCTAACGGCCAGGACACAGTTCTCGATGCTGCCGGCAAGATCGTTGCGCCGGGGCTCATCGACATGCATGTCCACCTGCGCGAGCCGGGCCGGGAGGAAGATGAAACGATTGCCACGGGCACGGCAGCGGCGTTGGCCGGCGGTTTCACCTCGATCGCCTGCATTCCCAATACGGAGCCGCCGATCGATACGCAGGCCACCGTCGAATTCATTCGCCACCAGGCGGCGCTTGCGGACAACTGCAATGTGTTTGTCGTCGCCTGCGTGAGCAAGAACCGCGAAGGCAAGGAACTTGCCGAGTTGGCGCAGCTGGTCGAAGCCGGCGCGGTGGCATTCAGCGACGATGGCGCGCCGGTATACGACGCTGAGTTGATGCGCCGCGCCTTCGAATACTGTCTGATGTTCGACAAGCCGATCCTGAATCATGCCGAAGTCCGCGAACTGACCCGCGGCGGCGTGATGCACGAAGGCCTGGCGTCGCTGATTCTCGGCCTGCCGGGCATGCCCGCCGCCGCCGAAGACGTGATGACCAGCCGAGACGTGACGCTGGCCGAAACAACGGGCGGGCGGATTCACATCATGCACGTCTCGACTTCCGGCAGCATCGAGATCATCCGCCGGGCCAAGAAGCGGAAGGTCCGCGTGACAACCGAAGTCTGCCCGCATCACTTCACATTGACGGACGAATGCCTCCGCTCATTCGATTCCAACTACAAAATGAGCCCGCCGCTACGGGCCCAGCGCGATGTGGAAGCCTGTATTGCCGGCCTGGTCGACGGCACGATCGACGTGATCTGTACCGATCATGCGCCGCACGCCGTCGAAAAGAAGATGCGCGAGCTCGATCAGGCGCCCTTCGGCATTCTCGGGCTGGAAACGGCATTGGGATTGGTGGTCACGCGACTCATCGAACCGGGTCATCTCACCTGGCCGCAAGCCATCGAAAAGATGACCATCAATCCCGCCAAGGTGCTCGGCATTCCCAAGGGCACGCTCGCCATTGGCGCCGATGCGGACGTCACGATCATAGATCCCAATGTCTCTTGGGCGGTCGACCCCGGCCGGTTTCAATCCAAGAGCCGCAACACGCCATTCGGCGGCTATCAACTTCGCGGCCGGGCCGAGACGGTGATCGTGGGCGGGAAGGTGAAACTTAGCGGGAGATAAGACCGCGGCTGAGTATCGGCCGAAGAATCGTTTCGCCGTCTATTCGCCTGGCGGAACCTCGGCGAGAATCTCGTCGATCAATGACGGCGAGGACCGTTTCCTCAGCCTCCATTTCGGCCCTCGCGCTCGCTGGAGCAAGCTAAAGCTCTCGGAGCAGTCCGTTTAACCGCTGCTGGTCCGCAGCGGGGTTTTCGTGGCGCAGCCCGCCGAGCATGACGCGACGGCACCGCGCAAACAGCCTCGGCCCGGCGAAGAACTTCCGCTCCGGCCACATTTGCCGGGCCGCATGGATCTCGTCGAGATTCAACTCGTCGATGAGTTGCCGCGCGGGGTCATTGGCAATCGAGTTCGTGATACCTTGACGGCCTAAGCAGGCCTCCGCACGGCGACCTATCACACGGAGCCGCAGCTTTGCGTCTGGCAGGCCGACCAAATGGATCGTTTTTGGTTCGAAGCCACTATTTCCTCGCTCCAATTCAGAAGCTGCGGCAGTTCCTTTCTCTTTGGCCGACATCAAATAGGATTGCCGTCCTCTTCCAGCAATTCCGCGGCGACGTCGGCCGTCAGCCGCACCGAGCCCGGATGCGTTGAGCGGCGAAAAGGAAATTCGATTCGCCTGGGCGGCGGCCCTAGCCCATTGCCGCACTTCCGCTAGGTCTTTCTCGACTTGCTCGTGGAGCACATGCTGGCTCAGGCGTCACCTCGCGAATGACTCGTTTAGGAATCTGCTGGCTCATGGCATTCCGGCTTCGGCAAGTTCGTGATTCATTTCATTCGTTCGGCAAGCGCTCGCCAATTCTTGCACGACCACTGAAGCGACTGCGGCATGACGTCCAACGGTTTTCCAGCCTTGCAGAAGTCCGCCAGTTTTCTGGCCGCATTGGCCGCATCGCGGTTGGACTTTACGCGCGGCCCCTCTTTCGCTTCGTCCGTGTTTCCTGTCTGCAGAAATTCGATCCAGTTCTCTAGCCGGTCTTTAGAAAAAACGAACACAACGCGATCAAAATCGTCCCTGCTGACCCCGCGTTGCTGCGCAACCGCCCAAAACTTTTGCTTCAACGACTCTCCGTCGGAGCAATCATCGTCGCAATCAGCCCATACCATCAACGTCGTGGCGCCGCCGGCATCCAGGCAGCCTTTCAGCTCCGTCGGCAACTTATCAATCACTGTCTTCCTGCCGCCACAAGGCACAAGACGGAGTTTATTGCTTCCGCCCCAAGGCTTCAGCCAACCCGGGTCAAGCGACTTGATCAGCCGGTTGATGAACACCTCATCAATGCTCTGTCCTTTCGCCCCTTCGCACAGGCATACGATCTGAGTTCTGCTAGCCACGGACCCATCCTCGTGCAATTGCTTCACCCGCAGTCAACCCCTCCGGCACGTTCAGCGGACCGATGCGCGTTGGGGACGTGTGATTGTCGCGATACAAGTAGCGTCCGTTCGATTCACCGGAATTGGAGAGAATTTCAGGGTGGTGCGAAATCAGGACTAATTGGTGCTCGTCGTCGAGCAACTCTCGCAT
>JAICIG010000357.1 GCA_025924495.1 Pirellulales bacterium | reverse complement strand
GGTTGAACTCCAGTAACTCATGCAGGTTGTACATCGGCCCAAACGAAAACTCCGCCTGCTCCAACCACTCGCCGCGGACGATGTGCTCGTGAATGAAAGACGGAGACAGTTTAACGCTCTCACCGGCTCCGGCGCCGAGTAAGCGTTCCGCGTAGGCGCGAACTGCTTCTTGGAGCGCCTCCGGAAGTTTTTGGTTGCATTCGGATAACGTCGAGTACGGACCCGCCGTGGCGATCGTGCGGTAGATCGTGCCGTCGCGCCCCATTGGAGAATCCATCCAAGCCGGTCGACCGGCCCCAGTACGCGAGCTTGCCTTCTGTTCAATAGCATTCTCAACTGCGGTGCTCTGCGCGATGGCTGTATTCACAGACTGAGAGTTCTCTGCTGGTCCCGATGTCGAGACTCCGGCCGAGCCCGGAGGCGCCACGGCGATTTGCTCCATCGGCGCAGAGCCAAGCGGAATCTGATTCCCGCGGTGTTCAACGTACGTTTCTGCAGTCGCAGTTTGGTGCTGGGGAACGACCCTGACAAAGAGCCATCCGCAGAGCATGACTGCGATCGCAAACAACGTCGCGCCCGCTCCAAGAATCCATTGGCCGACCTGGCTGCGCGACAAGGCGACGCAAGCAATGATGGTCACGATCAGCAAGATGCCGATCAAACCTAAACCAAAAAATGTCACGACCGGGACTCCAGGAGCCATAGGATCACCGTGAACTCTTTACTTGCCTGGCACGGAGCGGAATGGATTCGCCGCCAGCATGAAACGTTTCTTGCTGCTCAAACGTAGGAGGCGACGCGCCGGCGGCGCGGCGCCTGCCAGGGACTTGCCAACTGCACCGCGACTGAGATTGTCGCCGCGACCATGATTCCCCACGGCTGCGGAAACGGCCAAAAGAAGCTCAACAGCCAGGCCACGAATCCGCTGACGATGATCGACCACAGGCTCAGCCGATGCGCACGCGCGGGATCGGCCTGGCGCCACCAACGCAGGGCGACCAGCAGAAAACCGAAATAAGCCATGTGGCCCATCAATGTCGGCGCCCCAGCGGTGTCGGTAAACTCGAAATTGATCAAGCTCTGCGGATAGAGCCGCTCGTCGATCTGCACGCTTCGCCAATCGTAAGGCAGATCGACCAGCAGCCAGGCGTGGCTGCCATAGGCAAACGCCCCCAGACCCAAGCCGACCAACAATAGCAGGCAACGACGCAACATTGCTTCGCCCTCGCCCTGCTCCCAAAACTTGGCGGGCAGCATCACGGCCCAGGCGCCTACCGTACCGACCAGCGTCAACCACGCAAACTGCTGAGGCGCAGCGGTTTTGCCTCGCAGAATATTGAGCAGCAAACAGACAATTGCCGCGACCGCGGCTGAGATCAACATGGACCCCGTCAATTCCTGCATCCGCTGGCGAACTGACTTGGGAGGCGCAGCTGGTTCGACTGCCGCGCGTGGCGGTTGAACCACCCGTGGCGGAGGCGGGGCAGCCGGCAACGGAGTCGGCTGCTGCGGTACAGCAGCGACCGTCGCCTTAACGGGCTTGCCCGAGGGAACCGGCTGCCGGACCGATATCATGACAGCGCGGACGGCGCTGTACACGCCATACATCACGAGCAGCCACAGAGCCATTGGAATCAGCAAAAACCAATAACCGGCCGCCAGATAAATGCCTCCGCCGACGATCGCCACGCGGCCCAGCGAAGGTATGCGACCCGAGTTCCATGCGTCGCGAAAGTTTCGCCAGTTCGTTCGCAAAGCGCGATAGATTGGCTCTTCATCAACCAAAACAACGTCGGTCGTAATCTCTTGAGCCTGCTGGCAGGCGCGCGGCGAATCCATCCGATTTTCTCGGTCGTTGGCCGGAGACTGCTTCACAAACGCTGAGACTGGAATACCGTGAGCGGGCTGGTCTTGCGGCGGCAGCAAGCCGATCAGTTCCTGGACGTTTTGCAGGCGACCCTCAGGCGATTTGGTCAGCGTTCGCGCGATCGCTGCGCGGTAAGGTTCGTCGACACCGCTCAAGTCGGGCTCGGCGGTGAGATGCTTCATCAGCACCTCGCCCACGCTTTCCCCTTCGAACGGCACGCGTCCGGTCAGCATTTCGTAGAGGATGATGCCCAGAGCATAAATATCGATTTCCTTGCCATAGCGCCCATTGCCGATTTCAGGCGCCATGTAATGCACTGTGCCGACGCTTTCTGTTTGCCCGCTGCGGCGGCTGGCGGAGATGAATTTCGAGAGACCGTAGTCGCCGATCTTTACCAGGCCCTCGTCGCAAAAGATATTGCCTGGCTTGAGGTCGCGGTGAACGATGCCATGATCGTGGAGATAGGCAACGCCCGCCGCGATGCCGTGGAACCAGCGCAGCGCATCCTCGCGAGGCATTCCGGCGGGATGGGCCGAAACGACGCTCTCCAGGCAATCGCCGGCGACATATTCCATGATCACCCAACTGTCGCCGAGGTCGTCTTGCTTGACGTCGTACAAGTCGAGCAGGTTGGGGTGCTTGAGATTCAGGCACTGCGTCACGCCGCGAAGTTCGACGTCGAGGTTGCGGCGAATGAGTTTGAGCGCCACCTCTTTACCCGCGTCGCTCGTGGCGTAATAGACTTCGCCGAAACCGCCGCGGCCGATGCCGCGCTTGATCGTATAGCCTTCCAAGGGACGCGACCCGCTGGGATACGTGAACTTCATCGGTCCCGGCTTAGGTTGCTGCTCTGGCTCAGCTTGTGTCGCGCGGAGGTTCATGGGTTGTTCCCTGCCTACGTCTAGACTAGCGACTGCGAGTTCCATCTGTCCACACATTGCTAAATGCTTTCCAGGCTTAAAGAAAAGTCGTCGGATCCGATCCGCGACCGGCCATGGATCGGTCCGCGATCAACGACTTCGACCCCGTCAATCTCAAATCGCCCGGGCGCCCGGCAGTGCCATTGGCCCTCCTGGCGGAACAGCACCACGTCGTGCGACCAATCGCGGCAAACGACGTGACTCTTGTCGCCAGGACCGAGCACGCACGATTCGGCGACCAATAACACGGCATCGGCCGAGGGATGCGTGCGGTGGTGGCTGACGAACTCCAAGCGGGCGGTGCGGCTTAACGGATGCGGGCGGCGGAACCGTAAACGCACATTGTCGCCTAGTTCAATCAAGTTGCCGTCGACGAGCGTCGCGGCGCCCTGGATTTCGCGGCCATCCACCCGCACACTGCGGAGCGGATGAATCAGGTAGCCTTCACCGTCGCGACGGATGCGGGCATGGCGCCGCGAAATGTCGCCCAAAATTGGCACATCGACCTGGCTGCTCGGTACGGGCTGGCCCAGCGTGATTTCTTCGTTCGTACAGACCAGATATCCCCCTACGCCATCGACCCACAGCAAGAAGCGACCGTCGCTACGAGAATCCATCGGAACCTTTGGCACGAGCGAACGAGCCTGATGGCGAGGTTGTTCCTGATCTGGCATAAGCCGTGCACTCAGCAAAGGGGAAATGGCGCCGCGCTGCGCTACCGCCGGCAGCGGCCGCCGCAGGGAGTCGCCGCAGCGCATGCCGACGGCGGCCCAAGCGCGTCGCCGCGCGTCGCGAGCGGGCTCATGTTCGGGGCACAGTTCCAATAGTGCTTCGGCCCCTGATAAAGCAAGCGTCCAGTTTTCGCTCGTGAGCGCTTCATGCAATTGCTCGCTGAGTTTGCGGCATTCCGCTGCTTTCACCCTACACGCTTTGCGGGCGTCGTCCAGCGCCGCAATATGCGAGGCCAGGGCGGTTGCGGCGGCCAGGTTCGCTTCCGCCTGGGCAAATTCTCCCCGGCGACACAGCCGCTGAGCCTGTAAAACGCGGGCGGCGGCGTCGCGCAGCACGCGAACTTCGCGGCCGACATCGCCGTGGCGCGAAAGTTCGTCAAGTCGGGAAACGGCGGCCGCCGGTTCGCCTGCGGCCAGATAGGCCTCGGCCTCGGCCACGCGACGAGAGATAAATGCCTGACGTAACGTGGATACGGCTTCCGGATTAGCGCCCCAGAGCCTGGCGGTTTCCAGATCGCGCCAGCCGGCCGAGCTTTGTCCGCCGGCCACGCGACCCTCGGCCCGTTCAACCATCCGTCCTGCCACCTTGGCCAGCAACTGCTTAGCAGGCAGGAATTCTCGCAGTTCGCTCTGGCAGAGCAGCCGGCCAGCTTCCTCCAACCGGCCGCCTTGGAGCGCCTCATCCGCTTCACGGAGCTTTAGTCGCCAGGGCTGGAACATCGTACGCACCTCTGATGAGACTTTGCCTTCGGCGTCTTGGACGCGGACCGTTGCTGGCGATCCGTAGACTGAGTCGCTCGCAATCGCTTCCATCGATTCCCAGGCATCCATGCCTGGGTCGCGACTAAAACCAGTTCCGGACTTGTTATTGATGGAGTGCGTCGACGGAAAGTTCTGCGACTTGCGAACAATCGCCGCTGAAGTACTCGGTGACCTCGTCGACAATATTCTCAGGCGCCGGCTCGGCGAGCGGAATCTCATCGCGCAGGTAACCTTCGCTGTTGACCAGTTTCTCCGCGACGTCGAGCCGCGTGCGCAACTCGGTCACCAACTCCTTAGCGCGGCTGAGTTGGCTGTCATCGAACTTATAGTCGCTGGTCGTCTGAGCGGCTTCGACCATCTTCAATCGGGCCTCCAGATGCTCGACGTCGACCTCCAATTGCTTTTTGGCGGCCAACATGTTTTCCAGCTTCTGGCGGGCGGCCTCGAGGCTGCGCTGGCGAGCCTGCTGCATCTCCTTCAAGCTGGCGAGCGTCGCGTCGTGCGTCTTGTAGCGTTCGAAGCGATTGGCCAGGTCGATTTTGACCTGTCCCGCCGAATAGGTGCGGCCGGCGTACTGGAAGACGTCCTTGCCGGACGAAATGTCGGCCTTGAGCCGCATGAGATCGGTGCGATCTTTTTCTAGCCGACCCTCCGCCGTGCTGATCTGCCTATTCAGCCGCTCGACCTCGACCTCTTCCTGGGCGATCACGTGCATGTTCTTGCGAATGTCAGGGACAAGGTCCTTTACCATTCGCCGGGCCCGGTCGATCTCAAACTCGACCGGAATGCTGTTCTTCACCGATTCCTTAAACCAGCCCGCGGTCGTTCCTACGTAGCTTAATGCTTCTCGCCCAAACAACACCAGGCACACCAAACCGGCGCCAGCTCCCCCCAAAATCAGTCGCTTGACCATCGTATGTCCCTCCTTCTCTCGCAGCCGGCCTGCCGACGGGAGGCTAGCCTTGTGATTTCCCTCGATTTTCCGGCGATCGCACACCTCATGCTCGCCAACGGAGTTTCTTCGCCGTTGAATTAGGAATCTTGGGACGAGGGCTCAAGATTTTTGCGCCGGCCTCTTATAGCTTGCATTCTGGGAGAATGATTCGTTGTGAAACGCCCCCCGGATCGCGGGGTAGGCGGACATGCCGGTCCGGCTGCATGGGGCATTTCGCGTCTCACTTGTCGGACAGCCGCCTATAAAATCCGCGCCGCTCCAGCTGCGATATGCTTAGTCAAGCCGGTGAGATCCGCTAAAATCGCTCGCGACACGAATCGCTCTTATGTGTTACCGATCGCACCGGACTCATCGCCGTCGCTGCGGTCGATTGAAATCTTGCGAGCAAGAAGAGACTAGGGACATTATGAGCTTTGCGCACCTGACATTAGCCACATCCGACGTCTCAAGATCGCTGCGATTCTTCGTAGACGCTCTCGACTGGCGTCCTATTGAGCGACCAAACAATATTGGCCGACCTGCCGCGTGGTTGGAGATAGCGCCTGGACAGGAGCTACACCTGGTTGAGGTGCAAGATTTTTCCGCATCGCCGTTCGAACAAGAGTTCGGCCGGCACGTTGCGCTGGCGTTTCCGGAAGCTCGGTTTTCAGAACTGCGCCGGCGGTTGGCGGCCGAGGGGGCGGAACTGATCGAGGCGCTTCGGCCAACGCCCTTTGCGAGATTCTTTTTCCGCGATCCGAACGGGTATGTCTTTGAGATCGTGGCGGCGGAACGGACGACTGAAGCGGGTTCGCTGTCGGCACGGTGAAGTACGAGACTGACGCCGCTCGCGACAGCACCATTCGAACGACAGCGCCGATTTAACGAGGAATCTGGTCTACTGGCCGAGCGCCTCGATCACCTGCGACTCGGAGGGGGGCGCCAGCAGGAAAGGCTGCATCATGCGGACGACGCCGGGCGCCTGAAAATACGGCTTCGCTCCATGTTTCGGCCCCACCTGGTCGCTGACTTCTCGCGCCTCAATCTTGCCCAAGTCCGGGCCAAGGCGATAGCTCGTAGCAATGCCTCGGCGTCCGATTGCCTGCAGGCCGCTCCGGCGGCCATACAAGTAACGGTAGAACTTTAGGGCCCGGTCCGAACTGTTGACAAACAACAGCAAACGATTGACTTCAGAGAGGGATCTGCCAAACGGCTGGCCTGGCAATAGGTCGTCGTTGTCGAACGCGGCGCCCATGAGCACGACGTTAACATGTCGCGGGCTGCGCTCTTGGCGCGCCGCAAGAGAATATCCACCTGAACGGCCGCCGGCCAAAATCTCGAGGCTGCCCATCACGATCCGAGCGCCAAAACTGGATCCGGACATGGATAATGGCGTCTCGCTCGGAAGCTGATTGACCAGCCAGGCCATGTAATAAGAAACCGCCGGACAGCGCGCCAGTTTGATTTTTGCGTCAGGAAGGTGACGCATGTGCAAGTGGTCGGACGGCCAAGACCAGATCACCCACCGCAATGGCGGGCATTCCGGCGCCTGCTGTATCAGACGGCAGTAGGCAAACCACCCGGTTTCAATCGTTTCGGCATGCGTGTAGGCGTTGCCGACCATGAAGAAACTGGTGGTCATGTCGGCTGGCCGACCCAAAAACACTTCTCGGCTGGATGGCGTCCAATGGCCCGCTTGACGCTGCCAGTATTTCATCCGCAAAGCCGCTTCTTCGGATGGGCAGCCCAGCCCCCGGCTGCTGACGAGCCAGATTTCATCGCAATCGCGCGGCAAGGTCACGGAACAGGCGACCGTCGCAGGACGGGCGCCAGCGGTCGAGTCGGCCGCTTGGAGAAGCCGATGGCATAACAAGGTCAATAGGGCGGCCGCCAAGGCTACGGCTCGCGCTTGGCGTCCAATCGAGTGCAGAGGATCGCTGAGAGGGAGGATCGCCACCTGAATCACGTCCGAGGTAATTCTGCCGTAAAGACACCATGCTAGCGTCACTTAATCTATAGCATCGGACGGGATCTCGGGAGATGTTTGCTAGCTTCCCCCTGCCAGTCATAAAAGGTGCGCATGGAACGAGCCTGAGCAGCCGCTTCCAACCCACAAACTCGGGCTCGGTCGCAGTTGCTCAGGCTCGTTAGCCGCTCGATTCTTAGGCTAATCAGCCCTGAATTAACTTTCTCGCCAGAAGTCGTCGGAATAAGAGCGCTCCATGACACGACCGTATTCATTGAGCGAACGCCGCTGTCCGACGGAGTGCCAGGGGTTGATGCCTTTTAGCTCCGGCATGATCTCCACCAACTGATCTTCCAGGGTCTGCGCGAGACGTTGGATGGAGGTGTTTTCAGCCTTTTCCATGATGGCAGCGACTGTTTTCATCACCCGCACCATGCGGGCCCGCTCTAGGACGGGGGGTGATAACGGTCCCGCGCTGTCCACCAACAAGTCGGCAATCGGGACTTCCAATGCCTTTTGCCACTCGTAAATCCGACTCAAAGGAAGATCGGTCGTTTCTTCCTCCTCTCGCCGCAATTCGCGAATCTCGGTTCGCAGCAGCTGCGATACGCGCCGCAACGACACTCCCTGCTCGCGGCGCACTTCTTTGATACGGTGCCATCGACGCTCGGCGCTACGCACATTGGCCGCCGCCGGCTCGATGGCCGGGAAACCCTCCGTGCCCAGTTCCGAAATGCTCATGCTCTTTCTCTCCACATTCCCGCGTTTCATGGTTGCTTGCGAGGTAAGAAGACCGGCCCGCAAATTTCCGGTCTCGTTCCATATTTCAGCGCCGAAGAAGGCCAAACGAGGGCGCAACGTCAGCCTGTCGGGCCGAAATACTTCAGGGTCGAGGTCTGAACTTGAGGCCGCCGTTTAGACGCTGCAGAAGTGCGCCAAAATCCGCCGTACAGCGCAAAGTTCAGAAAAATCGAAAGAGAGACGTTCTCCACCAGTTAATGCCGACGTTTTACATCGCCATGAGCGCGTAATTTCGCTCGCGCTTTCCGGAGACGTTGCTTGCCCGCAAACGTCGACGGCCTCTATTGGCTGACCCGCTGGTGCGTTTGAAAGAAGAGTCATGGTCCCGGCCACGCTCTTCGCTCCCCGCAATAATAAGGGGGAGGCGGGCGCCAGACAAGTGGCAAGTATCGGAACTGCTAATAAAGGCCGATTTCTTCGCTACTGGAAGTCTATTC
>JAICIG010000356.1 GCA_025924495.1 Pirellulales bacterium | reverse complement strand
TCGCAGCAATCCGGCCGCAGAGTTGGGCATCGATCTGTCGACGCAACTTCCTTTCCCAGCCGACGACGGCATAACCGCGAATACTTCAGGCGGGCCGCATACAGGACCTAATCATCTGCAGAACTTTCCGGTGCTCAGTTCCGTCACGCCTGGCCCGAACAACGTGACGATCAGCGGCACAATCAACAGCTCGCCCAACACGAGCTTTCGCATCGAATTCTTCAGCAGTCCCACGGCCAGCGGCACGGGCCACGGCGAAGGCCAGACGTTTCTAGGATTTACCAGCGTGACGACCGACGGCAGCGGCAATGGCACGTTCAACGCCATCCTTCCGGTCACCGTGGCAAACGGCCAGTTCGTTGCCGCCACGGCGACCGATGCCAACAACAATACGTCGGAATTCTCGGCTTCGCTGCCGGTTGCCAACCCGGCGCCGACGCTCTCCAACATCAATCCGACGGGAGCGCCCGAGAATACCGGCCTGACGTTGACCGTGAATGGCGCGAACTTCGTCAACGGCGCCGTCGTTCGGCTCGGCGGCACGGCGTTGACGACGACGTTTATCAACAGCGCGCTGTTGACGGCAGTCATTCCAGCAGGCCTGGTTAGCGACGAGGGATCGCTGGCAGTCACCGTTTTCAACCCAACGCCGGGCGGCGGAGTATCGAGTGCGGCGGCGTTTCAGGTGCAAGAGTCGCTGCTGCCCGACGGCACGCGCGGCACGGCCAATCAGCGTTATATTTCGGAGCTGTTCCATGACTTGCTTGGCCGCCCGGTTGATGCGGCGGGCATGGCATTTTGGGACGGCCAACTTAGCGCCGGCGCCAGCCGCGCGGCGGTCGCCAGTGGAATCCAGGCCAGCCTCGAATATCGGATTGGCGTCGTCCAGTCGTTATTTCAAAGCTATCTGCATCGAGCCGCCGACCCGGTAGGTCTCGCTGGCAGCGTCAGCATCCTGAATGCCGGCGGCACGCGCGAGCAAGTTGGCGCGATTCTGGTCGGTTCGGCGGAGTACTTCTCCACTCGGGGCGGCAGCACGACCGACGGTTTTATCAATGCGCTGTTCGAGGATGGTTTTCATCGCGCCCCCGATCCGGTCGGTCTCACCGGGTTGCGACAGTTCCTGGCCAGCGGGCACAGCCGCACTGAGGCGGCCGCCGTCGTTTTCGGCAGCGCCGAACACCAGCAGGATCTGACGCGGCAGTGGTACTCGCAGTATTTGGAGCGTGCGCCAGACAGCGCCGGACAGGCGTTCGCGGTTAATCAATTGAC
The DNA here is from genome assembly GCA_025924495.1 of Pirellulales bacterium. Next base: position 7,180 of record JAICIG010000356.1, on the reverse strand, counting down.
GCATGGCGTCCGCGACGAGCAGGTCATCGCCCAACTCGTCAGCTCCGACGAGTTTTACAACAAGACCGCCTCCTAACATCCAAGACGCGACTTTTCCCAGCAAGAGTCGCTATGATGGGGCATAGTCTATGGATGTTGCGGGAGATGGCCCGTTTGCCGATTCGGTTTCTTCCCTTGCGAGTCCCTGTTTAACGAGACAATCGCCATGTCGCATTCTTCCTCGCAGAACAAGCAGACGGCGCCTGCCGCCGAGCAAACGCCGCGGTTGGACCGCCGGGAGCTACTCGGTTACACCACCGCCTTTGGTGCGGCGTTTCTGGCCGCGCAAGGCTTGCTGCACGCCGCCGAGGCCGATTCGGATTCCACCAGGCCCCAGCCGCGGAAAGCGAAGCCGGCGCACCGCCGCTTTGAGATGAAAAAATCGATCAACCTGTGGGCGTTTCCATACCCACAGCAGATGTCGCTGGAAGATTGTTTTCGGCTCGCCAAGGATGCGGGCTTTGACGGCGTCGAGGTGAACTTCGCTTTAGAGGGCGAGCTCTCGGCGGAATCGAAGCCCGCCGAGATCGAAGCCATCGGCAAGCTGGCCGATAAGGTCGGTATTGCCATCAGCGGCGTTTGCTCGTTCTTGTACTGGCCTTATTCGCTGACTCACAACGATCCCGAGCGGCGGAAGCGCGGTTTGCAATTGGCCCGACAGATGATTAAGGCGGCCGGCTTGCTAGGAACCGAAAACTTGCTGGTCGTGCCGGGCGCGGTTTACATTCCCTGGCTGGAAGGGGTCGAGCCGGTGCCCAACGACGTTTGTCTCCAGCGCGCTCGCGCCGCCATTGGCGAGTTGGCGCCCGATGCGGAGCGATCGGGCGTGTATTTGAACATGGAGAACATCTTCGCCAACGGCTTCCTGTTCAGTCCGCAAGAAATGATCGATTTTGTCGACGGCTTCGGCAGCAAACACGTGCAGGTGCACTTCGACACCGGCAACATTATGGAATACCAGTTCCCCGAGCACTGGGTCGCCATGCTCGGCAAGCGGATCAAGAATATCCACTTCAAGGAGTGGGACAAACGAACGCACGAGTTCAACCTGCACACTTTCCGTACGCTGCTCGACGGCACCACGAACTGGCCCGCCGTCATCGAGGCGCTTGACAAGGTCGGTTATCGGGGCTATCTGACGTTCGAATACTTCCATCCGTTCCAGCACTACCCCGAGGCGCTCGTCTACCAGACGTCCGATGCGCTTGATCGGATGCTGGGGCGCAAGCACGGTTAGCAGCTCTATAAAGCGGCCATCATTCGCCATGCGATCGCTTTTTCAATCGCTCAAAAAGCAAACCGCTCGTTCGCCGGAAGGTCCCAACGAGCGAGCGGTTGTCAGCGTTCTATTTCTTCTCTGCCCGGCTTTAGCCCGAAATCTTTGTTGTTAACGATCGAACGTCGCCAGAAGCGACGAACTTGTTCGGCTGTTAACGGCAAATCAGCCGCCGTTGCAGCCGCCGCCGGTCAAGAAGTACAGCACTAGCAAGACGGGCAGCGGCACGCCTAGCAACCATAACACGGCCCAGCCGACTTTTCCGTGCCGCTCCGCGCCTTCCGCCACTTCCTGATCGGGGCCAACAGTTTCTTCATTCAGATTCATGGCATGTCCTCATATTCCAAGGGTCCTGTTTGATTTGCTGCGCCGAGCGGCGAGCGATTCCCGACGCTCGGCATTTGTTGATCCCCCTTAATGCAATTCGCTTGCCACACCATAGCGCAACGATTGAAAAACGGGCGGCCTTGTATTGCGGCGGCGATTGGAAACCAGTGCTTGGCGGGAAGTTACGCGACGTCGGTCCAACGAACAATTATTTGGAATATTTGGAAATGCGCGCGAAACCAGGCATTCATGTCCGCGCGACTGTGGCCTTTCATCGCGCAATCCGCGAAACGGCTGGATCGCGCCACGACCGACTGGTTCTGACGCGTTGCGAGGGCGTGCCGTCGCTAAAGCCGCTGAGGGCGTTGTTCTCAAGCGGCATGACAGGCATTCGTGCGATACATTACCGCCGGACTCCGAAGAGGCACACGGATGGGCGGATTCGACATAAGTTTAACCCCGCCGGCTTGCTCGATAAGTTCAGGCTCGATTGTCCCAATTCTCAACAGTCGAGTGTGTCTGCATAATCGCCGCATGCCGCTAACTGAGCGCTGGCCACATTGAGATTCTCGCGCTTGGCGAAGCTCTCGACGATTCAGTGAAGGAGGTGTCGGTGGTCCAGTAACTTCCGCGTTTCAGACGCCAGCGAGATGGTTTTTTTCGCCGCTGATTGCTTGGAGTTGACGATGATCCGTCGCTGCTGGATATGGCTCCCTCCTTCCGCGGACGCCCGTCGGATCAATCAATCGCGGAGTGTCATTGGCAGCGATTGAGGCTGCATTCCTTTAGTCGGATTATATTCTCGAAAACTTTTATTTTATCACGACCTGCGACGCTGCGTCTTTTCAGAATATTCGAATTGACATCGCTGAGAATGAACTCAATAGTGATGGCTGTTCTCCCCATTATATTCTTTCAGTAACACATCTTTTCAGCTGAAGAGGCGGTTCATGAGAAGCGGAACTATCGAGAGGACGTCAATGCGCTCCGCGATCAAATTCACTTGCGACGAGCGACGCCGTGCGGCATTTACGCTTGTCGAACTCCTGGTGGTGATCGCGATTATCGGCATTTTGATTGCGCTATTGTTGCCGGCCGTCCAAGCAGCGCGGGAAGCCGCCCGTCGCTCGCAGTGCACCAATAATCTGAAGCAGATCGGATTGGCGCTGCAAAACTATAACGACCAGAACAAGACATTTCCTTTCGGGGTAAGAGTCCAAGGCTGGGGTCCGTCCTTCTACGTAGGACTGCTGCCGTTCATGGAGCAGACTGCGCTATATCAGAAGTATGACATGAACGGCCCTAACAATGGCTACCTGGGCGGCAATGCGAATGTCCTTGCTGCCGTTGGCAACATACAGATCCAAGGCCTCACTTGTCCCTCTAGCCCCCTGCCGTTGTTTAATTCGCCGTACTTTGAGAGCCATTACACGGGCATCAGCGGGGCCGTCACCGACCCGCCCCGTTTTTCCGAGACGCGAACGAGAGTCTGTTGTTCGTGTTGCACGAGTTCGGGGGTGGCGGGCGGCGTTAACTCCGGAATCATTGCCGGCGGCGGCATGCTCGTGCCGAACGAAACAATTACCTTGGCGCAGGCAACCGACGGTTCGTCGAACGTAGCCACGGTGGGAGAGATCTCCGACTGGGCCTGGGATAATCTAGCCACGCCCGGGACGCCAACACGAAGGCACATCGAACCGGGATATCCTCATGGCTGGACGATGGGCACTGGCTCGGGCGGCACGCTTTCCGCAGGGAATTACGGCGGAGAACGCGCGTTCAATCTCACCACAATCATGTATCAGCCCGGAACCAACAATTATTCGCTTCCCGGCATTCAGGACAATCACGGTTCCAATCATCCTCTGCTTTCCGCCCATCCCGCCGGATCGGTGTTGCTGTTCGCAGATGCCCATGTTGCATTCCTGCCGAATAACGTAGACCTCGTCATCCTGAAACAATTAGTGACTCGCGACGATGGAGCGACGGCGGCGCTGCCGTAGTCTGGTCGCTCGTTCTACTGACGGTTTCTTATCTGACCCGGTCTGACAGCAGGATTTTCAATGAAATTCAGGACAGAGAAAAGGGCGTGGAAAGGGAGCGTCTCCTGGTCTCGTAATTGGCTGCCGATAGCGATACTCAGCGGTGCCACGCTCTCTTTGTTTGGTTGCAGTAAAGGCGGGCCTAGCGGTCCACAGGGGACCGTGCATGGCAAGGTGACTTACAACACGGGCCCCGTTGTCCCCGGGGCCTTGGTTAGCTTCATCAGCGATAGCGGCGGTTCCGCCTCCGCAGTCATCGACTCCGATGGCGTCTATCGCTTGTCGTCGCCCCAGGGTGGCGGAGTGCCGGTCGGCAAATACAAGGTGATTGTCGTCCCGCCTAAAACGGGGCCAGAACTGTCGCCGGACGAAGCGATGGAAGCGTCGAAAAAGGCGGCGGACAACAATGGCATGGGCGCATCCCTGTCTCCGTTGCCGAAACGATATCAAAATCCGGCGACAACGCCGGAAACGCGCGAAGTCGTCGAAGGCGATAATGAGATAAACGTTGATCTCACGGATCTTTGACCCTCGACGAAGCAACTACAGCGTTCATATCCTGGTGAACGCCGACGTTTCCCTCTAGGATAGGATCAGGGCGTTCTGTTTTCTGTCGGCCCTAAGTTCCTAGAGTGGTGAAGACAGCAATCCGCAGTCTGTTATGTTACTTGTTTGCCGTAGGGCTGCCTTACGGCTGTGGCCGGTCCGATGCAGATTCGTCTTCTGTCGGGCGGAAGCGACCAGCCTCCGTGACGCAACCGGCGGATTCCCAAGCTTTCCCGTCGCTAAACGACGCTCAGGCTGCCGGCCGCGCTTCCAGCGCGTCCCGTCAGGGCGATTGGTTCGTCGATGTCACCGCGCGTTCGGGCATCGATTTCTCCTATCGCAACGGCGAAGAGAGCCAACAGTTCACCATTTTGGAAACAGTTGGCGGCGGCGTGGCAATGATCGACTACGATAACGACGACGATCTCGATTTGTTTTTTTCTGGCGGAGGACGAATATCGGCGTCTCCGCTGACCATCGAGGGGCTTCCCTCACGGCTCTATCGCAATGACGGAAGCGGGAAGTTCGTTGACGTCACGCAGGAAACCGGTTTGTCCGCCCCAGGCGATTACTCGCATGGCTGTACGGTCGCCGATTTCGACCGCGACGGATTTTCCGATCTGTTCGTCACCTGCTACGGCCGTAACCGTTTGTTTCGCAATGACGGCCGCGGCCATTTCGAGGAAGTCGGCGAGAAAGCCGGCGTTGCCGGCAACGGCTGGGGCACGGCCGCTGCGTGGGGCGACGTCGATCGCGACGGCTGGCCCGATCTGTTCGTCGCCAATTATCTTGATTGGACCCCCGCCGAGGACGAATTCTGCGGAACGATGAATCCACGCGTGCGCGACGTTTGCCCGCCGCAGATGTACCCCGCGGCGGCAAACCGCCTGTATCGCAATCGAGGCGGCGGCCGATTCGAAGACATCTCGCATCAAGCTGGAATTAACGAATTGGGCAAAGGCCTTGGCGTCGTCGCGGCGGACGTCAACGACGACGGATGGCTTGACTTCTATCTTGCCAACGATGTCTTGCCCAATCGGCTTTATCTCGGCGGTCCCGATTTGAAATTCACCGAGGCCGGCACTCTCTCGGGCGTCGCTCTCAACGAGTATGGCGCTCCCGAAGGCAGCATGGGCGTCGACTTTGGCGACTATAATGGCGACGGCTTAGGCGACTTCTGGGTGACGAATTTCGAGATGGAAGACAATTCGCTCTACCGCAACGACGGCCATGGCGCCTTCACGCACGCCACGGTCGTCGCCCGACTTGCCGGCCGTTGCAAGCCCTATGTCGGCTTCGGAACCGGATTCGCCGATTTCGATTCGGACGGCTGGCTCGATGTGTTCGTCATCAACGGCCATGTCTTCTATCGCCAAGGCCGCTCGCCCTACCGACAGCCCGCGTTCTTGTTTCACAATCGGGCCGGGAAGGCTTTTGCAGACGTCAGCCATTTGGGAGGCGACTACTTCAGCTCGCCGCATCCGGGGCGAGGCGCCGCCGTAGGCGATTTGGACAATGACGGAGCGCCCGACCTGGTCATCGTTCACCAGAACGAGCGCGTCAGCGTGCTTAGAAATCTGCTGCCGCCCGCCCGGTGGGCGCGGTTCAAGCTGCAAGGGACCAGGTGCGACCGCGATGCAGTCGGAGCCAAGGTCGTCCTGCGCGACGCAGGTCGCGAGCTGGTTCGCTGGGCGCACAGCGGCGCCGGCTACTTGTCGCAGTTCGACCCGCGAATCGTCTTTCCCGTTTCAGAGAATTGGCCGGGTGAAGTCGAAGTCGTCTGGCCCGGCAAGCGGCGCGAAATCTTTCGTCAACTCTCGCCGGGACAGACGAATGTGCTCGTGGAGGGCGAAGGTGAACGCCCCTGACCGCCGCCCGAAGTCCCCGCAGCGAACCCGCGCTCCGAGAATAAGACTTCTCGTCCTGGCGGGAATTGCCCTTGCCGGCGCCGCGGCTTTGTATTGGCGCCATGAACGGCCGCGCCAATTGTTCGACGAGGCGACCGAAATTATCTTGTCGCGTCCTGAGACGGCAGATCGCTTACTCGAACAAAGCGTCGAGGCGGCCGGCGGAAACTATCCGGAGGCGCAATTGCTGCGATGCCGCGCGCTTGGCTCGATGGGGCGTTGGGATGAGGCATTGGGCCTATTCAGCATGATCGACGATAAGTCCGTCTGTTCGCCGAGCGAGCTGTTACTGTTGGCGCAAAAAGCGCACACAGCCGGGCAACGGCAACTGGCGCTGATGACGCTCGTTGCAGCCAACCGTCCAGGGTCGCAGCAGGCGAAGGTATTACACCAGTTAATTGCCTTGGAACTCGATGAGTCTTCACCGGATGAAGTTCTGGAGCACTGCGGGCAACTCGCCGGAATCGCCTCTGATGATCCGTTCCCGTGGCTGGTTGAAGGGCGTTTGTATCGGAAGCAGAAAGATCCCTTGGCCTCCGCGCGCGCCTACCGAGAAGCGCTGCGCCGCGAATTGAATGCACGAGAACAGCAGGAGACCCGCACGGAACTTGCCGGCGTCTTAATGGATGCGGGCGAGATCGGGGAAGCAAGGAAGGAAATGGACCGGCTCTTGGTCGGAGAACAGCCTGCCGACGACATCGTGCTCAAAGACGCCTACCTTTGTCGACTCGAAGGCAAAACAGAAGAATCGCTCCGCAAGGTCGAGCGTCTAGTCTCGAAATCGCCGACATCTTCCGCGCTCATGCTGCGAGGAATTCTCTACTTTGATCTGGCGAGATTTAGCGAAGCGGCCGAAGATCTCAGTCAGGTAGTTGCAGCCCAGCCCTTCAACAAAGAGGCGCACTACAAGTTAGGACAGGCTTTTCAGAAATCGGGGCAGCCCGAGCAGGCGGCCGCGCATTTGAATCGCAGCGCCGAGTTAACTCAATATGCCGTGGAAATCTTGTCGCTGGAGCCCTTGGTGCAAAACGATCCTGCCGATC
>JAICIG010000355.1 GCA_025924495.1 Pirellulales bacterium | reverse complement strand
GCTGTTCAACCTTTGGCGCAGCGCCCCCCGACAGATCTAAAGCACGACAATAAGGCTGCAACCGCCGCCCCGTCGGGCGCCGGCGCGGGCGCGGCGTCGAAGCCTGCTCCGCCAATCAGGCAGTCCGAACAACCGGCAGCGAAACTAGAGATCGTCGCGGCACAATGGGGCAAAGACGACCACTGGCAGGATGTCGCCGAGCGCTTGCGATCGCTGATTCATGACGAGCGGCTGATCGCCACGGCTTGGGGGAGCTTCTTCCTCGGCATTCCCGATCCGGCGTTCGGCGAAGTGAAGCGACTACGCATCAGCTATCGCGCCGCGGGCGGCGATGAGCAGACCGCGGAATTCGCCGATGGCGAATTTATCTTTCTGGACGGACACGCGGCCACATCCGGTAAAGCTTCGACGGCGGGTCTGGAATTGCTCGAAGCGCGATACGGCGCCGGCAGTATGTGGGTCGACATGCTGCCGCGCTTGAGTCGCTGGCTCCATGGGGACCGACTGGCGGTGCGCGTGGAACGGATGCTTGGCGCCGACCCGGCGCCCGGCGGCAGAAAGGCGCTCTTCGTACGATATCGGACTGCCGAGGGCCAGTTTGCCGCGCACGCTTGGGACGGCCAGGAATTCGTGCTCGATGCCCGGCCCGCGCCGCGCGCCGGCCAACCGACCGACTTGATCGCCGCCGCCGATCTCGAACATCATTCGGCGGGAGCCGCCTGGCATAAACAGGCTGGCGCGCTTGTCGCTCCGGCGGGCGCCGTGGGCAATCTGATCATCCCGGCCGGAGTTACTTCCGACTACTTGCTGCGAGTCGAGTTCGCCGCCGAGCCGCTGGCCAATGACGTGGGCATCACCTTGCCGGTCGGCGAGCGACAGGTGCAACTGGTGATCGATGGTTGGGGCAGCGCCATCAGCGGTTTGCAGTTGGTCGATGGCGCGTCAGGGCCGGATAACCCGACGGCTCGGCGTGCGACGTTCTTCGAGCGCGGGCAGCCGAGCGTTGTCTGCTGCGCCGTACGCGAGTCGAGTATTTATGCCACCTGCAATGGACGCGTCGTGGTCGATTGGCGCGGCGATCCGGCGCGCCTGTCGGCGCTTGCCGAAACGCAAGCGTCGGCGGCGCCGGCGGTTGTCTTGCGCGGTCTGGCGACGCCTTGGCGAGTGACTCGACTGGAAGTCGCCCCGCTCGAACCCGAACCGGCGCCGACTGTCGTTGAGTCCGGCGAGGTGGTGGACCTGCTCAAGCAGATCGACATTCAGCTCGATGCGGCGACCGGCGAATGGCAACTCAGCGACGAAGGCCTGCTGTCGCCGGGCGGAGATGCATCGCGTCTGGGCGTTCCGGTGATGCCGCCCGACGACTATGAATTGCGACTGGTGGTCGAACGCAAGTCGGGCGATAACGCGCTGTTTGTGGGGCTGATCGTGGATGGGCGCCAAACGGTCGCCCTGCTCGATGGCTGGTCCGGCCAGGTGCAAGGGCTGCACGGGCTTGATGGCAAAGAGGCCGACCAGAACGAGTCGACCACCAAGGGCCGCTTGTTTGTCGACGACCGCCCGCGAGAGCTGATCTGCACGGTGCATCCTGGCAGCGTGCACATCGCCTGTGAAGATCGCACGTTGATCGATTGGCGCGGCGACGCCCGGCGGTTCTGGCTCTCTTGCGACGTGCCCGATGCCCTGGGTCTTTTTCTAGGCGATTGGTATACGCAGTTTCTTGTGAGGAAATTCGAACTGCGGCCGCTGCCGCCGCAAGCGTCGGATTTGGCCGACCCTTCGAAGACGGCGTCAGCGCCTGCAGGGGCGCAGCGTTCGCTCGGCGATCTCATTGGCGCGCCGGCAACCGAGGACCGCCTGCCTGTGCCGAGCGAAAAGGAACTGGCGGCGGCAAACGAGCAAGTGGAAAAGGAGTATGACGCTGAATGGAAGGGGGCCAAAACTGCGCCCGAACGGCTGGCGGCGGCGCGAAAGGTTTACGATGCAGGCGGGCAGACGGCCGACAATCCCGCCTTGCGCTATACGCTTTGGCGCGAGGCCGGCCGCCGAGCGATCGAGTTGGGCGATGTTCCGCTCGCTTGCGACGCGCTCGACAAGATCGGCGCAGAATTTCGCATCGACCTGCTGGCCGAAAAGCTCGCTGCCGTGAGCCAATCGCTGACTAAAGCCCGCTCGACCGAGCAGAATTGGACGCTCGCTTTGCAAGCCTTGCTGCTTTCGGATCGCGCGCTGGCCGCCCAGCGATTCGAAGAGTCGCGCAAGTTCGCGGCGCTGGCGGCTGCCGCCGGGCGCCGTACGCGCAACCATGACCTGACGAAATCGGCCGAACAGCGGCAAGGCGCCGTGCGGCGCCGTCAGGACGCGCAAGAGCGGGTTGCCCAGTTGATGGAAAAGCTGCATGAGCAGCCCGACGATGCCGCCGCCAACCGAACCGCCGGTCTCGACTTGTGCCTGCTTCAAGGCGACTGGCGGCGGGGCCTGCCGCTGTTGGTCCGTTCGGCCGAACCTCGGCTGGCCGAGATCGCCCGGCTGGAAGCCGAAGCCGATCAAGACCAGGCGAAGCGTGCCGCGCTGGTCGACGCCTGGCTCGCCGAAGCCGACGCGCAGGCCGGCGAGCTGCGCCAAGAGTGCCGGCTGCAGGCCAAGTACTGGTTCGAGCGCGGCCTGCCGCCAGAAGTCCTGGCTGATCCGGCGCGCAAGGCTGCCTTCGCGAAACTGGCCGCGCTGCCAGGCATCAGCCCGGCGCGGGTGGCGCCAGGCCTCGATCTGGCGATGTTCGACGGCGGCGACTTTCAGCAATTCCGCGCCCGCCGGGTCGACTCCCAGATTTGTCACCAATTCGGTTTTGGCTCGCCGCATCCGGCCGTGCCGGGCGATTATTTTTCCTTGCGTTGGACCGGCTGGATCAAGCCCCCGCTGCCTGGCAAGTATGTGATCAAAACCAACAGCGACGACAGCATTCGGGTGCGCATCAACAATCAGCTCATCATCGACCATTGGGACCGCGGCGCCGGCGATGAACAGGCCGAGGTGGAACTGACCGATCAACTTCAGCCGTTCAGCGTCGAATACAACGACTACACCGCCAATGCCGACGTCTGTCTCCGTTGGTCGTTGCTCGGCTTATCCGATTTGCAGGTCGTGCCCGCCGAGGCGTTCTATCACGACCCGAAAATCGAGCCGTAGTGCGTGAACGGAAAGAACGGCGGACCGGCGCAGCTTCAGGCGGCGAGGCAGGGAACCGCGCATTGAAAGAAAAGGCATCGCGAACAACGGGACTTATTGGTTCCTTTCACCTTCGCTGGATCGTTTTGTCCGGCCCAAGCACGATACGGCTACCGATCATGTGAGCCGAGGCTCCGACTCGTACGGTTCGACGCAATTGTCGAGAAATGCTCTTAAAGAAGACGCATCAGCCATACACGCTTCGGTTCTTTGGCAGGAACGGATATTTGGGCACTCGTGTCATTTCAATTCGGCACTTCCGAGTACACAGCGCGCGCCTCAGCCGTCATAATATCCCTTTTTAAACACCAGGACCGATTCGGTTGGATCGTCTGGATACTCTTCGCAAGAGGGTGCGTAGACAGCGACTCCGAGGAGATGAGAGCTAAAGCCAGCCGAGTCTTCGTCGAGATTTTCGTCTAATTCAGACACCAAATACTTAACTTCTGAATAGGGAACTCCCAGAAGATTTCTGGATTTCAGCATCACGCGAGACGGGGCATAGAATTCTATAGCTTCGCAGTTGCCTCCGTCGGTATAGAACACGTGCACCGCGTCCTCTAAAAACGAGTCGGTTGGCATCTTTGACGACAAAGACTTCAAAAACGATTTGTAAGGAGATGCCATTTGCCGCCGAATCTCGTCCTGAGACATTCCAAACCTTAGTTGCCCCGCACCTATTAAGGGTTCGACATTAAAGTCCATCTAGACTATCCGTCACAGTGTGTCGCGAATGTCCTTTTCAGGAATTGGCAGGCGTCCATTCTTCAGCCTGGAGGCTTGCGGCCTCGGGTTGAGTAAAAAATCTGCCGGGGAGCAAACCCAGACACCCAGATTTTATCCCGGCATCGTCCCCGCTTGAATCGTCGCTCGCACGGGCGGCGATGCCATCTGGCACTGCAAAGCCTGCCCGGGCCGGGAATGCAAAGGATGGATGTCTGGGTTCTCGAGCGAACCCGCCGCGTAGCGCCGGCAGGATGTAGCCAAGGGCGCCAGTCCCTGGATCCCATCAGCCTAAAATATCGTCTTCCAATCCTGGCAGGGGCGAAAGAAAGCCATTGCCGCCTGCCGTGCCTGCGGGACTGACGATGAATTTCGCGACGCGAACCTTCCCGGGGCTTGCGCCGCCGGGCTACAGCCTGTCGTCGCTAGGCGACTAATCTTTCAACATCGCCGCAATTGCTGCCAGACTCCACTGCGGGAAGGCGACGCCGATGTCGGGACTTTAAAGACGCTCCGTTTCGCCATTGCATATAGCGCTGGGAAGATCTTTTTGTGGGCGAGATCTCCGCTCACGCCAAGCGGCAACAGCGCGTCCGAACGGGAGGCGGCCGTCAGGCGTATTCCTGCTGGGCGCCAATCCCCGCACTCGGCACAGTTACTTCTGGGGCTCCACGACGATCCGGGCTGCAGCGATCGCTTTGGTCCTCGCTCTCCGGCATGCCCATCGATCGCAACCAGCGAAAATGCGAGGCAGTGCTGGCCAGAAAAGTGTCATGTGCAAGATATCGTACCCCGAACTGCCGGCACGTCGCCTTCACAATGGGCGCCAGAGCCGAGTAGTGAACGTGACAGATGCGAGGGAAGAGATGGTGTTCAATCTGGAAGTTCAGGCCGCCGATGAACCACGATAGCAGCCGATTGCGGTGCGCGAAGTCGACGGTCGTCTCCACCTGGTGCACGGCCCACGCGGCGCTCATCCGTCCGCTATCGGACCGCGGTGACGGAAAGGCCGCTCCTTCCACGCAGTGTGCCGCTTGAAATACGGTGCTGAGCACGATTCCCTGGGCGAACGACGTCACGACATAAAACAGCAATACCGGCCAGACCGCGTGCAGCATCAGTGGGACGACAAAGGCCAACGAGAAGAAGGCTGCTTTGCCGGCGATGAAGACAATCAAATCCCAGCCCTTGGGCCGCACCATCCGATGCCCGCCGATTCGGCCAAGCATCACGTCGCGAAAATCGTCATAGAGCTGCCACTTAATGGGCAGAAACCCGTACAGCACCCAGAGGTAAAAATGTTGCAGGCGGTGAACACGCAGGCGTCTTTGGTGCGGCGACAACCGGCCGAAGAAGCCGATGTTGATATCGTCGTCGTGCCCCGTGACATTGGTGTAACTGTGATGGACCGAATTGTGTTTCTTGTCCCAGACGTAAGAGCTTCCGCCTAGCAGATCGAGGCTTGTCGCCATCAGCCTGTTGACCCACCTGCGGCTCGAGTAGGCCTGATGAGCGCCGTCGTGCTGCACGTTGAATCCGACCGCCGCCATCGACAGGCCAAGCACAATCGCCAACGGCAGCGCCGTCCACCAGCTTGCGGCCAAGAACACCAAGGCGACGTACGAAGCTCCTAGCCAACCCAGAATCAATGCCGTTTTCAGATACATGGCCGGGCAATCGCGAGGCCGACGGCCGCTATTGGCGAAATACTGGTCAACCTGTCGCCGCAATTCGGGTAGAAAGCGGTCTCGCGACGCGAATTTCAATGCACCGGGGGCCGCCGCGCCCCAATGGCCAGCCAAGCGGCGTTTTTCTTCGTCAATCTTCACCGACGAGTCCGAATTCAACTTTGCCAAGGCGACTTGCTCTAAAGTGACGCAGCCTTCGGCGGCGGCGTTGCTGGATCGTTTGTTGGCAACGCGACCGTCGCGTGCCGTTTTTCGAATTCGCGCCGCGTCTCGGCGCTGACGAAAGAATAGTTCCGCCCCTCCCAGTCGAGCGAGAAACTGCCAAAAGGCCAGGGCTGAGCGACTTGCCCCGGTGAATCGAACTATCAGCGAACTCAATAAAAAGCCGACGCGGCAGAACGCCCGAATGCATTCCGCCGCGCCGGTTTACTCTTAGACGAGCCCTCCGACACAAGTCGGGTTGCTCTTCAACTAGTCATCCGAACAGCGACAAATCAGAATCCATCCAAACTGCCGCGATGGGTTAACGCGTACATTGTCACACGATCAGCTGATTAAAGCAAGGAACTCTATTCGCGCACTACGGCTCGATTTTCGGGTCGTGATAGAGCGCCTCAGCGGGCACGAAATTGCTGGAACTCGCCGCCGTCGAACATCGCCAGATCGAGGCCGGGCGCCACGCGCGCCGGGCTGGCGCCTGGCAACGCGGCCAGTTTCCCGAATGCGCCTTGCACGCTGGATCATTCAGGGCTTCTGGCGGCAAGCCGCGCTCGAACCAGTACTTGGCCTGCGGCGGCACTCGTGGCGCAGCTCGTTTTGAGTCATCCTTTCCTTCATACCATCGCGCCAAGCAAGCTGCCTATGACGAGCAGCCGACGGCGGGCCGACTGACAAACTAACCCATTGGGCCGGCCGCGGCGCGGCAGGATGGCCTCCAAATCAGCAATGGCCGCGATCTAACCGCGTCAATCGTAGTGCCGAACCTTACTCGCGCGCATGCGGAAACTGCGCGTCCATGGCTCGACGCGTTACGTCCGGCTCAACCACTCCGAAAGCCGCTTCATGTCGTTCAAGCGTCATCTGCAGCGCATGCGCCATTCGCTTGGCCGTAAAGAAGTTCGTGGAGATCCGTTGTGTAATGACAATTGCATCCGCAGAGGCCGTGAATGGATGCGGGTTAAGACCGAAATCGAAAATCAGCTCCTCCGGCGTACCCGTGATGCGGCAAAAGTTGGCATACGACGCAACGATGTGCGAATCATCGACCGTGATCGAGGGCTGCACCGGGGCCGCTGTGTTTTTATCGAGCTCGGTTGCGACATCTGGTTTGGGCGGGGGGGGCATATAAGTACTCGCGGGTGATGGGTGATCAGCAAAGACATGCCCCCTATGTAAACCTTGGCTCTTTTATTCGAGGCGTCTGGCCCTTAGACGCCGATAACCGTCGCCACAGCGGCTGGCCCAGTGAGCTAGGGCTGCCGAGCGGCTTCTTTGGCCACGTAGAGCGTGCAACAATCGCGACAGCAGAAGTAGAGCCCCAGAGCCTTGTTGAACCAGTTTGCGGGCCCCTCGCAATAGACACATTCGTCCGGGCGACCTGCCCCTTCATAAACCCGTCTTCCGTCGTGAAATGAACGAAGGCGCTGGGGTACTCGGCATCGAACTTGAGAGTCGAGTTTGGATTCGGCATGATCGCAAGCCTCCTTGAGGGGCAGCTTAGAGGATGCGACCAAAGCGGAGGCAGCCAAAAAGTTGGCTCAGCGGATGGCTATCATCCTAGCACGTGCCGACATCATCAAAGGTCAAAATCTCCCCTGGCGCGACGAAAAAAGCCCGCATGAGGCGGGGCAGGCGCCTCATGCGGGCGACATTGGCCCTGGGCCAACAGGCTCATCTTCTCGTCCACCGTGCACACGCAAACATCGCGTGATTGCGCCTCTTGGCCCAGCGGGCCAAGTTCGGCGGGTCGTTGCATCGACCTCCTTGCAGTGCAGCGGGGAATCCGTAGGGTTAGCAAAAAATCGAAGGACACGGCGCCGCTGTTGCAGGCGATTTCGGATGACTTGCAGGTCGCGATTGGGCAAATTCCAAGTTTCAGGCGAGTCGGCGATGTACGCGCGGATCGGATTCTTGTTTGATGTATATGCTGCAGGCCAGATTTCCCGATTGGTCGACCATGGCCTGGCTCTTGAAGCACGAAGCGTGCGACTACCGCACACTTCGTGCAGTCTCGCTCGAAGCGTAAGGCCGTGAATTATTCTTCTTCGTCGCCTGTTAGTTCCACGAGTTGCGATTCAATAAGCGCCATCTCGCCTAGCACCGTCTCGAGGTATTCTGTCAGGCTAGGTAATTGTGATTCAAGCGCCTGCACCTTTTCTCGCAACGACTTGACGCGCTGGGCGAGTTGCTGGAATCGATCTTTCATGTGCTAGACGCCGTGCCCTTTCTGGCCCGCTACGAGCTATTCCGCTCGCTTTAACAGTGAGCAAGACGGTCCGCATAGGAAATGGCACGTGGCATACCAAGTCAAATGGTTTTTACGCTTTAACAATGAAAATCTCGTTCCGCGTTCGGAGTGGAGACACGGTAATCGCTCCGTATTTTTCACGATCGTGGACAACGGCCGTTCTTCGAAGTGCTGCACATGAAGCTTTTCAATGAGCCACTCGAAAGTACGCATCACGCGCTTGTCGACGTCCGCGGATGTGCGAGGTGCTGCTTCGACCTCAAGCGTTTAACGGCCATGACCTGACGCCTGGTCATAGCAGCCCGATCATCCAAGATGATATTGAGTCCCGCAACTTGGCGCTTATTCACTTCATCAAAATGTT
>JAICIG010000354.1 GCA_025924495.1 Pirellulales bacterium | reverse complement strand
GAGTGATATTGGATCAGTTTAGTCCGACAGGTTTTTGGACTCTTCCGATTCCAGCGGAATGCCGGTGAGCGACGATCGGCGATCTCCCTTGACCTCAGATACCACGACCGCCTATGCTTCGTGCCTAGACGGACAATGTATCGCCCGTGAGGACTGCTGATCATGGACTCCCGGTTGCTTTGGGGAGTAGTCGAGATGCTCATTCTCGAAGCTATCTCCCATGGCCCGACGTACGGTTACGAGATTGCGCAGAGTGTAATGAGTGAATCGAACGGCTACTTCGAACTCAAGGAAGGAAGCCTGTATCCCGCGCTGCATCGGCTGGAGCAGCAACAATATCTCGTGGCTTCCTGGCAGGAAGTGGACGGCCGGCGGCGCAAGTATTATCGCCTCTCCGCCGCGGGCAAGAAGACGCTGGAAACGAAGAAGGCGGCCTGGCGGGCGTTTGCCAGGGGAGTCGAGGGCGTGCTGGGAGCGCAATTCCATACAACCTGATCCATACAACCTGATCCATACGACCTGATCCATACGACTTGATCCTTGGCGGGCGAACCGGAACCGCGCGGAGAACAACAGGGATGGGAGTTTTCAACACCGATCGGTCATGTGAGCCTGTCTGTCAGGCGGTTTGAATGTTTCCACTCGACCTTCTCGCCGAACTGCCGGAACCTCGCGACGATGAACCTTCGTCGCTGCGGACGGATATCGCCGACGAGTTGGCCGATCACTTGCAGTGCGCCTTTCGCCGCGAAGTCCTCAAGGATAGCGATGCGGCGGCGGCCCAGCGGCGTGCGCTGGACCGCTTTGGAGATCCGAAGAAACTCGCCCGCCGCCTCTGGCGGCAGGCCATGTGGAGCCGAATCATGAGACAACGGATTGTGTCCGGCTTGCAATGGATGGTCGCTTTGACGGCCATGCTCATTTCCGGCGCCGTCTTCTGGCAGCAATCGCAACTGCTGGCGGAGTTACGACAAGCCCGTCAGGAGGACGCGGCTCAGCGGCAGGCATTGACGGCCAAGCTGGATCGTCTGGAACTTCCTGCAGCAACGGCTGGCGCGCCGGTCGGTGGATATTCCGAGCCAAAATTGCCGCCCCCATACAACTCTTCCGCGGCACCGGCTGAATCAGAGTTGGCGCCGGGGGTTTATGCCTCGACGCCCCAATCTGGCACAGAAACGCTCGGTCCTCCGGGAATGCCGCCGGGTCCAATTTCCCAGGATGCCCCAGTTATTCTCACGTTAAAATTCGTCCAAGGAACGGAGGATGGGCCGCCGGTGTCTCCTGCAAGCGTGAGCTTGACCTGCGGCGACGGCAGGGAATACGGAGAGGGGCTGAGCGCCATGCCCGCGCCCTATGGGAGCACGGAACCTGGCAGCGCCGAGCGGGTCGGTCATAACAAAATCGTCTTTCGCTCGCTCGAGCCCGACCTGTACCAACTGCGCGTCCAACTTGCCGACGGCCAATGGTCCGACCGGCCGGTGTCGATCCGCGATGAGAAACCGCGCGAGCTGACCATCGTCTGCCCTGCTCCGCGGACAAAAAAGGCGCCCGTGTCGATGTCGATCAAGCCTCTACCAGATTGGATGCAAAAGAAGCGGTTCAAAATCGAAGTGGAAGTTCGGGCCGCTCCCATTGAAATCGGACAGGCAAAGTGGGCCACGGCCAGCCTGCCAGCTCAGAGCATCAAGTTTGATGCCGAGACCGGATTGCCGGTGTCGATCGCTGCGATGACCGCCAGGTCTGCGCCAGAACTTGACCTGCGAGATTTGCCGGCGGACGAGCGCCAGGTATTTTTGCCGGTCGGGGCAGTTTCTTATCGGTTCGAAGTGAATGAACAGCTCGATGGACTCAATCCGGTTCCCGTGTATCAATGGCCGGAGTTTACCGGGGCGGAAGACGGGCTTCGGCACGTCATCGAGGCCAATGAGAATTCTTGGAAGCTGGAGCTGCCGCGGGAGTTCTTGGATGCGATTTCAAGCAACATCCGCGCGGGCGAACCTCCTCCAACCAATCTTCCCCCGATCGACCTTCCGCCGAGCGATCCTTTGCCGGAAGCGGCCTCCGATCCGGCGTACGAAAGCAATCGTCCGGGCGAACGTGCTTCCGGGCCAGACATTTCCAAGCAATGAATTGTCCGCGACACATTGACGATGCGATTCGACGAACAATGACCGCCGCAATTCGGCCTGCAGCCGGGCAATCGCCCGTGTTGATGTTCAAGCGGAAGCCGGAGCCATAAATCGGCGCGGGTGGCCAATGGAAGTTGGAGTCATTGAGGCCGATCGATTACAATTCGTGGGATGGTCAATTTGACCGCCAGTTTGGCTACAGGAGCTGCCCAATGAACGATCTCCAAATGAACCGGCGGCAGGCCCTCATCGCGAGCGGCATGGGCGTGCTGAGCCTCGGCATGCCGGGCGTCGTGATGGGCAGCGACAAGATCGATGCTTCCGGCAAGGCGGTCGCCGCGGAGAAATCTTGCATCTTCGTGCTGCTCTGCGGCGGGCCGAGCCACGTCGATACCTGGGATATGAAACCCGACGCGCCGTCGGATTTTCGCGGGCCGTACAAGCCCATCGCCACCCGCGTGCCGGGCATGCTCATCAACGAGATGCACACCGAGCTGGCAAAGGTCACCGACCACTTCACGCTGATCAATTCGATGTCGCATCCAGGTGCGATCAGCAATCACTTCGACGCGATGCACAACCTGCTCAGCGGCCAGTCGGAGAAGCGCGTGCAGGAGGGCATGCCGAACGATCAGCCCTACATCGGCTCGTTCGTCGCCAAGCAACACCCGAGCAAACGCAACTTCGTTTCCAATGCGTGGATCATCAAGTGCGTGGGACCGCCGGTGTTTTGCGCGCCCAACCTGGGAATCGGCGGCTACTTGGGCTCGGCTTATGCGCCGGTGTTCATCGGCGGGGCCGACAACCATCCGGCCATGCCCGACTTCAAACCGCCGCAAATCTACGACCCCTACGACAAAGAGCGGCTTGACGACCGCAAGGGGCTGCTCCGCGGGCTGGAGTCGGACAGGTTCGATCAGGTCCGAAACGTGAAAGACTGGTCCGACCTGCGCGAGAAGACTTACGATGCGATGACGCGAGCCGAAGGCCGGCAGGCGTTCGAAATGCACCGCGAGCCAGACAAGGTGCGCCAACGCTATGGCATGCATCCGCTCGGGCAGAACCTGCTGCTCGCACGGCGGATGGTCGAGTCGGGCGTGCGCTTTGTCACCGTCAACGGTTGGGCCGGGCAAGCCGAGCACGACAAAGCCGGCCCGCCCAGCAGCAGTTGGGACATGCACGGCGGAAACATGGGCATGGGCAATGCCTTCGGCGATGGTTCTTACGGCATGGGATTCTGTTTGCCTCGTCTCGATCAGGCGCTGGCCGCCTTGCTTTCCGATCTCAAAGAGCGCGGCATGCTGGACAACACGCTGGTTGTCGTGACCGGCGAGTTCGGCCGCACGCCCTACGTCCTGAAGCAGGACCCGCCCGGCCGCCAGCACTGGCCGCAGTGTTTCTCTTCGATCCTGGCCGGAGCGGGCATCGCGGGCGGACGCGTGTACGGCAGATCCAACAAGTTCGGCGAATATCCTGTCAGCAATCCCGTCCGCCCCGAGGAGCTGGCTGCGACCATCTACCACGCCCTCGACGTCCCCATCAGCAATCCGCAAGACGCCACCGGACTCACGCGCACGCTGACCACGGGCCTGCCGATCATGGAGTTGTTCGGCTAACCTGGGCGCTCGGCGCGAAACTCAGTGTTCGATGCCCGCGCCGCCGAGCGGCCGTGGAAGTTGTGGGCCTCGGGAGCGTGGTTTCCACAAGCTTTGCCGTCAGTCGACATAATCGGCTTCTTCCGCTTGCGATCGCTTGGCGCCATCACTTCTATCGGGCGTCGAAACCAGCTTGGGCGCCTTCTGCCAGTAGGATGCCGTTGCGTTCCAGCAGCGAGCCCTTGAAGAAGTAAACATGCAGGATCGCTATGTTGTAATCGACCAAGGCGCGGTAATAGCCGATTTCGGCGTCGGCCAGGCGGCGCTGGGCGTCGAGCAGCATGTCGAGCGTTACCGTGCCAACGTCATAGCCCGCCTTGATCGCTTCTACCTGCTTGGCAGCCGCTATGCGACGGTTGAATGTCGTCTGGGAAACCTGGTAGTTGCGGTCGACATCGCGCACCGCGTTGGTCAGTACCTGAACCAACTCCCGTTCCTCGCCTTGCGATCGTCGATCGCCGCGGTCGAGCGCCTCGGGGAGGATCTCCTTCAAATTGAATCGGACCTCCATCGTAATCGGCTCATCGGCAGGGCGGATCAAACGGCCATCAGTTGGGGCCAACCCCATCATGTATCGCAGCCGGCTCTCGGCCGTGTAGAGCAGCTGGAGCGAATTCTCCGCCTGGGCGCGGAACATAAAATACTGTTCGCGCGCCTGAGCTTCTTTCTCGGCTTCGCCCCCCTTGTTCCCTTGCTCCCGCGGGTAGATCTTGCGCCAGGTTTGTAAGGCGCTGTCGCGGCCGGCCCGCACCGCCGCCAAGTTGCGATAGTTGTAGTACACATCCCAATAGGCACGCTCCACGTCGCTGATCATATTCCGCACGCCGACTTTGAAATCAGCCAGTGCGACGTCGCTGTTGGTTCGCGCCAAGACGAATCGGACATTCGCGCCGCGCAGGGCCTTGGGGTCTTGTATCGAGTCCTTAGCGCTGAGGCCGGAGGCATGGCTCAGGTCTGATTGCACAACAGGCGTGAAGAGAAGGCCGCCCAGATTTCGCAGCAGTTTGGAGTTCGCCAAGGCGGTCTGAAGGGCCTCTTCCCAGGTGAGATCCCAAATCTCCTTGGCCTCGGGTTGGCCAGCCTCGAGCTGGGCGAGCGCAGGCGGCGCGGGGTCGTCGTCAACGTCCTCCACGTGCGGTCCTGCCGAGCCCAAATCGACGACGGGCGCGGCGCGCGGCGCCTGCTTCGGCGCCGCCGTCTCCGACTCCTTCGATACGAGAGGAGCAGCCTCGAGCATGGCCAGGGGCGCTAAGGCGGCGGCCGCGAGCGCCGCGCCCAAGCAGACCGCGGTCCTGGTGAGCGCCGCGCGATTGCGGCGGCTGTCGAGAATGCCGCGGAGACGATCTTCCAGGTCGCGCCGGCGAGCCATTGGCACGACCGCGAGCAGCGAGGGGCGCGAGTGGGACAGGGCCGTCGCCAACGCGAGCAGCTCGCGCGCGTAGTCGCTGGCCCGAGCGCCTGAGGTCAGCACGATGTCGTCGCAGGCGCGCTCGCGCTCGACCCGCATTTGCCTGGAAGCTAACCAGACGAGCGGGTTGAACCAATACACGGCGCAGGCAACATGCGCGATCAGTTGCGTAAGCCAGTCCCAGCGGCGGACATGAGCCAATTCATGGAGCAGCACGAACCGTCGCCGCTCGTCGGGCCAGGCGCCGGCGTCGCAAGGCACCAATAGCACGGGCCGCAGTGCGCCCCAAGTCAACGGCGCCAGCGCTGCTTCGCCTTGGAGCAGTTGCACGCTGCGACGGACGGCCAATTGCCGACGCAACTCGTCGAGCAGCGTTAGCCAGCGATGATCGCCGACGACTTGCGAGCGGCGGCGTAAACCGGCCAGTTGCCATAGCCCAGTCGCGAGCGGAACGAGCGAAAGCAATCCTCCTGTGGCCCATGTGACCGCCAGCCACGGCATCGCCGAGCGCGAGGGGCCGGCCGCTTCGGCGGCGGCGGCCGGTGGCTTGCGAGGCTCGTTGGGCAGCCTTGTTTTCGAAGAGGCGGCGGAGGGTGGCAACGCGATCGCCGCATCATCGAGCGGCTCGGTGCGATCCTTCGGCGCGAGGTTGGCCTGACTTGTCGCGGCAAATTGCGTTGGTTGGGCGGTCCATTGCGGAAGCCAGGACACTCGCCAGTCCGGCAGCGCCAGCGAAAGGAGCGGCAAGATCAGCAAGCTCGCCACGCTCAGGCACCATACCAAGTGCCGCCAGGCAGCCGAGGCCTCACTCAGAAGTGCAGCAACAGTCGCGGCCACGAGCATAATCGCCGCGCTCTTGAGCGTCAGGTCCAACAATCCGGTTGCAGAAACCAACGTCAGCAGTGAGGACATGTCAGCGTCCCTCCTTTTGAGCTTGCTGAATTAGTTGCCCCAGGCGCTTGAGATCTTGCTGGGAAAGGCTGGCGTCGGACCCTTGCAGCAGTGCAGCAACGGCCTTTTCGAGCGAGCCCTCGAAAAAAGTGTCCAGCACGCGCCGCAGCGCCGAGCGACCGGCCTGCGCGCGGCGCCGGGTGGGGACATAGATATAACGCCCCTGCTCGGAGCGGTGCTTGAGGCGCCCCTTATCCACAAGGATCGCCAGCAGGGCGCGCACGGCGGAGTAGCTGGGCGGGTCGGGCAGTGCGGCACGGATGTCAGCCGCCGAGGCCTCGCCCCGTGCGTACACGATGTCCATGATCTGTCGTTCGCGGCGGCTCAGCGTGTCGGGGGGAGTGCGGCTCATAAGTGCTAAAATATTAGCATAGCGCCGCGAGGCTGTCGATAGCGTTCATGCTAAATATTTAGCATGCAATCGCGCCGGGAGGTATTCGTCTCTCGAGGCGGCCGTGCCGGCGGCAAAAAAGATACGCAGCCCGCTCAAGACGCCTCACGCATTGTTCGGGAGTTCTAGAAATCTCGCCGCTGGCGAAAATCGTCTCGGCCGTCAGCACGCCGGCGGAGCCAATGTGAAGACGGACTAATTCTTCTCAGCGGGCTTATTCATTCGACCCGCAACGCAGGGTATGCTAGTCGGCGGCTGGAGCGAATGACACAACCTCGCGCGAGCGGAGCATCGACGATGATCTACCCGAGTCTTCTCTGCCTGTTCCTCACTGCCGTCGGCGCCGATGGTGAGAACGCGACTCGCGCAGGCAAGTTCGTGGTCGAGCATCCCACGCTCTTGAATCTGGGCTTCGAATGGGCGATCCGTGGAGACGCCAATCGCAATGCGACGGTCGCCGTGCAGTTTCGTGCGGCGGGCGAATCGGCCTGGCGGCCAGCGCTGCCTTTGGTGCGCATCGGCGGAGAAAACATCTACCGGCGGCGCGAGCATCTGGACTACACCGTTCCCGACGGCTTTGCCGGCAGCATTCTCAATTTGCAGCCGGGGACGGAATATGAATGCCGGTTTGAATTGACCGATCCCGACGGCGCGAGCGGCGAAACGACCCACACTGTGCGTGTGAAGACGCGCAGCGAGCCGCAGCCCTCGAAGGCAGGACGCACGCTGCACGTTTACCCGCCCGACTATCAGGGCCCGCGACAAGAGCCCGCCTTCACGACCTTGCTCGAGGCCTACTACGGCGCAGGGTTGGGCGACTGGAATATGGTCTGGGAGCGCCGGGCCCAACCGGGCGATACGATCGTCATGCATGCGGGGCTGTATAAGTCCGACCGATTGAACTATGTCGATCCGCAGATGACGCCATTCGATGGCACGATGTCGTTGACGCTGAAAGGCACTCGAGAAAAACCGATCGCCATCAAGTCGGCTGGCGACGGCGAAGTGGTCATCGATGGCGCCGGCAACCACCGGCTGTTCGATCTGATGGCGTCGCAGTATCACATTTTCGACGGCCTGACGATTCGCAACACCGATGTCGCCATCTTCGCCGGACAGAAGGAGGTGCTCGGCGCCGTCGGATTGACGGTGAAGAACTGCCGATTCGAAAACGTCGGCTTCGGCGTCTGGACCGAGTACGCCGGCTCGAGCGACTTCTATATTGCAGACAATCTGTTCCTCGGTCGTGACGATCGCTTCCGCCTGATCGGCTGGACGGGACCGATGTGGGCTAGCGCGGGACCGTATGGTTCGCACCAATTGACGAGCTATTATGCGATCAAAGTCTACGGACCGGGCCACGTGATCGCCCGCAATGCGATCGCCTACTTCCACGATGCGATCGGCATTTCGACCTACGGCACGCCCCCCGAAGATCTCGAGCGGCGAGCCTCGTCGATTGACATCTACAACAACGACATGTACCTGCTCAATGACGACTTCGTGGAGACCGACGGCGGGGTCCACAACATCCGCGTCATGAACAATCGCGGCGTCAATGCCGCGATGGGCGGATACAGTTCTCAGCCGGTATTCGGCGGGCCGGCGTACTTTATTGGCAACATTCTGTACCACGTGCCCAGCGGCGTGGCTTTCAAGTTTTCGGCCAAGCCGGCGGGACTGTTCGTCTATCACAACACGATCATCGGCGAGCAGACGATTCGCGATCCTTCCTCGAACGTTCATTTCCGCAACAACCTGTTTTTAGGCTCCGACACGCCCGGCCGCGGCATCATGACCTGGGCCAATGCGGCCGATGCGTTCAGTTCGGATTACAACGGGTATCGACCCAACAACGAGGTTGCCGAGCAATATGTGTGGCTCGCGCCAAAAGCCGGAATGCGGTTATACGAGCCGCAGCCCGAGGACTGGAAGAGCTTCCGCACGCTGGCCGACTTCCGCGCGGCGACGAAGCAAGAGATG
>JAICIG010000353.1 GCA_025924495.1 Pirellulales bacterium | reverse complement strand
TGGGTCAGTGCTCGGATAGGCAGGCGGAGCGGTGCTGCTGGCCGCCGGACTGTTGGCATTGAACGGAGGCGGCGAACTGCCCAGGGGCGGCCCGTCGGCGCTGCCCGTCATGGCAACGGCGGGCGCCACCGAATCGGCAGGCAGTTCGACTTTGGGGTTTTCCCAATCTTGCGGGGCATCTTTGGGCGGCGCAGCGGGCGGGCTGCCGGTCACGGTGATGTACACGCCGTATGCCGCGGCAGACAGGAGCGCAGCCAGAAATAGGGTCTTAAGCGAGTCCACGGTCGTCCTCCTTGACGAGTCGCGCCGGTTTCAGGCCGCGAAATGATAGTGAATCTCGTCAATCGATGCTATGGCAGGTTGGAGAGGAAGCAGACAGTAGACAGCAGACGGTAGGCAGGAAAAGGGAGATAAAAGTGCAACCTGCGCAGCGATGCTAGCAGCGGTTAGCCGAACTCGAAGCCGGAAGCCGCCTCAATCTTCCGCAATCCGCGTTCCGAATTCCGCATGGGGACCGAGGCCGGCGCCCTCTTTCCCCCGCAGACGCCCCAAGATTTGCTCCGCGGCTTGCTCGCCGCTGTGGATGCACTGCGGAATGCCGACGCCGTGATAGGCATTGCCGGCCAGTGCGAAACCGGATAACTGCGCGGCGCGCTCTTCGATCCGCCGGACCCGTTCCACGTGTCCGAGATGATACTGGGGCATCTTGTCCCCCCAACGTCGCACTTCGAATAGCTCGGGTTCCCCGCTTGCGCCGAGCAATTCAGCCAATTCCTGACAGACAATCTGCTTGAGCGCTTCATCGGACAATTCGAGCATTTCGGGACGAGCGGCGCCGCCGAAAAAGACGCGGACCAACACGTGGCCGTCCGGCGCTCGGCCGGCGAATTTCACGCTACTGAAGCTGGCCGCCAAGATCCTGCGATGCTCGATTTCGGGGACGACAAAGCCGAAGCCGTCAAGCGCGTGGGCGATCTGCTCGCGACGGTAGCCGACCAATGCGATGGCCGAACCGGCGTAGGGAATTTGTTTCAACTCGTCGGCCAATTCGCTGTCGACGGTTAGCAGAAGTTGAGCTGCACGAGGCGCCGGCGCGGCGACCATCACGGCCGAGAATGATTGGGGCTGCTCTTGTTTGTCGACCCACAGGTTCCAGCCCCCTGCGGGCGATTTCGCCAATCGCTCGATCGGCGACTTGAGTTGTACGCAGCCTGCAGGCAGTCTCGCGGCGATGGCTTCCACCAGGCTCGCCAGCCCGTTGCGAGGCGCCACGAACAAGCTATACCGCGCGCCGCTGGCCTGCTTGTCGGCCTTCGAACCTTGCTTGGCTTCGAACCTCGCGGCGCGAATCAAGCTGCCGTGCTTGCCTTCCATTTCGCGAAATCGGGGCAAGGCGGCGGTAAGGCTGAGCTTGTCCGCATCGGCCGTGTAGATGCCTGCGACCAGCGGTTGCACCAGGCGCTCGAACACTTCCTTCCCGAGTCGACGACGAGCGAAGGAAGCCAGGCTTTCATCGCTTTCGTCCGTCCGCCGCGAAACGAAGTATTCCATCGCCAGCCGCAGCTTACCCAACGGGCTGAGAATGGGCGTCGTCAGCACCGGCCAAGCCTTGGCCGCGGCCATCAGGGAAAATCCTTCGGGCACAGGATACAGCTTGCCGTTGTGGACCACGAGCGCCCGCCGGCTCGTCTCTCGAGTCTGCACCAGCTCGTCAGCCAGTCCGATGCGACGACACAGGTCGAGGGCCCACGGAACGTTGGTAATGAAATTGTCGGCGCTATGGTCGAGCAGATAACCATCGCGGTGCGTCGTCTGCAGCACTCCGCCCAGACGATCGGTCGCCTCGAACAGCGTGACTTGAAGCGCCGGATCCAATTCCGTCAGTCGATGCGCAGCCGCCAGTCCGGAGATTCCGCCGCCGATGACGGCGACGCGAGAAGAAGCGTGAGCAGCTACTGAAGGTACTGAAGCGTCTTGCAATCTGCGATTTCTAGCGAGGATAAATCAACGGGATTAGAAGTACTCGATTCCGCAAGGCGAACGAGCAGGCGGCGCCCGGGTCGATGGGCTTGCTTATCGGTTATTTTGCCGCAAACAGCAAGTCGACCGGCAATGCTAATTCCGGAAACGCCAGCGGGCGCACTTCGGCGCCGGGTCCGAAGTTTTCCACACTTTGATAACGACCCGCATGCGGGTTGCGCCGCACTTCGATGTGTTTGTCCAACTGATTCACGATCCAATAATCCTTGATGCCGGCGGCGGCATACAGGTCCGCTTTTTCGCCGCGGTCGTACTCCAAGCTGCTTTCGGCGACCTCGATGATTAAGTACACATCATTGGCATCGGGGCGAGGCTTTGCAGCGTCTTGCTTGGCGATCCAAGCCATGTCCGGCTCGGGCATGCTTTGCTGGTTCCGAATCGCTACCGGACCTTGAACCTGAGCCCATACCCCTTGGGGCATACGAAGCCTCATGACCCATTCATTGACCAGGACATTTAGGCCGTGCAGGTGGGCCGTTCCCATGGGCGTCATTTCACGAAGCTCTCCGTGGATCAGTTCAATATGCTCCGGCTTCGTCGGGTCGAAGATGCCGGCCTCGATCATCCGGTCGTATTGTTCGAGTGTGAGACGAGCAATGGTGCTCATGGTTGGTCCTGAAACGAAGAGGTTCTCGGTGGCTGTCCCGCCTATCCCATTCTAGCAGATACCTGCGCCAGGATCGGGTTCACCTTAAGTCTGATTATTTGGGCCGCTAACTTTGACTCAACAGCAGCTCCACGGCTTCTGCGACCCAACCGCTGTGCCAATCGTGCTTTCGTGCCGGACCGTCTCGATAGATGTGCGGAATCTTGAGGTCGAGCAACAACTGATGGGCACGCTGATGATGCTCGCGAAAATTGCCGTACCCAGTGAGCACTAAGCGCGGTCTGCCCTGGAGCTCGTCGGCTCGATCCCGCAAGAGCGAGTCGATCCGATGGCGGTCGAAGTTCTCCTGCGTGCCGAAGATGGCCGGATTGCCATAGAGCCCGATTCGTTCCATCGTCAGCGGCGCATCCCAGGCCGAGGCTTTGTCGAACATCTGGGGATGTCGCAGCAGCAAACTCCATGCGCCCCAACCAGATTTGCTGAAGCCGAGCAGATAGCGTCCTTTCGCCGCGGCGACCACAGGATAGGTTCTGTCGATCAACGGAATGACGACGTCGAGCAAATAGGTTTCCTGGCGAATTCCTGGATCGGTCGGATGGTCCGCATACCAGGGGAGATGAGAAAATGTCGGGGCGATGAAGATCGCACAATGTTTGTTGTGCAGGTCGTTTTGCTTAATCTCCAGCAAACCGTCGCCATAGCGATTTTCGGTGGCGGCTTCGACCGGCAACACGTAGATAACCGGAAGTTTCTCGTCTGACTTGAGTTGCTCGGGCAGAAGGACGCGGATTTGCGTCGTGCCTGCTTGAAACGGCGACTTGACCGTATGGACCAGGAATCCCCGGTCATCGTGCGCTGCGCCGGAGACGGATGTGCTTGATTCCTCGGCCAATGCCGGACGGATCAGCGCCGCCATGAGAAGGCAAAGACAGGCCGCAAACTGGATCCTCATTACGTCTCCGCTGGGCTCAGACAAGCAATTCGCGCCGGACTTTCGGATCTTCGGCGGGGCCGATGAGACGCTGATTCAGGCCTTGATATTTGTAGGCGAGCTTGTGCGGATCGAGCCCGAGCAGGTGCAAGATGGTGGCCTGCAAATCGCGGATCGGCATGGGGTTCTCGGCGATGAAATAGCCCAGCTCGTCGGTCGCGCCGACCGTCTGGCCCGGCTTGACGCCGCCGCCGGCCATCCAGGCGGTGAAGCAGTGCGGGTGATGATCGCGCCCTAAGAACTTTGAGCCGCCGCGCGCTTCGTTCATCGGCGTGCGGCCGAACTCGCCGCCCCACACGACCAGCGTCTGGTCGAGCAGGCCGCGCGCTTTCAGATCGTTGACGAGCGCCGCGATCGGCCGGTCAATCTCTTTGCACTTATTAGGCAGGTGGGTGACGATGTCGTCCCCTTTGCCCGTGCCGTGACAATCCCAGCCCCAGTCGAATAGCTGCACGAACCGCACTCCCTGCTCGACCAGTCGCCGCGCCTGCAAACAATTATTGGCGAACGAGCCCGCCCCCGGCTGCGCGCCGTACTGGTCGAGAATATGTTGCGGCTCCTTGGAGATATCCATGACCTCGGGTACGGAGATCTGCATACGGTAGGCCAGTTCGTACTGCGAGATGCGCGTGAGCGTTTCGGGATCGCCGAATTGCTCCAGCTCGAACTCGTTCAGCTTTTTCAAGGCGTCGAGGCTGCGGCGGCGCACTTCGCGCGGCATGCCCTGTGGATCGGAAACGTACAGAATCGGCTCGCCTGTGCTGCGGCACTGCACGCCTTGATAGACGCTCGGCAGAAAGCCGCTGCCCCACAAGCTTTTGCCGCCGGTCGGATCGGTGCCGCCGCTCAATAGCACGACGAAGCCGGGCAGGTCCTGGTTTTCTGAGCCGAGGCCGTAGGTAATCCACGAGCCCATCGAAGCCGAGCCCGCGCGCGGGGCGCCCGTGAACAGGAACAATTCCGCGGGCGCATGGTTGAACTGGTCGGTGATCATCGACTTGATGAAGGTCAGGTTATCGACCGTCTCGGCCAGATGCGGCAGTAACTCCGAAATCCAGGCGCCGCTTTGGCCGTGCTGGGCGAATTTGTAGGGCGTGCCCAGCAAGGTGGGATGTCCCTTGATGAAGGCGAATCGCTGGTTCTTGAGGATTTCGTCCGGGCACGGCTGCATGTTGTGTTCGACCAGCTTCGGCTTCCAGTCGAACAATTCGTGCTGCGGCGGCGAGCCCGACATGTGCAGGTAGATCACCGACTTCGCCTTGGCCGGAAATTGCGGCGGCCTGGAAGCCAGCGGATTGGCCGCCGGCTCGAGCGTTTCGGCCGTGGCCTGCCGCCCGAGCAGCGTGGTTAGGGCAAGCGAACCGAGGCTGAGTTGGCACGAGCGCAAGAAATGCCGGCGGGTGAACGCTCGGGCTTGCGCGAGGCGAAGTTCGAGATTCATACGATTGGTCTTACTGTTCTTCATGAAAGCGATTGCTCAATTCGTAAGAAGCGACCCGTTGCGAGGATTTCGCGGCGATTTTTCCGAGCCGACATGACACGGAGGCTTGCGCCTCCGGCTCGCCTGCCTGAAGCTTGCCTCATCTCTTGGTCAAGACCCCATCCATATTCAGTAACACGTTCGCTACGACCGTCCAGGCGGCGGCTTCGGCGGGGCTAATGCCTTCCGGCAGTTTGCCAAGCGGTTGCGTGGCCAATTGCTCGGCTGCGGCAGCATTCTTTTGGTAGTAGGCCAATTCGCTCTTGTACAAATCTACGAGGTCTCTGATTTGTTCGCCTTGGGCCGGCCGCGCCAGACATAGCCGCAGTCCGAAAGCGGCGCGGGTTTCGGGCGTGTGGCCCCCATCGAGGATGATGCGGCGGGCCAACGCTTGAGCGCACTCAACGAAGACGGGATCGTTGAGCGTCACAAAGGCCTGTAAGGGAGTATTCGTGGAAATCCGCCGCAGCGCGCAGATCTCGCGGCTTGGCGCGTCGAACGTCGCCATCGAGGGATAGGGAACGGTGCGGCGCCAGAACGTGTACAGCCCGCGACGATAACGATCTTCGCCCTGGCTGGTCGCCCAGGTCCTTTCTCCGTTGAATGCCGCTCGCCACAGTCCTTCCGGTTGCGGCGGAAAGACCGACGGGCCTCCTTGCTTGCGACTCAACAGCCCACTGATGGCCAGCGCCTGGTCTCGCACCATTTCAGCTTCCAGCCGCACGCGCGGCCCGCGTGCCAGCAGCCGGTTGGCATGATCTTTTTGCAATAGTCCCGGCGAAGCGCCGGACAACTGCCGATAGGTCGCCGAAGTGACGATCAGCCGCAGCAAAGCTTTTACATCCCACGTTTTGGCGAACTCGACTGACAGCCAATCGAGCAATTCGGGATGCGTCGGCGCCGCGCCTTGGGTGCCGAAATCTTCTTCCGTTTCCACCAGCCCGCGACCGAATAGCTGAGCCCAAAAGCGATTGACCGTCACGCGGCCCGTGAGCGGATTTTCGCGATCGACGAGCCAGCGGGCCAGGCCGAACCGATCGATCGACGCGCCGCTCGGCAGCGGATGAAAGGCGGCCGGCAAAAGCGGCTGCACCTCGTCGCCCGGCGCCAGGTAATTGCCTTTCAGCATCACGTGCGTCATGCGGCGTTGGTCGGCCGGCAACTCTCGCAACACGGGCGTGGTGGGGATTTGCTTTTCAAGCGTTTTCAATTGCCCATCGAGCTGAGCGAGCTGGTCGCGCAGCGGCTGCAATTCCGGCGCAATCGAGCGATAAAAGCGAGCCAACTCGGCCTTCTGCTCCGCATTGCGCTCGGAGGCGGCGACAGCCAGTATCTGCTGGACATTGCCGGGCCGCGCGCGAGGCGGCGGCGCGGCGGTTGTGGCGGAAAGCCGCAGCCGCCCGATGGTGTGCTGCGAGCCGTAGTTTTGCACGAGCTGGAACGAAAGAATCGCCCCCCCCTCGAACCCGACGGGCGTAGCCGTTGCAAATACTGCTTCATGCGGCTGGCCGACTCGCGGTCCAATGGCCCAACCCGCCTTCGCCGCAGCGTCGCCGTCGATGATCTTCGCCACCGGAAAGTCGTGCTGCTCAAAATCCGCCGTGGCTTCGGTAAGACCGATCGCCTTTGCGCCGCCCAGGGGCAGCTCCAGGCTCGGGTTGGGCGGATCGGCCACGTCGGTTTGCCAGATCGGCTGACGCGCTTCGTCGAGCAGCAAAACGCGAAAGTGATTCAGTCGCGATTCGGTGTCCCCGTCGGTGCGATTGAAAATCACGATCCGATCGACGGGAAGGTTGGCGCCCAGATCGACCTCCCACCAGGGATTGGTTTCGGCCTTGGTGTGCGTCACTGATTTCTGTTCGAAGAACTCCCCGCTGGTGTTGGCGTCGATCGCCAGTCGGGCGTCGCCGCCGTAATCGGTGCTCGATTGACTGGCCCTGCCGACGAGCGCCAAATTATCGGCCCCGCGAAAAACCTGCACTTCGGCCAGCGACAACATCTTCTGCTCGCCCGGCAATTCCACGCGAACAAAACGACCGCTGGCTGGGCGGTTGGCCTTATCGGCCGCCGCAGCTTTCAGCTCGTTCAACACAAAGTTGCCGGAACGTCCTGGGCCCTGGCTGGGCAGGCTCTCATGCGGCAAAACCTCCAGCCGAAACGCGGTGATGCCTTTCAGATCGGTCGAGACGGTCAGGTTGTAAGTGTCGGTCTCGGGAGCGGCGCCTTTGGCCAAGAGAGAACCGTCGGGCAGTTTTTCCAACGTCGCGCCGCCAGTCGAAACGGCTGCTTCGATCGGCAGCACGATCCATTGACCGCTTTGCGCGGCGATCGATTGCTCCCATTTCGCTCGTGCGGCTTCCAACTCAGGCGTCGATTGATCGAGTTGCTGGCGCACGGAGGCGATGGCCGAGTTGAGCCGCTGAGTTTCGGCCGTCTGGGCCGGCGTTGGCGTCGGCAGCCGCGGCGATTCGTCGGGCCGGTCGGCGTCTTCAGTTTGATTGAAGAAGGCGTAGAGCTGATAGTACTCGCGCTGAGTGAGCGGATCGTACTTGTGGCTGTGGCACTTGGCGCAGCCGGCCGTCAGCCCCATCCAGACCTGCATCGTCGTTTCAATGCGATCCTTGACGGCGGCGACGCGAAACTCTTCATCATCGGTGCCTCCTTCATCATTGGCCATCGTGTTGCGGTGGAAGGCCGTGGCTAACAGTTGATCTGGCGTCGGATTGGGAAGCAGATCCCCGGCCAACTGTTCGATGGTGAATTGATCGTACGGCAGGTTGCGATTGAACGCGTCGATCACCCAATCGCGATATCGCCAGATCGTGCGCAAGGGGTCCGAGCCGTAACCCTTCGAGTCGGCGTAGCGCGCCAGGTCGAGCCACATCCGCGCCCACCGTTCGCCATAGCCAGGATCATCGAGCAGCCGGTCGACCAACCGGTCGTAGGTATCGCTGCGCGGATCGTTGACGAAGGCTTCGACTTCCTCAGGCGTCGGCGGCAGGCCGATTAAGTCGAGCGACACGCGACGGATGAGCGTGAAGCGATCGGCTTCGGGCGATGGCGACAGGCCTTCTTTTTCCAACCGCGCCAGAACGAAGTAGTCGATTGGATTGCGTGGCCAGTCGGCTCGCACCACCTTGGGCAGCGGCGCCTGAATCGGCTTTTTCCAAGCCCAGTGCTGCTGCGTCTGGTCCGGCACATCGGTTCCTTCGGGCCAGGCGGCGCCCGTTGCTATCCAGCGCGTGAGCGACGCGATTTGTTCTGCCGAGAGTGGTTCGCCCTCATCCTTAGGCGGCATCGAGAGCTTCGGATCCTTGCCGCCGACCAGCTTGATCAACCGGCTGGCTTCGGGCTTGCCGGGCACAATCGCCTTCTCGCCCGAATCGCCGCCAGCCAGCGCCGCGGCGCGCAGGTTGAGTTTGAATCCCCCCTCCTGCGACCCTGGGCCGTGG
>JAICIG010000352.1 GCA_025924495.1 Pirellulales bacterium | reverse complement strand
CGGCGAGACGACGACCAGCGGCTGCGATGCGGCGGCGGCCAGGCGAATCTCGATCGGCGCGGCGCGGGCGGGCCAATCGCGCGCGACGAGATAGCTCGTCAGCGCCGCGCCCGGCCGATGCACCCACAGCACCAGCCACGTCCTCGCCCAATGGCTCTCGGGCATTTCGTCGGTCAGCGGGATGGTGAAGGCGCCTTGGCCATCGCTTTGTGCGCGGGCAATCACTTCCGGGCGAGGCAAGGCTTGTCCGCCTGGCGCGCCCGGCCGCGGCAGCATTTGCGGTCCTTCGGCAAGATAGACCTCGGCGCCCGCGGCCGGCTTACCCTCAGCATCGAGCACGACGCCGAACACGGCCCGCTCTTCCGCCCCGTTCGCTCGAACAGTTCCTTCCGTAATCGCAGTCAAGAGAGCAGCCGCGCAGAAAAATACCCGCGACAAAGGAAGATGCATATCGACACCTCGGGTGCAAAGCTTAGTCAGCGATTCAATGATTCTGGCTTACGGCTTGACCTCCAGTTCCCTCTCCGCGCGCAGCGGACCGGCCAGCGGGCCGCTCTCGAAGGTGGCGACGACGCGCAGCGTTCCGGCAGTTCGGTCGGCGGGCACTCGCACGGAGTGCGTACAGAACGTGCCTCAGGCGAAGCCCGACAGGGCCGATTCCAGGGGGAAGCCACCCGAGTCTTCGAGCGAGATGCGGGCATTCGGTCCGTCACGGCCCGTGTCATGAGCGCCGCGATAACAGGTGTTAATTAATAATCCATCAACCGTGTAGAGCTGCGGTTGAACCGAGAGTTGTTCGCCCGGATGGCAGCTTGTTTTGCCTTGGCAGTCGGCAAGGAATTCGAATTTCTCAAGCGGCGCAATTTCCAGCTCCGC
This sequence comes from Pirellulales bacterium, assembly GCA_025924495.1. The sequence continues at coordinate 7,700 of JAICIG010000352.1, read as the reverse complement.
ATCGCGATCGAGCCGTTGCCAGCGCTGGGGGCGGCCAGCCTGCGTATCGGAGAAAACAAAGGTCCAGCGCTGCCCGCCGTGCGCGTCTTCGAAGGCGACCGTCAGCGCGCTGACGCGATACTCGCCGATCGGCGCCGTCGCCTGGGCGTCGAGACCGCGCAGGCCGATCGCCGATCCATCGCGGCCGACGAGCGTGGCCGCCACGTCGACAATGTTTGCGGCGCCGGGTTCCTCGCTCGACGAGCCGGCTTGGGACGCCGCCGGCTTGCGCAGCACGAGCTTCAACACGCCTGTGCCTTCCAACTTGCCGAAAGAGAGTCGGCTGCCTTGTTCATCAGAGCGAACCGCATACCGAATGCCCTTGATCAACAGGATGTTGGCGAACAAAAACTGCTCTTCGGTGGGATCCCAGACGCCATCGCCGTTCAGGTCGATCCAGAGCCGGTCCACGGGATCGGTGAAGAATCCGTTCCCGTCGCCATCCATCCGCCGTACAGTTTTCCGCTGCTGATCGCTTTCAGCGTGGTGCTGCTTGGTATCGGATGAACCGGGCTCCGCTTCGTCCGTGTCGTCCAGCGCAACTCGGCCTTCCAGATAACCGGCTGCCGCAAAACTCACGATGCGGCCAGTAGCGCCGCGACGAAAGATCAATTCGCGCGGGTAACGCTTGAAAACTTCTCCCTCCGCGTATTCAACGTTCAACGGCACGTGCCACAAGCCGGCTTCGCCTTTGGCGCGCTCATTAGCCTCGATCGTGCGGTTACGGTTGACGTCGACATAGAGATCCGCATCCGACCGCGAGGCTTCGTCGACGACTACGGCGACGCGAGCTGCGCTCGGACTGCCATAGCGTAGTTGTGCATAGCGACGCGACATCCCGCGGTATTCCGCCTTCTCCTTGAGGTCGTCCGGTTTGTCGGCCGAAAGCGGGATTGCTCTCAACGGCGGGTGTTCATGCTCTGCGCTAGGCTCGGGCAAGACGAAACGAAACTCGTCGGCTCGCCCCAGCTTGGCCGCAGCGATGCACGTAAGACCCGCGATGAGGCAGGTGACAACTCGTAAGCGGCCCGCGGCCCGTTGGCGGATGACAAGGTCGGTTTTCATGAGAACGTTACCAGGAGTCGTAAAAGGCGGGGTCAGAGTATCCTAGTATTCGCCAGCGCGAATGTCCGATATCTCCCAGGACGCGGACCAATGCCAGGCGAGCCATGTTGGTCGGCTGGACGGCGCTGGGACTGGTTGCGGGCGGAAGTCGGGCGAGCCGCTCCACCGCCCGGTGTGGATCGATGGCGGCCACGGCGCTGAGAATCGCAGCGACGATTGCGGGAGATCCGGCGACGACGAACTCGTCCAGGCGGGCTGCGATCGGCCTCAATAACTGCTCGGCGACCTGGTGATCGTAGCGAGCCAGCATGCCGATGAGATACAAGTGCGCGTGCTCCGTCTCGTTCTCCAGCAAGTCGGCCGCCGGCGAGGGCCGCAGCGCAACGACTCGCCAGAAGCATTCGCGGACGAATTGCGGGTCGAGACGCTCGGCCAGCGGCAACAGCCGGCAGCAGGCGGCCGCCTCGCTATGAGACACATTCCACCCCGCGTCGATCGAACCATTCGGGGGCAACTTTTCGAATGCCTTGCGCAACTGCGCAAGCGCGGCCGCAGTGTCGGTCTCAGCGAGCGCCTGAGCGATCGCACCTCGTGCGGCAATCCGGCTGCTCTCGTCATCCAAGCGATCGGCGACTCGCCGGGCGACAACCAAATCGCGCCGCGCCAGTTGATAGCATAACGGAGCACTGAGCTCGGCATCGCGCCAGCGCAGCGGACGCTCCTGATTTGACGACCGCGAGCCCGATGCGATCCATAATCGTTCGGCTAGTTCGGGATCGCGCTCAGCGGCCTGATAGGCAAGACGGCCAAGCTCATAAGCGTGGATCGAATCGTAATGAATACGATCGAGCAGCGTTCGCGCCGCTGGAAGGTCATAGCGGGCGATAGCCATTGCTACCGTCCCCGTCGTATCCCACGATACGCGGTGGCTAACGGGCAGCGCTTCCAGCGTTGTCAACGCCTCGGCCGCCAGCGACTGGGCCTCGGGGACAAGTTCGAGATCGAACCATTCGTTGGCGATCCGCGCCAGTTCCAAAGCGCGCCGCTTGGGATCGCCGATGCCGCGGGCATGGAGCAGAGCCGCGTTCAACATCGCTCGCCGGTCGGGCAGTTTCCAGGGGCGCTCTGCGCGGGCCGCGTAGGAATAGCAACCAGCCTTGGTCGCCGCCGTCGACGATGATTCGATCAACGCCTCGATCTCCGTCCAATCAGCGGAGGGCTCGTCCAGCAATTCTTTGATCGTCTCTTCACGGACGCGGTCTTTTTCCTCCTCGTCTTCGAACGAAAGTCCGTCGAGCCGCTCGAGCGATCCCATCAAGTCATAAAGTCCAAGATGGAAGATCCCCATCGTCTTACTGCGGTCGTCAGCCTGATCCAGGCTATCCAGAAAAGGCTGTAGCACGTCTTGCGCCAGCGCCGCCGCCTCCTCGCGGGGAATACCCGGCGCCACGGTTTTCAATGGCTCGATCGACTCTGCATTGCGACTCAGCGTCAGCTCAACCGGCTGCCCGGCAACCTCAACCAATTCGCCAGAAAAGCGAAAGCCTGTTCGCTCCACGAACAAGCAGACGTTCCCTTCGGGAACACCGGCCAGACGAAAGGCGCCGGCGTCGTCGGTGACCGCCTCGACTCGCTGTTGAGCGTCCCCGCTGTTGAAGACGGTCGCGCCTTCGACGGGCGAACGCTGCCGGTCGACGACTCGACCCGTCACCGTGGTCAAGCGTCGCGCGTTCAAGTCTCCGATATCGATCGCTTCTCGGCCGATTGCCGGAATCCAATGGCTCGACGCGACCAGGATCGCCTCGGACTGGACGACAACGCGAATGGATTGCGCAAGATCCGGAAGACCTGCGACTTCAAAACATCCCGCGTCGTCCGTCCGCACAGCAGCGGCGCGGGTATCGAGAATGGGCTGATTCTCCAGTCGTTTGCCGGCCGTTTCAGCCGTGCGCCAAATGCGGACTTCGGCGCCGGCAATCGGGTGTTGCGAGGAATCAACCACGCGGCCTTTGATTGTCGCCGCCGAACTCGCCCCCGCGCACGACCAAACGGCCACGGCCATGCAGGCCAGGACAGATTTCAGTCGCGGGGCCGCAGTGCAGTGCATTCGTACCGTCCCGTCAAAACTCTGATTGAAATGCATTGTCCGGCTCGCCAGGCAGCCAAAGCCAGTTGTAGTTCCGCACGACCGCGGGAATGCGAGTCTCGGGGCGGAAGCTCGCGAGCCATGCTAGCTGAAAGTAGTTCTGCCCGCGCGCCTTGGCATCCTCCTCGGGCAGACGCTGCAATAATTCGACGGCCCAGTTAGAGAGGACAAGTTCGACGCCTCCGACGCCCTGATCAGTCTCGCGGTCGCAAATGGATCCGCGCACAAGAATGCAACGATTCCCATCAGCCGCGATTGCAACCGCGCCGCTTGCGCACAAGAGCGGCACGAGCAGCCAACACCGGAGCGCGACCATGCAAATGCTCCGCGAAAAAAGAAGTTTCGCCCCGAGCGCTGCGTCACGGGGCGGAACCGCCCGCGGAACGCGTGCTACGCATCATAGGCCGACGGGCAGCGCCTCGCAACACAGCCGCTGCAGCTCGAAAGGCTTCAATTGCGATCGCCCTCCAAGAACGCTGAACGAGGCGAGAGTTTGCGAACTGTCAGAATTTCTTCGCGAGAGAATTATCTTTTCAGCCGCAATGCTTCGCCAGGCGGTATCAAGGCATGCAGCCAATGAGAGGCGGCAAGCGGCGCCATTCAAGAATCGTCTTCGAGCAGTGGTTGCTGCTGCGGCTGCCATTCCAAGAGCAATTTACCAAGACGATCGATGACAGCGGCGCTCTGCAAGGCGAGCGATTGGGTCGTGTCGACCTCAAGCACGTCGCTGCCAGCCGGATCGGGCTCTTGTTGTTGATTTTGCGCGGCGAATAGTTCGGGCCGCGCCTCGGAAAACGCATCGCTGCGACGCGCACGATCGGCGAGACGTTCGAGCGCCACTTCTGGCGGACAATGACAGCGCACCACGCATGCCACGGCGCCTTCCGCATGAACCAAGTCAACAGCCCGACGGCGCTGGCTGGCGGCAAGGAAGGCGCCGTCCAGGATCACGCTGAGTCCCTCGGTCAGGGCTTCTCGGGCGCGGCGAAACATTTCGTCGTAGACGAGCTGGCGATTCTCGGGGCAGTAATTGCCTTGGCCGTAACCCGCCGGCGCGCGCGAGGGACCGAACATTTCTCGGCGCAGATGATCGGTCTGGATCAGCTCGCAACCGAGCGAGTGTGCGATTCCCTCGGCCAGCGTCGTCTTGCCTGTACCCATCAAGCCGCTTACGACGATCAGCGTTGGCGGCCCCAAAGCGGCGGCGTAACGGTCGGCCAGGCACAAGTACTCCACGGCACTGCCGGTGGGCGGTTCGCCCGTCTGTGCGACTTCGGCGCGGCGCAGCACGGCCACTTTCGCTCTGACGCACGCCCGATACGACTTATAGAAATTCCACAGTTGGACTGAGAACTGGTCATGGCACAAGCCGCGGTAAGTCTCGACGACGCGCTCGCCGACCCAATCGGCGCCCAGCCGATCGCATTCCATCGACAGAAAGCCGAGTTCATCGACGACGTCTAAGCGGCGTAGTTCCTCGTTGAATTCGATGCAATCGAAAACCGCCGGCGCGCCATTCAGGCAGATGTGCTCCGGACGCAGGTCGCCGTGCCCTTCGACAATGCGGCCGTCGCACACTCGACCTTCGAGTTGCGCGCGACCAAGCTGGAAGAACCGGAGCTGACTGGCGTGGACTCGCTTGACAAGCGAAACGGGCAGCCCATGCGACGGCTTCAGAAGTTCGTTGCGATTGGCGCGGACGTGCGCCTCGATCGCGCGGCAATAGTCGCTCGCCTCAATCGTCAATGGGGAGAGCCGCTGGTAAAAGCCGGCCAGCGAAACCGCAAGCTGCAAAACCTCTTCGCTCGTCAGCCGCGCGCTGTGAATCAACTCATCCAACATGCGGTCGGCCGGCAAGCGGCGCATTTTCACCAGCCAATCCGCCGGGCGACCGGGGCCTCCAAGCACTAATCGGCCCGAGGCATCAGCCATAACCGGCACAACGCCTCGATACACGCCCGGCGCCTGACGCTCATTCAACTGCACTTCCTTCAGACAAGCCGCATGTCGCGCTTCGATCGTGCTGTAATCGAGAAAATCGAATCGCACGGGCTTCTTGAGCTTATAGACGTAGCGATCCGTGAGAAACACCCAGGAAATGTGCGTTTCCTTGGTTTCGACGCGAGTGGTTGGCTCCTTGTAAGCCTGCGGCCGCTTCAACCATTCGGCGATGGCGGCCGATGAACAGCTTGAGTCGTCGCCTTGCCGTGCGAAGCTAGCGCCCAGTCGAGTTTCCGCCGTCGGGAGTGCCATCGTTCATGTCCTTATCGAGCGGCACGTCAGGTTGGGGCCGCCCTATCGGGCAAAAACCCTGGGCAAACCGCGAGCCAACCATCCAGGCGAATCTGGCGCCTATTCGGTTTCGATGCCGCTATTGAGCGCTTGTTGTACGATCTTGTTTTCGGCCCCCTCGTGAATTACGAGCTGCTGTAAGAGGTCCTTGGTCTCCATTCTCAGCGGCATCCAAGCCGCCGGAGTCTCTTCCGCCCGTTTCGCAGTCTCCAGCACCTGGCCAACCTTTTTCAGCATCAGGCCATGTTGTTGCAACAAGCTCTTGGCTTCGTCGCTGAAGCGCGGCGCCACCGCCAACGCTTGTTCCAGGTAGCCTCCTTCTTCCTCTTGAGCGAAATGCTCTTTCAGGTGCGTACACAGCGCCTCGATGGCGCCAGCCGCTTCGTGGGCGAGTTCTCGCGACCAAGGACGCTCCTGGCCCAACACGTGCCGCAATGCTTGCACGAGCTGCCGCATCTCGCGGTGCTCGGCTTCGAACGCCGCAGCAAATGCCAAATATTCCTGGTCGATCATGTTGCACCTCACTTGTTCGTTGCGCGCCGCCGTGGCGCACGCGCGGTCTTGTTCGGACGACATATAAGAGAGCAAGTCGTGCGCCGCGGGCGCAAAGGCGTTTTAGTTCGATTTTTCCGGCTGCCACGGCCCTACCTCCCGAACCTCTGGCTTGCTAAGTAAACTGGGACCGTGCGGGAGAGCACACCTCGGACAAATCCGCACACAGTGAGCGGCCCGGCCGAGGTTGCATTTGACGAGAAAGCTCGACTTTTTCGGGTTTTTCCTGGGTTGATGCCTCCTGCCGAGGGTGGCACGAACATTGCTTTATCGCGAAACGGGGAACTTGCTGTCCCTATACATCTCTTCTTGTTTCCGCCCTTGAATCGCTTTCGCTCTTATGGAATCGACCGCCGAAAACAATATCGACCTGTTGATTGTGGATGACGACGCCGAATACCGGGCCACGGTGGCTCGCAGATTCTCGCGCCGCGGCTATCGGGTTCAAGAAGCTCCCGACGGCGAAACCGCCTTGGAACTCGCCGCCCGACGCCAGTACCAGGTGGCCGTGGTCGACCTGGTCATGCCGGGTTTGTCAGGGCTCGAATTGCTGCAAAAGCTCAAGGCGGGAAGCCCCGACTGCGAAGTGGTGCTGCTTACCGGACAAGGCACCATCGAGACGGCCGTCGAGGCCATGAAGCGCGGCGCGCACGATTTCCTCACCAAACCATTTCCGCTGGCCGAGCTGGAGGTGATCGTGCAGAAAGCGTACGAACAACGCCAACTGCGCAAGGAAAATCGTCAGCTCAAGGCGGTGCTGGAACGCAGTCAGCCTCAATCGGAAATGATTGGCTGTTCCAACGCCATGAAAGAGGTCTTTCGGTTGATCGAGCGCGCTGGGCCGACCGACAAGGCGATCCTGATTCAAGGAGAAAGCGGCACCGGCAAAGAGCTGGTCGCGCGGGCTCTGCACCAGGCAAGCAAGCGGGCCGAAAAACCGATGGTCGTGATTAACTGCGCCGCCCTGCCCGAGACGCTGCTGGAAAGCGAATTGTTCGGTCACGAGAAGGGCGCGTTTACCGGCGCCGTTTGCGCTAAGCCGGGTTTGTTCGAGCTGGCCGACGGCGGCACGCTGATGATCGACGAAGTGGGCGAAATGCCCGGTTCGCTGCAGGCGAAACTACTGCGCGTCCTCGAAGACGGTTCGTTCCGCCGCGTCGGCTCGCTGAAAGAATGCCGCGTCGACGTGCGGTTGCTGGCGGCCACCAATCGTGACATGACGACCGAAGTCAAGGCCGGCCGGTTCCGCGAGGATTTGTTTTACCGCATCAACGTCATGTCGCTCGAATTGCCGCCGCTGCGCGAGCGGTCCGGCGACATTCCGCTCTTGGTGCGCAAGTTTCTCGGCGCCAGCTGGGATATCGAACCCGAAGCCCTGCAAGCGCTGGAGAGCTACTCCTGGCCGGGCAACATCCGACAATTGCTCAACATTATCGAGCGGGCCAAGATCCTGGCCGACGATGACGTGGTACGAGTCGAAGACCTGCCGCACGAATTGCGCCGGCCCTCCTCGGAAAGCCACAGCATGAACGGCAACGGCGGCGACCGGTTGGACGACATCGAGCGGACCCACGTCCTGGAAGTGCTCGAACGCGAAAAGGGCAAT
>JAICIG010000351.1 GCA_025924495.1 Pirellulales bacterium | reverse complement strand
CGATTGCGGCCGTCAGTCAGGCTCGTGAAAGCTAGTAATTGCTGCGAACTTTCCGGGCCGTCGAGGATTACGGCGACGGGGCTGGTGCGCACTTCGGCCGGGGCAAGCTGTGGGAAGAGGACGGGGCCAACCAAGACCGCGAGCGCAGCAAACAGAACCGCTCGTCGATGGCCGCCGATCATAAGACCCTCCATCTCGCATGAGATGGCTGCTGGCGGAAAGAAACTCCAGGCGCCGTTCGCCGCCAAAGGGCGCCAAGCCCACTGTTAACGTATAAACTGTCGTTGATGCGGTCAAGTTTAGGGGCAAGGCGGTACCGGGCTATTCTCTTATGGCCGGCGATTTTACCTACTGCGCCTCAATCGCTTCGCGCATTTCTTCTAACTCAAGCCAGCCTTCGGCGTACTCCTGCCGCGCCAATCGCTTGCCGTAGGCGATGCCGCCCAAGAACGCTGCCACAACTAGCGTCAACCAGAGCAGGGTTCGAATGCTGAACTGTGGGCGGGGCATCTCAATTCCCAAACAACGAAAAACGTCCTTCAATTCCGACGTCCCAAGGCTCCACGCCTTGCGGCAGGGCTCCAATGTCGGGGGCGCCTTGATCGCTTTCGCGGAGCGGATCGGGCCAAGCGGCGCGAACGGCGAGCCCGGTGTTCAATGCGGGACTGTCTGATTGCAGCCGCAGGTCGGTCGGCGGCGAACCGTCGGTCGCCAGGCGAATGAACTTCGGGTCGATCGCACGGTCTTCGGTCGTCCAGCCGGGTTCGTAGTGCTTGCGGCTTTCTTCGAATAGCCGCGAGGCGCGGAACTTGGCAAAGGGATCGGCGATTGATGCGGCCGGCTCGCTCATGCCCCAAATGATGTTGCCCCCTTCGTGCAGATTCTCGGCATGCTGGATGCCGACAAAGCCGACGCCAGGCATGCGCTCGAGCTGCACGAAGATGTTGTTGAACACATCGCGTTCGGAGCGGCCCAGCCCTTGAGCGCCTAGGCCGAACAGATAATAGTCGCGAAACGTCGGTGTGCGGCGCACGAGCGTGTTGTGGTAGAAGTGAATCACCGGATAGATCGGGCTGCCATGATCGCCGAGCAGATGTCCTTCTTCATGTAAGAAGGCGCCGCTGGGATCGGGCCCGGTCGGCGGCGAACGGTACGTGCCGCCTCGCAAATCGATCACGTTGCGGAACACGAACACGCCCGCTTGCGAATCGTGGTCGAGCGGCGATTCGTCCTTTTCGATCTCGTGCTGCGTGAGGGGAATCAGGCAGGCGCCGATCCGGTTCTGCGAAATGAACAGCTCGTGCGAGCGCAGCTTGGGGCCGCATTCCAGCCCGTCGTCGTTGAAGTTGTCGATCAGGCTGTGATGTAGCCGCAGTCCTTTCACGTAGCGCAGAAACGCGCCGTCGTGGTCGTCGGTGAACTCGCAGAAGGCAAACTCGATATTTTCATTGGCCGGTTGATTATTCTGCAGAATGATCTGATACGACGCCGTGCCGCGATACTTCATGTGCGCGCGCGAGGTCCACGGCGCGGCCAGCCCGCGAAAGGCCGAATGCTGTACGCGGATGTTCTGCGCAGCGTTGATCAGCAAAGCGGGAAAGCCGCCGTAGACGGTAAGATGATCGAGTTCAACGTCCTGCGAACCATAGACATGAATCAGCGGGCTGCCGGTCGCGCCACGGAGGACCAGATCTCGCAACCGCACGTGCTTCACGCCGCTGATCCGCAACACATCCTGGCCGAAGCCGACGGCAATTACCAAGGGCAGGCGGCGCGGATCGGTCTCGCCGCGATAGGCCTGGTCGCCGAGACCCGCGAGCCGATGATGGGCCAAGCGGACGTGAATCCGTCCGGTTTCGCGGTTGAACCATAGACCGGGGCCGCAGTAGATGCCCGTATCGCGCATGTCCTTCTTGCCGCCGAGCCAAAGTTCGTTCGTCGAACGCAGATCTTCGGCAATGCGGTAGCCATGCAGTGGGATCATCGAGTCGACGAAGTTACCCAGCGCCAATGGCCGCTCTTCTTCGATGCCCCACATTGGCTCCCACGAACCCGGCAGAAATTGCCGCGGAACCTGGCGATCGTCGGCCTCGGGATATGTTTTTGTCGAAGCGTATTCCCCTTCCGCGCCGCCATCCAATGGCTCCCAACTTGTCGCAGGGCTTTCTGCGAACTCGCGCAGGCCGCCATCGATGATCGCCAATTCGCCAGGATACGACGCGATGGTGATCGGCGCCGTCTCGGAACCCGAACGGCTGAGATGCGTTTTTTCGTAGTAGGTTCCGCCGCGCAGATAGAGCGTATCGCCGGGATGCAACTGCCGCAGGGAATGAGCCAGCGTCTTCCATGGCGCCTGTTGCGTTCCCGCCGCGGCGTCATCGCCGTCGGCAGCGTCGACAAACTTTTTGGGGCCTGAAGACAAATCCGTCTTTCTCGCCGCAGGCAGCGGCCGCATGGGCAGGTGAGAGCGAATGGCAATCTTCCGCGCTTGTCGATCGTCGCGAGTCTCTTCGGTCTGCGCCGCAGACGCAGTGAGACATGAGGACGCCACGGCGAGCAGCAGACAGAGGTTGCGAAGCATGGTCGGGTTTTCCAGACGAACATTGAGCCGCCACACTGATCCGCACGCGTGAGGCAAAGATTACTAGCAATTGCGGGTGGCTTCAACTTTTTTTGGCAATTAAGCAACGGCCAACGAAAGACTTCGCCAGCGATCGCTAGCTACAAAACGGACAACACGGGGCAAGTCTGCAATTTCCTTTGTTTCCTGCGTTGCCTTCTGTTCTAACTCGTCTGCAATGTTCAATCACTCACGCATTCCTCTCGCACAGAAGGCAACGAAGGAAACAAGGCAGTTGGGGCGGCTGGGAGGCACGGATGAAGACTCAACTGACGGCGCGACTATGTGGCTCGGTGGCGATGAACCGGGATGACGTCTCGCTCATCGATTCAGTCGGCCGGCGTAGTCATTCGCTTGCGACTTGTGCCGGGGCTTGTCTTACCCTGGCGGGGACTGCGCCGGGCCGCAGAGTGATGAGCGGCGACCGATCGCTGCAAGGCGGATGGGGCAGCGGGTGTTTGTTCGCAGATGCTGCGATCGAGAAACGCAGCCAGATAGGGCGCCGTGCGGCTGGCCGAAGACATGGCAATTTCGGCAGGAACGCCGGCGGCGACGATGCGGCCCCCTTCATCGCCGGCGCCGGGACCGATATCGATCACCCAATCGCTGCCGGCGACGACGCGCATGTCGTGCTCGACGACGATTACTGTATTGCCGGCTTCGACCAGCCCGTCGAGCTGCGACACGAGCTTCTCGACATCGGATGGATGCAGACCGGTCGTCGGTTCATCGAGAATGTAGAGCGAATTGCCGCGCTGGATGCGTTGCAGCTCGGTCGCCAGCTTGATCCGCTGCGCCTCGCCGCCGGAGAGTTCGGTGGCCGGCTGTCCAAGCCGCAGGTAGCCCAGTCCGACTTCGCGCAGTACGTCGAGCGCGCGCCGCACCGTCGGCTCGGCGGCAAAAAACTCCCAGGCCGCGTCGACCGTCAGGCCGAGCACTTCGGCGATATTCTTATCGCGATACTTGATTTCCAACGTCTTGGCGTTGTAGCGCGCTCCGTGGCACGTCGGGCAAGGAGCGTACACGCTCGGCAGAAACAGCAGCTCGACGAACACAAAGCCTTCGCCTTCGCATGTCTCGCAGCGGCCTTTGACGACGTTGAAAGAGAAGCGCCCGGCATCGTAGCGGCGTGCCTTCGCCGCTTTCGTGGCGGCGAACAGTCGGCGGACATAATCGAACAGCCCGGTGTAGGTTGCCAGGTTGGAGCGCGGCGTGCGGCCGATCGGCTTCTGATCGACCCGCACCAGGCGTTTGATTCGCTCCATGCCCGCGATAATTTGTCCGCCGGTCGTGACAATGGGCGCCTGGTCCAATTCGTTCGCTTCCTCTTCTCCGGCGGCAAGCTCGTGGCCCAGTTGCTCGGCGACCAGTTCCACCAGCACCTGGCTCACCAGGCTCGACTTGCCCGAGCCGGACACGCCGGCCACCGTCGTGAAGACGCCTAGCGGAAAATCGACATCAAGTTCGTTAAGATTGTTGCGAGTCACGCCGGCCAGTCGCAGCCAGCCTTGAGGCGTGCGCGGCGTGCGAGGCGGAAGGGGATGATGATCGAAAAGATGTTTGCGAGTTTGCGACGCTTCGATTTTGTCGAGTCCCGCGGGCGGACCGCTGTAGAGAATGCGGCCGCCATGCTCGCCCGCAGCCGGCCCGACGTCGACAATCCAATCGGCATGGCGGATGACGTCGAGTTCGTGTTCTACGACAAACAGCGAATTGCCAGAGGCTTTTAAGCCATCGAGTGCCGCCAGCAGCGCCTCGGTGTCGACCGGGTGCAGTCCGGCTGAAGGCTCATCGAGCACGTAGACCACGCCGAACAAGTTCGACCGCACCTGAGTGGCAAGCCGCAGCCGCTGCAGCTCGCCCGGCGAAAGGGTCGGCGTACTACGTTCCAAGGTCAGATATCCAAGGCCAAGATCGAGCAGCACGGCCAGGCGAGCCATCAGATCTTGAGCGATCCGCTCGGTGACCACCGCTTTCTCCGGATGTTCCTCCGCCAACCGCTTCCAACCCGGCGCAGCACCTTCGGCATAGGGGCGCAACACGCCGGCCAATCGCTTGAGCGGCAGGCGCGAGATGTCAGCAATGTCGAGATCGGCAAACCGCACCGACAGCGCCTCGCGCTTGAGCCGCTTGCCATGGCAGAGCGGGCACTCGGTGCTGAGCAAATATTGCGATACGCGGCGCTTGATGGCCGGGCTTTGCGTGTTGGCAAAAGTATGCAGCACATAACGCCGGGCGCTGGTGAACGTGCCCTGGTAGCTCGGCTCCTCTTTGTGTTTGAGCGCCCAACGCACTTCATTGGCTTCGAACCCGGCATAGACCGGCACGACGGGCTGCTCGTCGGTAAACAGCAACCACTCCCGGTCTTTCTTGGAGAGTTCGCGCCACGGTCGATCGATGTCGTAACCGAGTGTGACGCAGATATCCCGCAGGTTCTGGCCATGCCAGGCGGTGGGCCAGGCGGCGATGGCGCGCTCGCGAATGCTCAGCGAGTCGTCGGGAACCATCGAGCGTTCCGTCACGTCGTAAATGCGGCCCAGGCCGTGGCAGTTGGGGCAAGCCCCCGCAGGCGTATTCGGGGAAAACGCCTCGGCCTCGAGATGCGGCTGACGCGCCGGATAGACGCCGGCGCGCGAATACAGCATCCGCAGCAAATTCGAGAGGGTGGTCACGCTGCCCACGCTGGAACGCGTGGTCGGAGACCCGCGTTGCTGCTGCAAGGCCACGGCCGGAGGCAAGCCGTCGATTTCGTCGACCTGCGGCACGCCCATCTGATGGAACAATCGCCGGGCATGGGGCGCGACCGATTCCAGATACCGCCGCTGCGCCTCGGCATACAGGGTGCCGAACGCCAGCGACGACTTGCCCGAGCCCGACACGCCCGTGAACACCACCAGCGCATTGCGAGGGATAACGAGGTCGACGTTCTTGAGATTGTGCTCGCGCGCGCCGCGAACGGAGACGAGGCCGGTTGGCGGTTTTTCGATCAATGAGCGAGCGAGTTCAGGCAAAGGAGAATTCATTCAAGCGAATTTTGCAGATAAACTTCGGTTCGGCGCCGCGCGACACGCGCGCAGACAGAGTGTAGCAAGAATCGCGCCGCGGCGAGAGGCACGCCTGCTTGCGAAACTGTTCAACCGTCGATTGTCGAATTGGCGCCTAACCATGCACCCAATCCGGGCCTGGCTGCTGGCAAACTACGCGAGCCATCGAGCTGGCGGCTTTTAGAAATGCGCGCATATCATCGAAATGATCGCCGCCGCAGGGTGGAAATCCGCTGCCGACGAAGATATCCTGGAAACCCGTGGGGCGTTCTTTTGGCCCGTATTAGGGCATTCTAGGGGCCACACCCGGCGGAAACACCAATCCTGAGGCAGGGGACCAATGCGCACTGTTGAGCATTCGCACCGACGACCTTCCTTTCGCTCCCGATTTCAGCGCACAGTCGAGACACTTGAGAGACGTGATTTATTATCGTCTCAGGGGCTTGACGCTTCTTTTGACGTTGGCGCCCAGGTGGCGACTGACTTCGGCGGTTCCGACTACGCCAACTCCGTGGCGATTCAGCCTGACGGCAAACTTGTCGTCGTCGGCAGCTCCGCCCAGCCGGCGACGCCAGGCGGTCCGCTGGCGTTCAACGGCGACTATGACCTGATGCGCATCAACCCCGATGGCAGCGGCGACATCAGTTTCGGGAATCTCGGACTGGTCAAATCGCACTTCGGCGCCACGGGGACGGGCGCCCAAGACGTCGTCATTCAAAGCGATGGGAAGTTGCTGGTGATCGGTTCCGCAGGCTTGGTGCGGTACAACAGCAACGGTTCGTTGGATACGAGCTTTGGCGCCGGCGGCATCATCAACTCAGCAGGCACAAGCTGGGTCGCGGTCGAGCCCGATGGAAAAATCGTTACTGCGGGCCCCGAGCTGCGCCGTTTTAATGCCGACGGAACTGCTGACTCTAGCTTCGGCACGGGCGGCGTAGTCAGCGGCTCGGACGTCTCTCAATTCTTAATCGCGCCGGACGGCAAGATCATTGCCACGCATGGCAACGTCGTGTGGCGCTATAACGCCGATGGGACGCTCGATTCGACGTTCGGCTCCGGCGGGCGCGTCGACGTGCCGGCGGCGAGTTACCCAGTGGCGGGGCACGATACCGTCAAACAAGAGCCCCAAGGCAAGATCGTTTGGGTGGGCAGCGTTCCCGGCCCGGGCGGCTCCGCCATCGAGGTCGTGCGGCTGAACCCCGACGGCAAGGTCGACGCGAGCTTCGGCAGGGCCGGAATCGCATTCATCCAGCATGGCCCGAATACCGATCCTTTCGCTGCGCTGGTCGAAAGCGACGGCAAAATCTTCATCGCCGGTCGCTCGGGCGCGGTCGTGGCCGGCAATCCGCCATTAAACTTTCATGGCGGCTCGTTTACCGCGCGCCTCAACAGCGATGGCAGCCTCGATCCAACTTGGGGCGTTGGCGGCATCAGTCAGATTAATCTGGGCCTGGGAACCGAGATTCACGGGATAGCTCAGCAAAGCGACGGCAAGATCGTGCTTGCCGGCGGAACGGGCCCGCGCACAGGGCTGCCCGATAGCGACTTGCTCACCATGCGGCTCGACGGCGATTTCAACAGGTCGTTTGTCGGCCTGACCTATCTCAGGTTGCTTTCGCGCGACGTCGATCCTGCCGGCCTGGCGTATTTCACCGCGGCCTTGGATGAGGGACGGCTCACGCGGGAGCAGGCGATTCAGGCAATCCAAAGCAGTAAGGAATTTCGCGAGAACCTGATCAACCAGCTCTATCACCAACTGCTGTCGCGGCCTGCGGACCAGGGCGCCTTAGACTATTGGTCAGCATTCTTGGCGGCCGGCGGAACTCGCGAACAAATCCAGATCGCCATCCTCGGTTCCGACGAATACTTTGCCGGCATGCAGAATTCGACGGAGCAATTCTTGCGGTCCGTGTATAACCAATACCTGCACAGGATCATCGATCCAGCCACTCTGGCTTACTATGAGCGCGCGATGGCTTCCGGTCTCAGCCGTTCCGCTGTGGCGGCTTCCATCGTGCTGAGCCCGGAATACGAACGAACGCTGATCGGGGCGTCGTACCTTGAATTCTTTGTGCGAGTCGCTGACTCGGACGGCTTGAATTTCTATACGAGCCAAATGGCGCACGGAGTCTCGTACGATCAGATCGTCGACGAACTAGTGCGATCGAACGAATACTTTGCGGGCGTCTAGGCTGCGACGCGCCGGCGCCAGAGCCAACCGTTACTTCTCGATCCAAACCGGCGGCGGCTGGATTTCGGCCGCCGGCTCGTGGCCCGCGTCTTTGCGGCCGCTGCCCGCCAGGCGGCTGATGGCGCGAACCGTCATGTCGTGATCGCAGAGAATCTGGCAGCTCAGCCGCACGCCCGACAGCCCCCGGGCCGCCAGCACGTCGCGTTCGGCGACCGTCATTTTATTGGGCTCGCCGGCCACGAACTCCACGCGGCAGGTCGTGCAGCGAGCATTGCCGCCGCAGGCATGCAATTGATCGATTCCCGCCTCTTGCGCTAGCGCCAGCACCAGTCGCTTTCCCTGCGGCACTTCAAATTCGCCCACTCCTTCGACCGTCAACTTCGGCATCGCTCAGATCCTTTCGCTTGGCGTGATTTGCTGCGAGCCAAACTACATGATCGGGCTTAATTGAGCAATTCGTCGCTCGAAGACTTAGACTGCGCTGAGGCGCTGCAAATAATGATGAAACGAATTCCGGTGCGGCCGCTAAACTAAAGCAGGGCCCGGCGCTTTGCGGAAGCGCAAGAGAAGAGCCAACTTGCGGCTGACCCGCAAATTGGCCCTAGTGGAGGCGGCGGGAATCGAACCCGCGTCCCGAAACATTTCCACGCCCGCTTCTACGTGCGTAGTCGGATGATTTCCGCATTTCGCCCGCCGAGCCCCAACCGACGGGGTCTCTGGAAGGCTAGT
>JAICIG010000350.1 GCA_025924495.1 Pirellulales bacterium | reverse complement strand
GCATCGTCGCCGCCGGCGATATCTCGCCATGCGACGCGGCCATCTTGCCTGCCATAGTAGAAGCGCTTACAGCTCGCTGAAAACGCTACCGCTTCGAATCGCTCGTCTGTTCCTCCAATTCTCTTCCGCGGCCGGCCATCCTCCGTAGGCCACGCCCAGGCCTCATTGCTGCCGGTCGAAGCGAACGAGAAGAGCGTTGCATTGTCCGGAGAAAATCTCAGCGTCGACGGCACGGCCCCGCCGGCATCGAACCGCCATCGTTTCCGCATTTTGATTTCGGGTTCTGCCCCTAGCAACGCATCGGAAACCGCGAGTATTACGAGGACCGCATAAACGCTGCTTCGCATCATCCGCCTTGCGTCCCCATACGTCGAGAAATGAGTTGGCTTGCCACGCATCCGTCCCGCGGCGCCCGAACGAATTTCGCCCGGGTTGCAAGCGAGTTATTGCGTTTTTACTTGGCGCCGCTTCCGATGACAAGCGCGCCGCAACCCTTTCGCCGTGATATCCCGGGCCTTCCGTCGCTCGCAGAGATCGTCGCGGCCGCCGAGGGCGAAAGGGGCGACGCGGTTGCTGGCGCGCCCAGCGCAGTTCTGCCGCATGTGGGCCACCGATCGACACGCTGACGCTGCCGTTCCCCGACGGCCAGGTGCATGCCTCGCTCGTCGTATCCGACGCGTAACGCTTGGGAGCGGCTCGCCTGTGGCGACGACCCTGCGGAAGACCCCCGATTCGAGCGTCGCGAACGCACGTTCTCGGCCTCCGAGCTACCCAAAGCGCCTGAAAGACTGGCAGGCCATCGCCGCAGCGATTGCGCGCGGCAAATCCAAGCGAACGGCCGCCGTCCTGGCGAACCATTCAGAAGCCGGCGCCTCGCCCCATTTCAAAGCCGCCCGACGCCCGAAAGAATCCCGGCAACCACAATGCAAGATTCGCGGTGCCTGGCCGATCTGGTAGAATTAAATCAGTCTGCCATCCGCTCTGCCGTGCGGCATTGAAGACGGGCGGACAAAACGCAATGATTCGACCCGCGCGGAGAGCCGCTGCCGATGCACTTAGAGTTCATTGTGCCGGGGCCGCCGGTCTCGAATCAACAAAGCACGCCGCAGGGCAAGAAGAACCTTGCGGCCTGGAAAACGAAAGTCAACGTTGGAGTCACTGCCGTTTGGGCAAAGCCGGCCCTCGGCGCAAAACTCAAGGCAATTGTCATCAATTTTCACGACGGCGATAAGCCGCCACTCGACCTGGACAATATGTCGAAGCCTATTTTCGACGCGATGAATAAGCTCGTCTATGAAGACGACCGTCAACTCAGGCAAGTCGAGCTTGTCCACCTGCGTATCGACGCGCCGATGGTCATCGTCGGCGCCTCGAAAATACTCGTCGACGCAGTCCAGGCCGGGCAACAGTTTGTCTACGTCCGGGTGGAAGATATCGTCGATCCGCTACCGCTCCCCAAGTGATTGTCATGGATTCCGCTAAAGAGTTCGATGCCGTCGTTCAGTCTTATATGCGGCAGGGCTACAGCGTCCAGGTTCATCCCCGTAATGAATCGCTTCCGCCATTCGCCAAGGATTTTGGCGTCGACCTGCTCGCCCGCCGCGGCGATGAGCACGTGCTGGTCGCCGTGAAAAAGAATCGCGACGCAGTCGCCCGCGATCCAGAGATGAAACGCTACGCTGAATTGACTGAGAATCAGCCTGGCTGGCGATTCGATTTGGTGATTATGGAAGGACAGGAGCGTAATGAATTTCAAGGGGCCCGAGAGTTGGCGGCCGAAGACATGCTCCGTCTGTTGACCCACGCCGACCGCCTGGTCGAACTCGGTTTCGTCAATGAGGCGATTATCACCGCCTGGTCGGCGCTGGAGTCATCGATGCGGTTGAAGCTGCGCGCGGAAGGCGAAATCGCGGGTTACGGCACGCCTCCGCGGCAAATGCTCAACGAACTCTATTCAAGCGGGTCCTTGTCCGAGGAAGAATTTCGCCGCGTCGAATCATTGTTTCGGCTGAGAAACGAGATCGTACACGGCTTCAAGCCGACTGCGGTCGAGCCCGGTATCGTTCCCTTCGTCGCCGACCTCACGCGCCGGCTCGTCGACGAATCGCAACCGGTCGCATAGGTGAAATGCCGAGCAGGGCGGCGGCGAGCCCGTAGCGCAAAGGTTATGCTTTAGCATCACGCCCATGGCCGGAACGAGTGGCAATCGCTGCGAGTCGAGCTTTGGCGCAGCGGGCAGGCCAACCCGGTGCCGCATGCGAACCTCGCCCCGGGGGGCCCGGAGAGCATCGAGCCCGCATGGCGCCGGCCCTGTGGGGCGCGGCTCGCTCCCGAATCACGAAGGCCTCGGCGGCCCGGGGGCCGCGGCAGAGTCTTCGCTTCTCTGCCGCTTTACATCGCGCCGCAGATAATTCCTTGTCGTCCTGAAAAGGATTACGCCCGACACCCATTGCCCGAACGCACAGGCGCCGGCGACCGCAGTAACGATCGCATAGTCGCCGATACTCCACATTTGCCGAGCTTCGTGAATGATGCTGCGAATGTTCACGACAACGTAAATATCCACCGCGACGAGGGCAAGCAAGCAAGGCCCCCAGAGAAGCCACATTCCGGCGACGACGATCGGCTTATCCGGATGGCGGCTCGCTTCTCGGTACGCATAGCCTTCCGCCTGAATCTGATCGTACGGATTCGTTGTTGCTTGTACCGTAAGCGGAACCCCGCACCGCGTGCAAAAATGCTCATCAGCAACGAGCGGCTCAAGGCATTTCGGGCAAATGGGCGTTCCCGCTCGTTGTGATGTCGCACGCTGTTTGCGTTTTCGCTTCATGCCGAACGTATTTCTAGGAGGCGTCTGCCTGTGCTTGCGGCTGCGCCAGGTTAGGCTGAAGCATAACCTACGCTCGCTTGCAACTTGCTTGGCTGGTATTTACAGTTTTGTTGCGCTTCCAAAAAGTTCGACGGTTGGGGCCTTTGTCGAATTGCCCAGCGCAAACCTCAGCCGCACGTGGCCGCCTGAGCTGTTTAGGGCGCGACGGATTCTAGTTGCAGTCCGCACAGTCCCATCCACCTCCCACCGCCGAGCCGGCTTCTTCGTCGTCGGCCAAGTTGTGCAGTACGCCGCCTCCGCCAGTCCTTTAATGCGTTGTATATCGGCTTTGGTGGGAAGAGGATCTCGGAGCTTGGCGTAAGGCGTGACAAGGGCGAGCGGCCGTGGTGCGAGCATCGCCGTCCAAACGTCATCGTGATGGGCATTGGCTGATCCGTGGTGCGGTACTTTAAAGGCACGCGCCGAAATCCTGGGGTGATGGTTGGAAGCAAGAACCGCATTCCAACCGAATTCCTTCGCCGCGGTATTTTCCAGATCGGCGCCAAGCAGGACGGCAAAATCAGCAGCTCGAACCAAAATCGCGACAGACAGGTCGTTCGGGGAGAATCGCTTAAATCTCCTGGCCACTCCCTTCGTGAGCAACGATTCTGCAAGATTGGCGTTTGCGTTCGTCATCGCAGCTGCAGAAGGACTCACCGCCCATATCTCTGCCGTGCCGTCATGCCCACCTTGGAATAGGCGCATGCCGTCGTGGGCGTAGATATCCGGGCCGGCTGCATATCTGCTTGCAGCACGCGCCTGCAAGACTTCCAGGATTTCCGCAAACTCACGTGCACTTGAACTGTGCTTGACGAGCCTGTTCTGCGCATTGATTTCCAAAACCAACTGCAGGAACTGCTGACCTGAGAGCGCCGCCGACATCGCAAATTCGGCTGATTGGCATTCGCGAAGCACTTGCGCAAGGCCCTGAATGTGGTCATCGTGCCAGTGAGTCGCGATAACGCGTCTCACGTTCGAGGTAGGCACCCCGATCTCATTCAGGTATTGCAGCGCGACTGGTTCGTAGCTGCCCGTCAAAACGCACGAGTCGATGATAACCCAATCATCCGCCCCAAGATGCAAAACGATGCATTCCCCGACGCCCGGCCCGAAGACCGTCGCCTCGAGTTCGTCTGAACAGGGTGGGCTACTGCTTGAACCGCGTTTTGAGTAACTCACTAAGTTGCCCTGCCTCCGCTGCGAGTTCACGCTGCTTGAGTTTGCTCAACGGCGGGATTCGCCTAAGCCGAAGATCGGAATACCTGCGGATGGTTCCAACCTTGTTTGTTTCGCGGCCGACACTCCAGTAAAAGACTGCCCCTTCAGCCAAAAGGGGACGATCATACTCGTGGAATTCATCGACGAGAATCTCAGCGTATTCCACAGGCTGCGATTCGTCCGTTAAATCATGCATCTCGCAGTCAACGTATCCCTCGCGCACGCCCAAAACGATGCATTCCCACTGCTGCAAGAGCTTGATCTTACGATCAGGAAATCGAATCGCAAAACTATCCTTGCGGATGGGTGCAGCGACTTTCCGTGTGGGAAGGTCTGCTGTGGAAAAGGCCTCTGGAGCCGACACTGAGGGACCCGATTTCTCCGGTGCCGTTTCACTGTGATCGTTGTCGATGATCTCCGGTTCTGGCACTAGCCAGTCGTCAACCGAGACGGCTTGCGTCGGCGCCACGTTCCTTGAAGCATCTCCGCACGCCGAAGTTGTACCTGCGTTTGCGACTGCCATTGGCTTCTCTTTCAATTTTCGTTGGCTGGCGGAAATATCAACGTCGAGGCGGCATCACGCGCGAAAGCGGTAAAAGGCATCCAATCGTCCTGCAATACGCGGATTGCTTCACGATTTCGGTCGGTCACTTCGGCTCGATCCTCGGCTTCTAGGTCGTAATGCTGGTTCACGGCGACCAGGATGCCTCGGACGCCCGATGGCTGGAGACGGAATTGCAGATGCGTCGCCCCGCACTCACGACGTTTCCCCTCAACCACGACTTGGCGCATTCCCGGCTTTTCCAGAATTCTCGACCAATCATGCTTGGGCACGAGGCGGTCGCCAACTGCGTTCTAGGCGTCCTTGCTCTCCATCGTGAAAACCATTTCGAGATTGAAACCGATCGCCTTCAGTGGGGTGTGCTCGAGGATCGAAAGTATGCCATATGCCAAATCGCGCAATACCGGCCCCTGTTGTAACTCCATGGTTGTCAGCCCCAAGCGAGATTCGTCGACTTGCACGTGTGTCTGCCCAAGCTTGAAAATCGCAAGTTGCTTTTGGATTATTGAAATATCGGCGTTCTCCGCCTCTTCCTTCGGCATCAGCCCATTGGCCGAGAACCATAGTGGCTGGAAAATCGCCGGGTTGAAGTCGCCCAGAACGACTATGGACAGCGACTGCTGTTCTGGTTCAACGGCGTTTGGAGACAATGGCGATTCTCCGCGAACAGCGCGAAATTGGGGCGTACAGACTGACCGTCATCTGAACTACGAGCAGTCGGATCTCAGACTTAACATCTCTGACAGCCGGGCAACGAATCTCGAATTACGACCGACGCAGCAAAGCAAGGTAAATCCAGGGTAAGCATAGCCGTCTCCTCTATTTCAGCCTACGCATTTTTATCCCGCAAGGCCTCCAGCAACGGAAGGCGATGGTTCCCCGAGATTTCCCTCAATTCCCTCCGCATCCTCACTTCACCACAAAATTCACCATCCGCCCGGGCACCACGATCGCTTTGACAATCGTCTTGCCTTCGAGCTGCGGAGCAATCTTGCCGTCCGCCTTCGCGGCGGCTTCTAACGCTGACTGGTCGGCGTCGGCGGGGATGAGGATGCGGCCGCGGACTTTGCCGTTGATCTGGATGGGGACTTCGATGACGTCTTCCTTGATGAGCGATTCGTCGAAGGTCGGCCAAGGCTCGTAGGCGAGAGTCTGGTCGTGGCCGAGGAGGCGCCAGAGCTCTTCGCAGAGGTGCGGGGCGAAGGGGGAGAGGATGAGGATGAGCTTTTCCATCGCCTCGCGCGGGCGAGGGTCGGCCTTGAAGAAGAAGTTGGTGAACTCCATCATCTTGGCGATCGCCGTGTTGAAGCTCAGTTTCTCGATGTCTTGAGTGACGCTCTGGATCGTCTTGTGCAGCATCCGGTTCTGCTCGGCCGTCGGCTCGATGGCCTGCACGGCGGCGTTCAGCTCGATGGCTTCGCTCCGCTCGTTGACCATCATCCGCCAGACGCGGTCCAAAAAGCCGCGCACGCCGTTCACCCCTTCGGTGCTCCAGGGCTTGGTCGCTTCCAAGGGGCCCATGAACATTTCGAACAGCCGCAGCGCGTCGGCGCCGTACTCTCTGACCACGTCGTCGGGATTGACCACGTTGCCGCGGCTTTTCGACATCTTGCTGGCCCGACTGTCGAGCCGGATGGCGGGGTCGGCCTTAAGCACGAAGAACTCGCCCTGCTTCTCGGCCTGCGAGGGATCGACCTTGACGGCCTGCACCGGCACACCGCCGGCTTTGAGCACGGGCTTGTTTTCGGCATTGAAGGTGACGGTTTGCACGCTGGCCCAGCGGCCGTCGGCGTGCTGGTAGCCGGTGATCTCGATCTCGCCCAGGATCATGCCCTGGTTCACCAGCCGCTGGAACGGCTCGGGCGTGCTGACGAGCCCGCGATCGAACAGCACCTTGTGCCAGAAGCGGGCGTAGAGCAAGTGGAGCACGGCGTGCTCGGCGCCGCCGATGTAAATGTCGACCGGCATCCAGGCCTTTTCGATGGCCGGGTCGATGAAGGCCTGGTCGTTCTTCGGATCGAGGAAGCGCAGGTAGTACCAGCATGAGCCCGCCCACTGCGGCATGGTGTTCGTCTCGCGCTTGTACTTCTTGCCGTCGATCACCGGGTAGAGCCAGTCCTGCGGCGCTTCTTCGAGCGGCGGATCGGGCCGGCCGTGCGGCTTGAAGTGGGGCATGTCGGGCAGGTTGACCGGCAGCTCGTCGGGACGGACGGCGCGGACCAGGCCCGTCGGATTGCCGGCGGCGTCGAGCTCGTGCAGGATGGGGAACGGCTCGCCCCAGAAATGCTGCCGGCTGAAGAGCCAATCGCGCAGCTTGTAGTTGATGGCTTGGCGGCCGAGGCCGGCCAGCGACAGATCGGCCGTGATCTTTTCCTTGAAGTCGGCGGTGGCCAGCCCGTCGTAACGGCCCGAGTTGATGGCGGCGCCGTGCGCGGTGAAGGCGACGCGGCCGGCCAGCACGTCGTCTCGCGAGACCTCGGCCGTGCTCTGGCCCGGGTCGACGACGGCTTTGATGGGGATGTTGTAGGCCTGGGCGAACTCGAAGTCGCGGTCGTCGTGGGCCGGCACGGCCATGATGGCGCCGGTGCCGTAGCCCATCAGCACGTAGTCGGCCACCCAGATCGGCGTCGGCTCGCCGTTGACCGGGTTCAAGGCGTACGAGCCGGTGAAGACGCCCGTCTTTTCTTTGGCCAGGTCGGTGCGGTCGAGATCGCTCTTGCGGGCCGCCTTTTCGCAGTAGGCTTTCACCTCGGCGGCGCGGTCGGCCGTGGTCAGCCGCTCGACGAACGGATGCTCGGGCGCCAGGACCATGTAAGTGGCGCCGAACAGCGTGTCGGGGCGCGTAGTGTAGATGCGCAGCACGTCGTCGCCCGGCTTGCGCGGAAAGCCGCTCGTCTCGCGCGTTTTCGTCCAGGCCGCGAAGGCCGCCTGCGAGGGGCGCGAGCCGTCGAGCTCGTCAGCCTGGCCGAGGAAGAAATCGACTTCGGCGCCGGTGCTGCGGCCGATCCAGTTGCGCTGCAGGGCCTTGATGCTTTCCGACCAGTCGACTTCGGCCAGGTCGCGTTCCAGTCGCTCGCCGTAGGCGGTGATCCGCAGCATCCACTGCCTGAGCGGAATGCGCACAACGGGATGCGAGCCGCGCTCGCTGAGCCCGTCCTTCACTTCTTCGTTGGCCAGCACCGTGCCCAGGGCAGGGCACCAATTGACCGGCGCCTCGAGCTGGTAGGCCAGGCGGTGTTCGTCCTGGTAGCGGCGTACGGCCAAGGCGCCTTCGGCCTGCAAGTCGGGCGGGATGGGCAGCTCGGCGATCGGCCGGCCGCGCTGCTGCACTTCATCGAACCAGGTGTCGTAGAGGACGAGGAAGATCCACTGCGTCCAGCGGAGATAGTCGACGTCGGTGGTGCTCAGCTCGCGATCCCAGTCGTAGCTGAAGCCGAGCATCTTCTCCTGGCGGCGGAAGGTGGCGATGTTCTTTTCGGTGGTCACGCGCGGCGGCGTGCCGGTTTTGATGGCGTGCTGTTCGGCAGGCAGGCCGAAAGCGTCCCAGCCCATCGGGTGCATGACGGATTTGCCCCGCATCCGCGAGTAGCGGCAGATGATATCGGTCGCGGTTTGGCCTTCGGGATGGCCGACGTGCAGCCCGTCGCCGCTGGGGTAGGGGAACATATCGAGCACGTAGAGTTTTTCCCCCTCGGGCAGCCGCGGCGTTTTGAACGTGCGGTTGGTTTGCCAGTACTGCTGCCACTTGGGCTCGATTGCGGCGGGGTTATAGCGAGGCATTGCGAAACTGCTTGGCTGCAAGGAATTTGGGGCGAAAACAAGCCGTCGATTTTAATGGGTGGGTTGCAATGGGGGAAGGGAGGAGGAGAGGAGCCGGGAGTTAGGAGTCAGGAGGGCTGTAGGGAACGCCCTCAGTGGCGTTCCGAGGAAGCGGCGTTCGCCTTAACAT
>JAICIG010000349.1 GCA_025924495.1 Pirellulales bacterium | reverse complement strand
TCCGGTCCAGGGTCGGTCGCGCGGGTTGTACGCCGACCGCAACGGCCAAGTGTGGTATATGCCGGACCCCGGCGATCTCGTGTGCTTCGAACCGTAAAGAGAAAGCCTCGCCATCGGTCGCAGCGTCTGCCAATGGTCGCCGTGGCTTAGATCTCGGCGCCGAGATCATAATGTTGCAGGTCTTCGCGCACGCCGCCCATGCCGTCGCCGACGCGGCGGTAGTCGTCAACGACTTCGATCGCACGCAGGAACTTTACCATCTTGAAGCCGAGCTTGGTTTCGAACCGCGGCCGCAACGGCGCTCCATGTTGTATTGGCAGCGCAACGCCGTTGAGTTCGTAAGCGAGAATCGATTGCGGATGCTGGCCGATGCGAATATCGACGCACTCGTAATACGGCCGACCGCTCTTTTCGTGGATGCCAAACGAATGGAACACGAGGTATCTCGCTTCGGGCAGCGGCTTGCACTTTCGCAGCACCTGTTCGATCCGCACTCCGCCCCAGCGACCAATCGATGTCCAGCCTTGGATGCAGTGGTGCAGCGTCGTCTGTTCCTGCTTCGGTAAAGTCCGCAGGTCGTCTAACGACAACTTCAGCGGGCGCTCGACCAGCCCTCGCACCTCCAGACGATAATCGGCGAATTGATTGCTCAGCAATCGCTCGTAAGCGTCGTCTTCTCCTTTCGCTTGCGGATAGGCGGAAATGGGCGGATAGCCGTTGGTGCGGAAGTAAGGCGACAGCTCGTTCTCGCCATATTCCTGCACTGAGTACAGCCGATGCAAGGCCAGCCGCCGGATCGGACCGCTAATGGCCGAGAGCGCGACGTGCATGCCGTGAGGAAAACGACTGGAAAGGAAACTCGCCGCCACGTGTAACAAGACGATCCCGGCGATGATCGCTGAACCCACTTCAATGCCCAGCAATGAACCGTCGGTCTTGATGCGGCCGAGCGCCATTTTGTCCATTTCCTCAGCGAAGTCGTGCCAAAAGACCATCACGAGATGAATGACGACAAAACCCACGAACGATGCCAATCCCAAAAAGTGCAGGCTGCGGGCCGCCTGCCGATTGCCTACCAGGCGCTCGAACCAGGGAAACCTTCCCAGCAGCGAAGGAGATTGAGCCAGGCCGGTGACGATCTGGAACGGCGTCAGCAGAAAGATCACGCTGAAGTAGGTGAGTTGCTGCAGCGAGTTGAACGGCAACGAATCGTCGTAGTTGAACGGCGGATGCGGGTCAGGGGCCTTTAGTTCAATGTAGGCAACAAACGTTCGCCACGCGCAGGGAAAGACTTCCCACGACGTCGGCACGAGCCGCCGCCATTGCTCCGAGGAAAACAGCACGCCGAGATAAAAGGCGCCGCAGATCAGCCACAACAGGGCCGAACCGAAATGCCAGTATCGTCCCAGGCCGAGCGAGTCGCCCCCTGGCAATGCGAGCCACCCGGGCCACTTTGATTCCTCGTCGGTCGAGCACCACATCTGGTCGCTCGGCATCTCTTTGCGACTAAACCGCAACCACTCCGAACCGGGCCAGGCGTGAATGTTCCAATATAACTTTGGATGGGCGGCCAGAATCGCCAATCCGCTTCGCACCAGCAGCGTGATGAAGAGCACGTTGAACCAATGCGTCAGGCGAATGCCTAAAGGAAAGCCTAGATCCATAAATCGCCCCCTTAACAAGGGAAGTCTTGATCGCAGCGCCGATCGTTCGTCGCCGGATTGACGCAGCGCCTCGGGCTGCGCAGATCCGCATGCAGATCGCGTTCCGACCTGCGATAACTCTCGGCTGCATCTGCTCTGCGCGGCGATCAACTATTCCGGCCGGGCGTTCGCTCGAAGAGGCGTTTCGCCAGGCGGCCGAGCCCTCGCTCCGAAACATGGCCCAACAAGTCTTTCCAACCGACCACGCCGATGAATTTGCCGTGATCGTCGGCCACCAACATGCCGCCGCGACCAAAGTGCTCGAAGATCGCGTCGAGCCGATCACCGGCGGCGACAGGCGATGGCCCGCGCTCCAGCACGTCGGCGACCATCAACAAATCCCAATCCCCTGGCCGGTCATAAAGTACGCCAATCACGCACCGATCAGTAAAAAAGCCTACGGGCCGCCCTTGTTCGAGAACCGGGACGGCGCCGGCGACGCTCTGCCGCAAAACCCTCAGCGCCTCGACGAGCGGAGTCGACGCTTTACATGTCGCCGTGTCTGTGGTCATAACATCAGCCACTCGCAACAGCGGATTGATTAAATCCGCGTCGGACACAAGCGGCATGGCTTCCACCCGGCGAAAACCGTATGAAGAGGAAGTGCAAGCGGGCATGACGTGCGTCCCCTTCCCTTTTGTTCTGCAAGCTGGATGCGTTGAATTCTGTATTGAGCAACGACCGATAACGCAAATCTTGGGCCAGCGCCGCGAGCCGCCGCGGCCGCAAGCGAAGGGGGTACTGTTGCCGATGCATTGCCGCGCGCAGTGCATTGCCAAATTGCAGGGCAGATGGTGCGCGCACGCTGAATTGCCGCTGCTAACAAGGAACGCACCCAGTCGCAAGGCATCGTGAGAGGCTGATTCGGGCTCGACCAGACTGCTCGCTGTCGGTGGCTAATTCCTGCTCATTCGCGGGTTGCCGCGTCGTCAGAACCTCGCCACGGAGTAAGGCGTCGGATTGATGTGCGGAGTCTTGCCGCAGATCATCTCGGCGACGAGCTTGCCGGTAGCGGGGGCCATGGAGATGCCGAGCATGCTGTGTCCGGCGGCCAGCATCACATTCGTGAGCGCCGGAGAGGGACCGATGATCGGCATGCTATCATAGGTCATCGGTCGCCAGCCGCACCACTTCTCCTCGACCGGCTCCGCCGTCGGTTGCAGTAAATAGTGGCTGGCGCCGAGACGCAGCAAGTCGAGCTTTTCTGGACGCAGCGACGCATCGTAACCCGCAAACTCCATAATCGAACCGAGCCGGTAGCCCGACTTCATCGGCGTGACGCCCACTCGATGCTCTTCGAACAACATTGGAATCTGCGGGCAGCGCTCGGGCCGCGCCATGGTCATCGAATAACCCTTGCCCGGTTGGATTGGAATGCTGCAGCCGAGATCGGCGTTCAATTGCGGCGTCCAGGCGCCGGCCGCCAGCACGAACGCATCAGCGCGGAATTCGCCGGCCGACGCGTGGACCGCTTCGGCCCGATCGCCATGGCAGGCAAACTCGCGAAACTCGCAATGTTCATGGATCGAGGCGCCCGAGTTCTGCAACCGTTGTTTCCATGAGGCCAGCAAGCGATCGGCGCGCAAGTGACCATCGCGCTCGTAGTGCCAGCCGCCGGCCAGGCCAGGCTTGAGCGCCGGTTCCAGCCGGGCGACCTCATCGCCGTCGTAACGCGTGGCGCCAAGACCGAATTCGTCTCGCAGCAAGCGGTCGGTGTCGGCGTAATGCTCCATGGCCGCGGCCGTGAGAAACACGAACAGCAGTCCGCGAGTTTCCCACTCGGCTTCGAGCGCCTCATCGCTGAACAGTTCATCGTAAAGCTGCCGCGATGAGTTCAAGAGCGCCTGGATGGCGCGGCCGGCGCTCAGCATGTCGCGATGGTTGCAGCGCCGTGCGAAATGATAGAGCCAGTTCCACAAGGCGCCATCGAGCCGAGGCTTGATCGAAAACGGCGAATTACGTTGGATAAGCGCCTTCAGCGTCCGGCTAACCGCGCCGGGCGCGGCCAGCGGCAAGACGTGGCTGGGCGAGACATAACCACAATTGCCATGCGAGCAGCCTTTGCCAAACTCTCCGCGCTCGATCAGCGTGACCTGCGCCCCCGACTTGAGCAGGTAATGAGCGCACGCCGCTCCAATGACTCCGCCGCCGATGATGAGAACATGTTTGGGCATCTGAGGCGTTACCGGATTCCAAACTGAAACGGGTCGTCGTCGTCAACGAGTAACGTCGCTTCTGCATTGACGAAGGCAGTTCCGCGGATAATCGGCACGATGCGGTCGCCATCGCGGCGGTAACGGCCGACGAACCTCGTCCCTAGGATGCTCTCTTGAATCCAGTCTTGTCCTTCGTCCAGCTTGCCATCGGCGGCCAGGCACGCGAGCTTCGCGCTTGTGCCGGTGCCACAGGGCGAACGATCGTAGGCCTTGCCGGGACAGAGCACGAAATTGCGGCTGTGCGCCTGCAGATCGCGACCGGCAGCGAATAGCTCAATGTGATCGATCTCTTGCCCGCCGGCGCCGGTGATGCTTTGGGCTTGCAAGGCCTGCCGAATGCGCCATGTGTAGTCGGTCAATTGTTCGACGTTTGCCAACTCCAAACGCTGGCCATGATCGCCGACCAGAAAAAACCAATTGCCGCCCCAGGCCACATCGCCCGTGACGGGCCCAAGTCCGTTTACATTGACCGTCACGCCGGCCGCGTATCGATAGCTCGGCACGTTTTCGATTTCCACTGTATGCGCGCCATCATATTCGAATGAGATGACGCCGACGGGCGTTTCCAGCCGATGTCTGCCCGCGCCAATGCGACCGAGATAGCCCAGCGTGACGCCCAAGCCGATCGTTCCATGCCCGCACATTCCCAGGTAGCCGACATTGTTAAAAAAGATGACGCCTGCCACACAGCTCGGATCAACTGCTTCACACACCAGGGCGCCAACCACAACATCTGATCCGCGAGGTTCATTGACAACAGCCGAGCGAAACGCATCGTGTCGCTCGCGAAACTGCGTCAGTCGCTCCGCCATGCTTCCGCCGCCCAAGTCAGGCCCGCCGGCCACCACGACGCGCGTCGGTTCTCCGCCCGTGTGCGAATCGATGACTTGAATGCGTCGGATGTTAGCCATGAAAAGAACGTTGGATCAACTTGAGCGGGTTGGATTCAATTTGGAATTTATCAATGGCTGCTTTCACGCTTGCGCTGGCGAGCTGTAAGCGTGTCACCTCTTATTCGCCACGAACATGTCTACGTCGGCGAGTCGCCGACGAAGACATGCCACCCCCGGTTGGGCTCTCACGCTTCCTGCTTGCTCGGTCGCGATTGAAGCGCACGACGAATGATTTCCTGTATCGCGGCGCGCTCTTGTCCGACGAGCGGGAGACGCGGCGCTCGAACGGTTTCAGGTGCCAGTTCCAATTCGGCCATGGCCAACTTGATGTATTGCACCAGCTTGGGATGCGTGTCGAGATGCAACAATGGCGTGTACCAGCGGTAGACCGTCACGGCTTCTTCGTAACGGCCCTCCATTGCCAGGTCCCACAGCAGCCGGTTCTCATCGGGAAATGCGTTGACCAGGCCCGAGACCCAGCCGATGGCGCCCAGCAGCAAGCTCTCCAGCACCAGATCGTCGACGCCGCAAAACAGCAAATACCGTTCGCCGCAGACATTCTTCAAATCGGTGATCCGCCGCACGTTTTCGCTCGACTCTTTGATGGCGACGAACTTCGGCTCGTCGGCAAGTTCTGCAAACATCGCGGGCGTAATGTCGACGCCGTAAGACACCGGGTTGTTGTAGCACATGACCGGCAAGTCGCTGGCCGCGGCAACGGCGCGGAAGTGGGCCATTGTCTCGCGCGGGTCCGATTTGTAGACCATGCCCGGCAAGACCATCAGACCGTCGGCGCCGGCTTTCTGTGCGTCGGCGGCGAAGCGGCAGGCCAGCGCCGTGGAGCATTCAGCAACTCCCGACAGCACGGGAACTCGTCCAGCGATTTGCTCGACTGCGGCCCGTAACACTTGCAGTTTTTCGGCATATTCCAGCGAGCAGTTCTCGCCGACGGTGCCCAACACGATCATGCCGTGCACGCCGGCCTTGAGCATGCGTTCAAGGTGCGCCGCGGTGGCGGGCAGATCGAGCGATTGGTCCGAATGAAACAATGTTGTCGCGGCGGGAAAAACGCCTTGCCAGGAAATGTTCATGCGTGGTTTTTTTCCTTGAAAGATTCGCACGTTGGAGTCAGCTGCAATTTATCATTTGTCCAATGCGGGTCGCGGCGCCGTGCGAGGCTTCCAGAGCCAATAGACGGGCAAGCCCAGCAGAATAATGATCAGACCCGGCCAGGTGGTGATCGAGCGAAAGGCGAACAGCATGCCGAGAATCGTCGCGGCGCCCGCAATATACAACGCCGGCACGACTGGATAGCCCAGGGCGCGATAAGGTCGGTCGGCGTGCGGCCGCGTGCGGCGCAGGCGGAACACGCCAAGGATGGTCATGATGTAAAACAACAGCGCGCCTGAAATGACATAATCCAGCAGGTCGCTATATAAGTTGCCATATTTGCCGTCCTTGTAGGTTCGCGGCAGAACGAGCGCGGCTGCCCAGAGCCCTTGCATTGCCAGAGCCCAGGCAGGGACGCTCGCTCGGTTCAAACGCACGGCTTGCTTGAAGAACAAACCATCGCGGGCCATAGCGAAATAAGCGCGCGAGCCGGCAAGGATCAGGCCGTTATTGCAGCCGAAGGTCGAGATCATAATGGCGCCCGCCATCAGCGGCGCGGCAAATTCGGGAAAAATTCGCTCGAGCATCGCGGTTGCCACGCGATCGCCGGGCGCCGTTTGAATCGCCTCGATCGGCAGCACCGCCAGATAGGCCACGTTGGCGAGCAGGTACAAAACGATCACCGCCCCGGCGCCCAGCCCAAGCGCCAGCGGCAAATTGCGGCGCGGATTGCGCACCTCGCCCGCCATGAACGTGACATTGTGCCATGAGTCGGAAGAGAATAGCGACCCCGTCTGGGCGACACAGATGGCGGCAAACAGACCGAAGGCCGAAAGCGCGCTCACGCCGTCGTCGACCACATCGGCGGGCCGAGCACGCCAGAAAGTGCCGAAGTTCTCGCTGACGGCGTCTGCGTCCCAGCCAAGCGTGAGTCCCAGCACGATCATGGCGAACAACGCCCCGGTCTTGGCGATGGTGAACAGGTTCTGCAGAACCTTGCCGTAATACAGTCCGCGCATGTTGTTGGCGGTCAGCAGCGCGATCAGAATCACAGCCGTCAGTTGATTCGTCGAGAGCGACAGGGCGTGGCCGGCCGTCAGATGCGTCGGCGCGATGAGATAATTGTCATCGGCGATCGCCGGCCAGAGAACTCCGGCAAAGCGAGCGAAAGCCACGGCGACGGCGGCGATCGTGCCGGTTTGGATCACCAGGAATAAGGTCCAGCCGTAAAGGAAGCCGCATAACGGCGAAAACGCTTCGCGCAAGTAGACATATTGTCCGCCGGCTCGCGGCATCATGGCCGCCAGTTCGCCATACGACAGCGCGGCCGCCACCGTAAGCACGCCGGTCAGCACCCAGGCGGCTAGCAGCCAGCCCGGGCTGCCGATCAGTCGGCTCATATCGGCCGGCACCAAAAAGATGCCCGAGCCAATCATCGCTCCCACCACCACCATCGTCGCATCGAACGGCCCCAGCCCGCGATGGAACTCCGTGTCCTCGTGAAAGCTTGTCGGCGGAATCTCGCCAGCCAGTAGTGGCGCTGGCGCGAGCGGCTGGGGATGGCTCATGGCGCCTCCCGGAAGCGATCGGCGCCATCGATAGGAAGGCTGGTTTGTGCCATGACGAGAGAAAGAGACAGGCGGCGGTTTACCGCGATCGGAGAAGCCTGCCAGGATTGTAGCTCAGTGCGAGGGGCGACGGAAAGGCAATGCCTCGTCCTTTCGACGCATAGGCGGTTAATATGGCGGCATGGACGAAAACCCTTATCAGTCCCCGCACGGACCCGCTGAAACGCCCGTTTCAACTAACGCGGCCCTCGGGCAGATGGCCGCTTGGGCGGTCCTTGGTTTCGTCCTCGGAACGCTGGCCGTCGCCCCCTTCATCTTGAGCTTCGACCTGCGAGATAAGCTGTTAGGCGGCGCCGTGTTCGGCGGTCCGCTGGGCGCCCTCGCCGGATTCGTGCACGGCCGGCGGCAACGGCGATCGTAATGTTGAGAGGACATCGCCAGAATCTGAACCGAGCGAGGCGCCGCAATTTTTTGGGGAATCTGCAATGCAATTTACAAGGACTCAGTTACTTCAGGACCGTGCTTCGTTCACCCCGAGCAGCGCCCGCGCTGCCCCTCTAACTTCAGCCTCCTTCTTTCATCCCTCCAAACACGTTCCCTTCGTACTCCATGAATTCAATCACGGCTCCGTCGGCGGATTGGTAGAAGCCGACTCGCAAACCGGGCAGCGGCTGGAACGGTTCAATCAACGTCTGCATGCCGCACGAGGCGTCAGCGATCGACTTTACTCGATAAGCGACGTGCGGCTGCGTTCGCACCGCGTTCGTCAGGGGCGAGTCGGATTCGAACCGCAGCCACTCGATGTGATACGGGTGCTTGATGAAGTCGGTGATCCAGACGCGCGTCGCCTCGACGAACACTTCGCCCTCGCGCGGCTGATCGGTGATCAAACCGACATGCGAGAATTCCATCTGACGGGCTCCCGTAAGCAGTGGCAAACGATCGAAACGGCGATGATTATAATCGCGGTGCGGACGACCGGCGAGTCGGAGGCGTCAGCCCAATGCCACTTACTTTTACTCGTTAAGGGGCGAACGGCTCGCTATCGGCGGTGGCTGTCTTGCGTTGAGCTTTCACAAATTTCGTGGACTTTTGTCGCCTGGTGTGCGCCTTTCTTGGGTAAGTGCGAGGTTGGCTG
>JAICIG010000348.1 GCA_025924495.1 Pirellulales bacterium | reverse complement strand
CGCAACGCGCCGTCGGCATCGAGCATGTCTACGGCGCACCAATCGGCAAACGCGGGGACGGCCAGCCGGGCGACATTCTGCAAGGCGCTCTCATAATCCACCAAGGCCGCCAGAGCGGCGCTGGCGCTGGAGAGAAACCGAGCATCCATCTCCGCGCGGCGCCGCTCGGTGATATCGATGGCCATGCCGCCGACCAGCGCCCCGCTGTCAACTTCTCTAGGAATGGGAAACTTACTGACGATCGAGTAATGCACTACGCCATCTTCATGTTCCAAGGTCTCGACGGTCTGCACACCCGAAGGGCCCGCCAGCGCTCGCTGGTCGTTCGCTTTGAACTGAGCGGCAGTTTCCGGCGGGAAGATCTCATCGTCGGTCTGGCCGTAGAGTTCGTCGCGGCATTTGCGGAAGGCGCGAGTCGCCGCATCGTTGGCATAGACGTAACGACCCTGGGCATCTTTGACCCAAGCGAGCCCGGAAAAGTGCTGCATGAATCTCGCGAACCGCTGTTCCGATTCCTGCGCAACGCGGCAAAGCCTCGTCTGCGCGGAAAACAGTTCGTGCGAACTGATCGCCGCGGCGGACATATTGGCGACGGCGGTCGCGATGCGGACTTCGTTCTCGCTGAAGGAGCGCCTGTGCCGGTAATAGAACACGAGCGAACCGCAGACCTCGCCATGAATCCGCAAGGGGACGCCCAACAGCGAACGAATGCCCTCGGCGCGGAAGGCCTCGGCTCGCTCCGACAATGCGGGCGACGCAAAAACGTCTTCTGCGATTACAGGAAAGTCGGGCACGCGCGTCGCTTGTTCCAGCACTCGCACCGACGCCTGTTGGAACGCGGTCGAGATGCCCGAACACGATTCAATCTGCCAGCGATCCGAAATGGCATCGAACCGCCAGATGGCGGAAGCATCGGCGGGGACAAGTCGCCGCGCGGCCTCCAGGATCGAGGCCAGCACATCGGCGGACTCGAGCGTGCCGGTCAATGAAGCGGAAGTCTCCACCAAGGCGGCGAGCGTTTCCTCCATTGCGCGAGACCGCTCGAGCGAGTCGCGAAGCTTGGCCTCGATTTGCTTGCGGCGCTCGAGTTCCGAGGCAAATTCCTCGATCCTCTGCTGCAGCAACGCAGGAGAGTCCTGTTCGACAGAGTTAATGACGTCGCTCATGCTGTGCATCGGGGCCATGGAAAGGCCGCTCGATTGCGAGGCCTTGACTGCGATGCGGCGGCCTGGCGCTCGCTGCGCATCACCGTGCAGCGAGCCATGCAACGCGGGAGCGAAACGCCGAGTCTGGGCCATTGTCCAGCGGTTCCGGCGGCGACTGCCATAGACGCGCGTCGACTGCCCTCAGAGCACCGCGGCTCAGACTTCGCGGCAATTGTAGTCCGGAGCGCGCATGCAAAGCCAGAGGAAAGCGCCTGCGCTCGCCTCACGCCCTGTGATAGCATCCTGGCGCCCCCCAACAGCGCGAAGGGCTGCGCGGCATGACCGGGCTCTGCTGCTATCTAGGAAGCCCATCGTGCCGCCCGGCGCCGATTGTACCGGCTCGTCTGCAGCGGGCGCCAATTCTGGGGAAACGTCGCCTGTCGAAGTCGTTGTGCATAAGTGAGTTGGCTGTTCGTTGGTGCGCAAAGGCGACCGGCAAAGAGATTATGACGATGTGCGAGCGGATCTGCACTGGCATGCTTGCCACGCAGCTTTAGCTGGTGGTAAGAGAGCCATTCATGAACCATCGTGCAGCCGGCTTTAGCCGGCTTCCACTTGAAGAGGGCGCAGTCCATTTGCAAGCGCCTGAAGGCTTGCACAAGTCGGCTAAAGCCGACTGAAGACAACAAATGTTCTTGCTCGAATACCACCAGCTAAAGCTGGTGGCAGACAAGAAAAAAAGCCTAGCCAGTGAATTCCGGCGTTCTGCGGATTCGGAAGTCATTTAATTCCGGTTGCTTATTCCTTACTCTCTCTTTTCTTGCTCGCCAGTCGCAACGCCAGGCGCACGGCGGCAAATAAACTGCTCGGGTTCGCCTGACCCTGCCAGGCGATATCGAGCGCTGTGCCGTGATCAACGCTGGTACGGATGATCGGCAGGCCCAGGGTGGTGTTGACCGCCGAGTCGAAGGCCAGGGCTTTGACCGGGATGTGCCCCTGGTCGTGATACATGCAGACGAAGGCGTCGGTGCTCCGGCGCTTCCAGGGCAAAAACGCCGTGTCGGGCGGCAAAGGACCTTCCACCTGCAAGCCTTTCGCCCGAGCGTCTTCGATGGCAGGAATGATGATCCGCTCTTCTTCGCGCTCGCCGAACAAGCCATGCTCGCCAGCGTGCGGGTTCAAGCCGCAGACGGCGATCTTCGGCGCGCGGCCGCGAATGCGCTGAAGGCTCTCGGCTGTCAGTTCGATAACGTCGAGAATTCGCTCGCGCGTGAGCAAGTAGGGCGCTTGCCGGTAACCGACGTGCACCGTAACGAAGGTGCAGGTGATCTCTTCGGAATACTGCATCATGCACCAACGCGGCGCCTGCGTACGTTCGGCGAAAATCTCCGTGTGGCCGGGGAAGTGAATGCCCGCCATGCTCATCGCTTCTTTGTTCAACGGCGCCGTCGAAACGGCCACAACCTGCCCGGCGAGCGCCGCATCGATGGCGCGATTGACATACGTGAAGCCGGCGCGGCCCGTTGCCGCGCTAATCACGCGCGCTTGAAAGTCGCTGCAGGCGATCACGCCCAGATCGAGCACCGTCGGTTCAGTGATTTCAGCGAACCGCTCGTCGAACTCCGCCGGCGCCATCACGGCCGCGGCAAACGGCAGGTTCATGACGGCGGCGGCGCGCTCAAGCACCTCGGCGTCGCCAAACACGATCGGCGTGCACTCACGCGTTAGGTCGGCGCTAGCAAGCAACCGCAAGCAGACTTCAGGACCGACCCCGGCGGGATCGCCCATCGTAATGGCGAGGCGCGGTAAAGCAGGACTCATGAGTTATTGCGAAGCGAAATTCAAGGAATCTGACGGGCAACACTTGCCGCCGCTGCATGATGAGGCCGCGAGCGCGACGGCTGGATTAAGCATCAGGGGTCAGTTCGTGATGCATCCATTCGAGATAGTCGGGATGCCCGGCCAGAATGCTGGCTGCCAGAATCTCGGGCGTCTCGTAGGGGTGGTGTTCGCGAATCGCCGCCTCGAGCGCGGGAAACAAATCGACGCGGCTTTTGGCAGTCAGTCGCCATTCGGTCGAGGTCTCGATTTTTTCCTGCCACCAGTATGTGCTGTCCAGCGGCCCCGACACCTGCACGCACGCCGCCAACCGCCGCTCGACCAGCGCACGAGCCATCGCCTGAGCGGCTTCCTGAGTCGGCAGCGTGGTCGTGACTTGGATGTAGTTCGTCATTGCAGATCGGAGGTCGGAATTCGGAAGTCGGAACAGCGTTTCTTCTAACATGGTTTTATCGGAAAGGGAAATGTAACTTTCCCTAGCTTGCCTGTCCGTCCCGCCCTATTCTCCGACCTCCGACTTCCGACCTCCGATTTCTCCTCAACTGCCATTGGGGCTGCCGGCGCAATTCTGGATAATCCCGCGGCGTATTTTCTTAAGGCGAGGTACCAACGGATGGCGGGCATTCGCGGAAATAACGGTCGCACCTGGCGACGGCTGCGTACGCCGTGGCGCTTGGTCACCGAGGAAACCGCCGTCGATCGGCGGCCCGACGCGGAAGCGGGCGGCGACATTTCGCTACCGGCCCGTCTGAGTAGCGCGCTCGGGCGTCGAGCCCGCTTCGCCTGGCGGCGTTTGACTCAAAAGCCTCGGCCGCCCGCCGTTCCGGCGGCGATCCGATGGTTGGCGGCGCACGGTCCTGGCGGCGCGGCAGCGGGTGAACAGCGTCTTTGTCCTGGCTGGGTCGCCGGCGCGGCGCCGACTCTGTTGTCGTACGGCCAGACCGAACTGGCCTGCGCCTGGTCGCTATGGCTGTTGCGAACCCAGCTTGAAAATGGCGGTTTTCCAGGGGCCTCGCTCCGCCACGCATCGCTACTCAATACTGCGCAAGCAATCCAGGGCCTTTCGCTCTTGGCCGACGAACTGCCGGCAGCCACGGCCGCAATCGAACGGGCCTGCGACTTTCTTATTTCGCGCATCGACAGCCAGGGGCGAATCGCCCCGCTCGATGAAGCGAGCGGGGCGTTCGAACGATGGGCGGGGCCGTCGTTCCTGCTCAGTTGCTTACCGCCGCTGGCCGCCGCCGCGCGGCGCTGCGAGCGCTCGGACTGGCAAGCGGGCGTCGACCGCGCCTTGGAACACGCCAAGCGTTCGCTCGACGTGACGCATTGGACGGCCCCCCTGCCGCAACACGTCGCGATGGTTGAAGCTCTTTTGCATCTTGGCTGCCGCGAGTTGGCCGCCGAAGCGATGGGCTGGCCAGCCGCCATGCAGTGCCGCGATGGGTCGATTCCTGTGCTGCCGACTCTGCCTTGGGCGTCGAGCGAGGCGGTGGCGCGAGCGGCCGTCGTCTGGTACAAGCTTAATGAGCCCGAGCGCGCCAATCGAGCGATGGCCTGGCTGCGCAAGCGACAGCTTCTCGATGGCGCCTTCCCCAGTCGTTCGGGTCGCGGCGCCGATTGCCGCAACGCAGAGAAATCGGCATGGGCGGCAAAACACTTTCTCGATGCCGCGCAGCTCCAGGTACAAGCGGCCTTTGCCAGCGACGGGCAACATCTTCCCACGGAAATCGGCCTGCGCGATGGACGGCTGGCCGCCGTCTGCAACTGGCTGGCCAGGCTCGACTCTCACGTCGCGGTGGCCGATGTCGGCTGCGGGCCAGGACGCTACGTGCGGCAATTGGCGCCGCGATTTCCCCAGGCCAGGTTCAGCGGCATCGATGTTTCTCGTCATTGCCTCGAACAACTGCCGGCCAACGTTGACGGTCGACGCGGCGGCTTGCTGCGCATTCCGGCCGTCGACGGCGAATTCGACGGCGCGATGGCCATCGAATCGCTCGAGCACTCGCTGCTGCCCGACCAGGCCGTCCGCGAACTGTGCCGTATCGTGCGTCCTGGCGGAAGCGTGTTGATCATCGATAAATGCATTTCTAAACAGCCGCTCTCGGAGCACGAGCCGTGGGAGCAATGGTTCTCGCCCGGCGAAGTGGCCGGCTGGCTCGCGCAGCATTGCCACGAAGTTTCCATGACTGAGATCGCGCACGGCCCGCATCGCCAACCGACCGGTCTGTTCTTGTGCTGGCAAGGGAAGCGGAAGTAGCCAGAACGGCGAGCCGGAGGCGTCAGCCTCCGTATTGGAATCAGCGAATCGCAGATTATTGCTGCGAGCGATGGCCTGGGCAGCCCTTTTTTGTAAGGGCCGCCTACGGCATCGTTAACAACCGGGGTTAAACAATTCCCCAATCCCGCGCACTGGGGATTGGGAAGTGATTTAACCTCCGTTGCCGCGCTGCCGAAACCGCCGGGCGAGCGATTGAGCCCAAGCGTCGGATCGCGCAAGTTCTCACACCTTGCCGTTTTGTCGCTGTCTCTTCTCGCCAGCATGCCGATCAGCCGCTAAGCTGCTGTTTGGAGGCGAATTCCATGCTGGCAAGCGCCGCAGATGCGCGAACGGTGATCGACGATTGGCTGCTCCGTCGGCAACGACTGGCGGCGTCGGAGAGTATGCCCGAACAGCATCGGCACATCCAGTTGCAGGTTCTGGACTATCTCATTCGGCGTTACGCCGACTCGCCGGAAGCCGCGCGTCCAGCTCGCTCCGCTTCGACGGCCGATTTCTACAGCAACGACCGACTGATCCTGGTCCACCATTACCTGGGCCGGGGGCGAATCGCCGGCGTGAAAAATCAGGCTGAAGCCAATCGGCGCGTGGGAGACATTCTCAGCCACTTGCGCCGCGTACATGAAGAGGATGCGGACGCCGTTGCCACGCACAACGACTTTGGGACTTGGATCGACGAGTTGGATCAACGGTCCGTATCGCCGGCGAGTGCTTGGCGCCGTTTATGGCAACAGTTGAAGTCTGGCAGCGAGATGACCGCCAGCATACAGAAGACCATCGCGGCATCGCTTGAACAGAGCCCTTATCTGCCTCGCGCCGTGCTAGCCTATCTTTGCCGCGTGTTGTCAAAGTCCGCGCAGGATATGGAGGCGGCCGAATTGTTGTTGAGATGTCGCTCTGACAGCGTGCCCGATTATGTGGCGCGCGCCTGGCGAGAACGCATCAACGCCGGCTGTCTCGACAGGGCGACTGAAAAGCTGCAAGGCTATCTTGTTAGCGAGCCACGCGCGCTGGACGCCGTGCGCGAGCGACTGGCCGATCCCAACCCGGCAGTCCGGCTTGCCGCGACGCAATTGCTGCGCGAGGCGGGCACGCTCGACGACGTCGCCTTGCTGTCCGATCTGGTTTTGCTGCCTCCCTCGGCGCACGAAGATCCCAGCGAGCGTCGGGCGCTGCTCGATGCCATGTGGACGATCGCTCATCGTTGATGTGTGCGCCGGCAGCTTGGCTCACGCTACAATGGAGACATGGCAAACGACCGATCAAGAACGCGCGGCTGGGCACGGTGGACACTGATCGTCATCGTGCTGGGCTTTGTCATTTATCCGTTGAGCATGGGGCCAACATCGTTAATGGTCAGCGCCGCCGGAAGGCCGCAATCTCTTATACGCGCTGGGACCGTGCTTTACTGGCCTTTACG
Source organism: Pirellulales bacterium (assembly GCA_025924495.1). The sequence goes on along the minus strand of JAICIG010000348.1, from coordinate 1,948 downwards.
GTATGTCCCTCAGCCCTTCCGGCGTTACCTCGGGTGGTGGCAGGATTCTTGGATTCAGATGACGCCGCCGCCTGCACCGCAAGACTAGCGGCGCCCCTGATTTCAAATTGACCCACTACCTGATTCCTGTCGCTCCTGACGGAGCTGAATGGTTGAGGATGCTCTATCCTCCCGAGGCTGGCGCAGGATCGGCTGGATCCTGTCGCTGCTACGCAGCGAAGGCAATGACGCGGCAGTCAAAGTAGCAGGCAGACTCCGTCTGCCGTACCAGGTTGGAGAACAAGCACCATTGCGGTCCCCGCCGCCTACGGGTGCGAAGCGTGATCGCGCTACAGCGGGCGGCACACGGAGTGTGCCTGCTACTTTGGGGAGGCGCATGTCTGCGTTGCGGACGACATGAGAGATCCAAGCGATTCTTTATTTTGGCGTCTCGGCGGATCAGTCCCGTAGGGACGACAGGATGTAGCTTGGCGGCGCAAGCCCCAGGTTACTGAATGGTTGAGGATACTCTATCCTCCAGAGGCGGACGACGGATGACCACATCCCGCCGCTGCATGCAGCGAAGGCAATACTGCGGCGGTCAAAGTCGCAGGCAGATTCCGTCTGCCCTGCCAGGTTGGAGAATGAAGCGGCTGGGCGGTTCCCGCGTTTTCGAGTGCGAAGCGCAGCGGCAGGAGGGCGGGCGGCACACGGAGTGTGCCTGCTACTTTGCGGCGGCGCATGGAATGTGCGTGCTGCGTTCTGCAAGTGCGGACGAAGGCGGATAAGAATGTCCGCCCACCTCGCTCGAACTTCAACATGGCGCACGGCAGACAAGAATAATGTCGCTGCCGGATGCGATAACATCATGCGACGCCGGCGCATGAAAGAGGCCGCCCCTGTCTGGCTGCCTGCTGGAGTGTTCAGGCTCAGGGGCGGCCACGTGCGTAGCAACCCACCACAGATTAGGGAATCGGCTTTTCGCGCCGAGAGCATTCGACCAAACAAGCGAATCTGCCAACCGGGGGGCAGTTGCACATGAAGCGGGTTCACGATTCGGCGGGCATCTGTGTGCCTGCGGCTCGGCACAGTTTGTGCTAAATGGCGTGTTACCGGTGCGGAAAAGGCGCAGCCGCCGCGGAGGGAATAAGCCATGAGAGCGCTCAGGGTTTTGGTCGTCGAGGATGGCGAAGAGACATCGTCGTTAGTCCGCGACATGGGCCATGTGCCCATGCATGTCGGCACGAGCGCGTCGGCGCACCGCAAAACGGCCGTTTGGAATCCAGATTTAGTGCTGGTCGATCTGACTCGATTTGACGGCGTCAAGCTGGCCAGACAATTGAGATCCGATTCGCGCATCCCCAAGATGCCGCTGATTGGCATCACAGCATTCATGGATGTCGGCCAACGTCACACAGCCATTGACGCCGGCTTTGATGAGTTCCTGGCGATGCCCTATAAGCCGAGCGAACTGGCGGGCATTCTTCTGCGCGTCGAATCGAGAATCGCCGAATCCAAAGCAATTGCCGAGCGAACGTGCGCTATCGCCGAGTTGTCTCGCGAGCGAAACAGCAAATCTCGCCAGGGGCTCGACGGCCAGCCCGGCGCCTGATTCTCCGACGCCATGCAGGCCGGCGCGAATGGCCTCATTACGCCGCTTGTCGAACAGGAACTTGCCACGATGATGAATCCATGGCCGGCGCTTGGCGATTATCCATTTGAAGAGGGCGCAGTCCATGTCGAGTCATGTCTTCCACGAGGTGATGATAATGGCATGCCGCTGGCCAGCGCCTGAAGGCTTCCTCGAGTCGACTAACCCGGATCAATCACGAGCCCTCGCGCTAGCCTGATGGAGTGCGCCCACACTAACCCGAAGCGCGAGTTTTGGTGTTGCGCGTTTTTTGAGTGCAGGCGGCGAGAAGTGATATTGGGAAAAATGGCGAGACTCCTCACAACGACCAGATCATTG
>JAICIG010000347.1 GCA_025924495.1 Pirellulales bacterium | reverse complement strand
CTCCTGCCAGCCGAACGAAATTGATTCCACGTCGCTCGATGCCGTGGAATGGCCGGCACCGGACGGCGGAGCGGCGACCGAAACGAGCGGTTGCTCGCCGGTCTCGGGCAACTTCGCAAGCTGGCTTGGAGCGGCCGATGCGGCCGGCGGGGCAATGTGGTTGGCAAACGATGCCGCATAAGCCGGCTGTGCCGGTTCCTGTAGCGGCAATGTGCGCGAAGCGCCCCGATCGCCTACGACCTCTGTCGGCGAAGCGGCGCCGGCCAGAGCAATTGTCGAGGGATCAGTCTGGTTGGGCGACGTCGGAACGATTGAAGCCAGAAACTGGCGTACGCGGCCACAATAACTGCCCGCAGTGCGGCCGCCGCCGGCGCCCCACAGCACTCCTGCCAATTCTCCGCGCGCATTGAAAATAGGTCCGCCTGAATCGCCCTGCCGCGCGGCAACGCCGACTTCGACCGTCTCCATCGGCAGACGCATGCCAGGCGCCACGTATTGCGTACACTGTCCCGATGCCGCGCGATATAGACCTTGACCATAGCCGGCAATCGTCAGCCATTCGCCCGGCTGAGCCGGCCGCGAAGAAACAGCAACCGGAGAAACCTCCGGTTTCCAGATGGCCAGCGCAGCCAGATCCCAGTCGCGATCGACCTTGACGACCTGGGCCGCGGACTGAAATCCGTCGGGGAACAATACAGTGGCGGGGCCCGCTGCATCGGAGACGACGTGGTAATTCGTAATCACGAGCCCGTAGCGATCATGGACATCGATCAGCGTGCCCGAGCCATACGACGTGCTGCCGCCTTCCTCGGGGACAATGACTCGCACGACCGCCGGGTGCGGCTTAGTCCAGCCGCGGTTGGGCGGGAGCCCGCCGCTTGGCGTTGCGGCGCCCGAGGGCGCTTCGCGGAAGAGGCTGTTGAATGGCCAAATCAAGTCTGCCTGCGCCTTGCGCGGTGCAGTTGCAAGCAGGAATAAGCCGAGGACCAGCAGACGCTTCACCGGGCAATGACCTGGAGACAGTTACTTGGTAGTGATCCGGCGACGAGCTTCGTTTTTGAGGATCAATCGCAACAGTTTCTGGCGTAGCTTCTGTAACTCGGTCTGGCGACTGGCTGGGGTTGGCGTCGCAGTTTGCATCGACATCCCTATGCGGCAATGGGGCGGCCGCCTTTAAGGTCCGCTTCGCGTGGAGGAAAGTCCTTTCCTTGGTGGTGTTGGTCCTTCAATCGCTGTAATTCCGCCAGCAGCGCGTCTTCTACCAGTTTGGTTAAGGTCAGACGGGCCGGATAACCGGCCAGATAGACGGCGGCATTGCGGGCCTGATCAAGCACATCAGCCGAAAGGTAGAACGTGGCTCTGATCTTGGGTTCCAGCTTTCGCAATTTGATGGTCATTGCGGCCTCGCGGTGGCGGAAAGAGCATGCTGCTACTCATACAGCTATGAAGACGTTTCGGCGGTTAGCCCACCATTCGTACAACGTCAGACGTTTCGCCCCTAAAACTTGCCCACTTTGCCGGCATCGTCTGCGGCGCGATCAATACGGCGACAAATCGACCAAAAGATCGCTGCCGCCTAAAACGCGCATGCGACACGGGTGCGTCCAATGGAGTGGCTCGTGTGTGGGACGCTGTGATAATCCGCTCGCTGCGCGCTATTTCAGCCCAGTCGGGAAGGCGCCTAGCCTGCTCTCGAGAAATCTATAGCGTACTGGCACGCCAAATGCTCAGGTCCCGCCAAAAGATGCGGACGAGATAACCCGGATGAATGGGAAATCTCAACAAGGGGATTGTGGTGAGAGACAGGAGACCTGACGTGCCTCGAACTCGTAAACGCGCACCGAGCGTAAAGAATTTTCCGAATGTACCTTCTCAGGAAGAGATTCAGATCCGGGCCGCGCGAATTCGTGAAGATTGGACGCCCCGGCAGCATTTCAAGCGCTCCATGAGCAGCGGACCGCTTGAAATCGTCGAGATCCGCAGTTCGAGTCACCGTCGCGGGTTTTCTGAAGACTGGTAAATTCCGGGGAGCAGCATCCGGGCGACTGCGGCCTGCAGGTTGGGCCGCGCAAACGCAACATTCTTGGTCGCCGCTGACTTGCGAGCGAGCTCGAACGGATTTGCTAAGCGGTTGTTGGCCGTGCGGTTTCGAGCCGTTCGTGGGCTGAATCGCACAGGAGTTTAGTTGACAGTCGCCGTCAGGCTATCTACATTTCATCGTAGTGCAAACACCGTTGCCGTTGCGGCTATGACAGCCCTTGTTCTAATCACCAGAGCGAGGGCTTTTTCGTTAAACAGGGCGTCTTAAAACTCAGAGATTCAAACTCTGCGATCTCGACGAGGAGCGATTTCATTAATCTCGCTTCTCGCCGGCGACTGTCGTTCGTGTCGCCGATTTGTGACGAAGTATCACCCTTGGAGATGAATTGTGCCTTCCGTGCTTGTCATCGATGATGATCGGTCGGTGCTCCATATTTTCCGCCAGGTTTTCCGCGATACGGAAGTAAACGTATTGGCGGCGAACACCGCAGCCGATGGCTTGGAATTGCTCTCCGAGCAAAAGCCCGATGTGGTGATCCTCGATATCATGTTGCCTGACCAGTCGGGCCTGGCGACCTTCGAGCAGATTTATCAGCGGGACTCGAAGGTTCCGGTGATATTCATCACCGCTGGCGGCACGAGCGACACGGCGATTGAAGCCATGAAGCTAGGCGCCTACGACTACTTGCTTAAGCCGTTGGATTTCGTCAAGGTCCGAGCGCTGGTGGAGCGGGCGCTGGAAATTCGCCACTGCATGCATGTGCCCGTGCGCGTGCCCGAGGCCGCCTGCGATGCCGGCGACGCCTCGGATATTTTCGTCGGGCGGTGCCCGGCGATGCAAGAAGTCTACAAGGCGATCGGCCGGGTCGCGCCGCACAACGTGACCGTCTTGATTCGCGGTGAGAGCGGCACCGGCAAAGAGTTGGTCGCGCGAGCGATATATCATCACAGCCCTCGGGCCGCCGGCAGGTATCTGGCCGTCAACATTGCGGCCATTCCCGAAACGCTGTTGGAAAGCGAGCTGTTCGGTCACGAAAAGGGTGCGTTTACCGGCGCCGACAGCAAGCGAATTGGGCGGTTCGAGCAATGCTCGGGCGGAACGTTGTTTTTGGATGAGGTTGGCGACATGACGCCGCTGGTCCAGAGCAAATTGTTGCGCCTGCTGCAAGAACAGAAGTTCGAACGGGTCGGCGGCAGCGAGACCATTTCCACCGACGTCCGCATTCTGGCAGCGACCAATCGCGACCTGGAAAAAATGGTTGCTGACGGCGATTTCCGCGCCGATCTGTATTACCGCTTGAATGGATACACCATTAAGCTGCCTCCGCTGCGCGAGCGCGGCGACGATTTGATCATTTTGCTTGAGCACTTCCTGAGTCGCTTTGCCAATAGCCTGGGCAAAGATGTCGAGGGCATCACGCCCGAGGCGTTGGACTTGTTGGCCAAGTATCCCTGGCCCGGCAATGTGCGCGAGTTGCAAAGCGTCGTCCGCCAATCGCTGCTGCACGCGACCGGGCGGGTGCTGATGCCTGATTTTTTGCCCGAAGAAGTTCGCCGCGGCCGAAAGCCTCTCGTTACGGCCGGACCGAGTCGACAAGGCGGATTGCGGTCGCTCGAGATGCTGATTGACGATATTCTGGAAGGCGGCGGCGAAGAGTTGTATGCAGAATCGCTGGCCATGCTGGAGAAATATCTCTTCACACGCGTGCTAAGCCATACGGGCGGGAACCAGTCTCAGGCTGCCAAAATCCTGGGCATCACCAGGGGCAGTCTGCGCAACAAAATACGATTGCTCAAAATCAGCATTGGCCAGGTGGTGAGCGTCGAGGAGGAGGAAGACGAGGAGCAAGGCGCCCCAGTGGCCTCGCATGCAAACGGTGAATAGGGCAATCGGTGCTTGGCGGCGGATGATGGCTGTGAGGCGACCAAGATGGTCCGGTAGCTGTCATGTGGTCGACGAGTTTGCAAGCGTCCAAGTCCTGTTAGTTGCCGTGCATGACGGAAATGCAAGTTGGCACGTGATTTGCGAACTGCATGCGATTTCAGACGCTTTACTGGATCCGTCAAAAACGAAGGCCGACTTGCTGCGAGTCGTAGGGGGTTTTGTTATGGTGAATAGTTCGCCCCCCCATCTATACCGAACGAATCGAGTGGCGGGAAAACCGGTCAGCCCGCGAAGAACGGAGAACGCCGGCATGCCCCCTATGACTATGACGCGAGCTAAAACTCAGCCTGCCAACGATGCCGAACAACGAACTCGGTTGCGGATTGCCATCGCGGACGATGACCGCGACGTTCGCGAAGTGCTCCAGAAAATGCTTCTCGCGCTAGGCCATGAAGTAGTCATCGCGGCAGGGACCGGCCGGGAACTGGTCGATCAATGCCTGGCTCAGGGCGCCGACCTGGTAATGACCGATATCCAAATGCCCGATATGGATGGCCTGGATGCGGCGGGCATTATTTATCAGAATTCGCCCATGCCGATCCTGCTCCTTTCCGGCCACTGTGATCGAGCATTGATTGATCGCGCCGAGGAAAACCATGTATTCGCTTATCTGCTGAAGCCGATTACGCAGGCCCAGTTAGAACCGGCGATTGCCTTGGCGACGCGTCGCTATGAAGAATTCCAGGCGTTGAAGCACGAGACGGACGACCTGCGTCAGGCGCTTGCTGATCGCAAGTTGATTGAACGAGCCAAAGGCTTGCTGATGAAGCATCTGAATCTCGATGAGCAAGAGGCATTTCGGAAGCTACAGAAGCTTGCCAGCAGTAAGAATAAAAAGCTAATCGAGATCGCAGAGATGGTACTGACGATGGCGGAGGCTTTGAACGGATAGTCGCGTCCGACGCCCGTCCTGTTATCACTATTTTGCCGCCCATCTCGCCGTTGAAACGCACCACGTCGACCGTACTTGCCTGGGAGGCAGGCCAGCAGGTCAATTGCTTTTGGTGGCGATGTTGACGGCGCAGGCCTATAGCCTCGACGAGCGCCGTGACGCGAACCTTCATCGACCACCTCAATCACGAGATCCGCTCTCCGTTGACGGTTTTGGTCGGCATGACTGAATTGCTCGCGCTTGCGGATTTGCCGGCCGACCAACGCCAGTACCTCGGCACGATGCAGCAGGCGGTGCAATCGATCTTGAAGTTGATGGATTCCGCCGTCGATTTTTCTCGCCTGAACGCAGGCACTTTGTCGCTCCGCAAAGAGACTTTCGAGCTAGGGCCGCTGCTGGACGAAATCTCTCGATCCGTGTCCGAAATTTGTCCCGGCGCCTCGCTGTCTGTGGCCGTTGCAGAGGACGTTTCGCATCGGCTGGTGGGCGATGCGGCGCGAACCAGGCAAGCGATTGCTTGTCTCGTCAACCATGCGATTCAAGTGCAGGGGCGGCGACAACTCGCGCTTGGCGTAACAGCGCGCCGGCGTAGCGCCGATTGCATCGAACTATCGTTTTCCTGCGGCCTGCCGGGCGCGATGCGAATGTCGTGCGACGATGGCAATCTTCCGCCGGGCAAGTTCGTCGAATGCTCGGAGGCCGCTTTAAGCGGATCGTTTGGGCCGGGGTTGGAATTGGCGATTGCCGCTGGTCTCGCCGCTTTGATGCAAGGCAAGTTATGGATCGCCGCCTCCAAGGATTCAGCATTGACCGCGCGGCTCGCCGCTCGCTTCGAATTGCCGCAGCTGTCTGAAACTGCGGCGACGCCCGCGGCGAATCCAGTGCGCGGGCGGCGGGAAGGCCGACGCATTTTGCTGGCCGATGACACGCGCGCCAATCAGCAATTGCTGGCTAGGTTGCTCCGAGATCGCGGGCACCTGGTCGTGACCGCCAACAATGGCATGGAAGCCGTCGAATTGTTTGAAGCGCAAAGCGAACTCAAGCCTTTTGACGTGGTGATTTTGGACCTGGAAATGCCGATTATGGATGGTTGGCAGGCTGCGAAGGAAATGCGCAAGTTAGATCCCTTAGGCCGTGCTCCGCTGGTGGCTTTGACGGCCCATCGCGTCGAGGGCGCCGCCGAGTTGCTTGGCGAGGGCGCGTTTGATGCCGCGCTTAGCAAACCTGTGGGCGCTCAACGATTGTTCGAGGTCGTTGAAGGGTTAAACCCGCCAGCGAGCGAGATCGAGGCGGAGACGGAAGCGGACAACCAACGATCGCTCGTCGATTTCCGCGGCGCCCTAAGCCGGCTGGGAGGCAATGAACAACTTCTCGACGAACTGGCGGAGTTCTTTTTGGAAGACGGCCCCGAGCTGCTCGCCGAGGCTCGCGCCGCGATCGACAGGCAAGACGCGCGTTCGCTGGAGCGAACGGCGCACAGCATTCGAGGTCTGGCCGCGAACTTTGGCGCTCAGTCCACGGTTCAAGCGGCTGCCGCGCTGGAAGCAATAGGCCGAAATGGCGAGTTGGCTGCCGCCGATTTGGCCTGCCAGACGCTGGAGGCCGAACTCGGCAAGCTGACGCTTGTCTTGGAGGATCGTGTTAGGCGGGCGACCTAGTCGTCGCCCGCCATGAGCCACACCGACGTGCTCTGTTGCCTGACACGAGAGGGTTGCCTGACACGAGATGTTCAGGCGTCGCCCAGACCGCGCCTGGCGCTAGTTCTTGGGTTTCAACCCTTGCCAATTAGGGCGTTCGCGCCAATTGCCCGCACCTGCGACAACAGGCGCTTGATGGCGGCTCGCTCCTGTTCATTATCGGCGCGCTCGGAGAGGTATTCGAGCGCGGGTTCCGCGAATCGCCCCAGCCGCGCTAGCTCGCCGCGGATCGGTTCGTTTTCAATCGCCAAACAGCTTCCTGATTCGCGGATGATTCTCTGCAGGCGCTCGCTTTCCGTGGGCGCCAGCAATTCCATGCGGCCCACCAGGACGCGAACCAGTTCATCAGGCGTCGGCTTAATGTCGAGCGGCAGCAATTTGTTGGTAACGTTTCCAGGAACCAGATAGAGCAGCCGCGTGCCCGATTCCCCGAACCAACTTGAGCGCCATGTTTTGACCATGGCTCGCGCTTCTTTTTCGTAGAGGCCTGCCTGCTCTAGCGCTTGCACCATCTCATTGCCTAGCTGTTCGATGCTGGAATCGACTTCTGGCTTATCCAGGACGAGCGAGCTATGAGCTTCGATAAGCGGCGCATGCCGGAAGCGGACTCGGTCCCTTTCAATGTGCACCAGGAACAAACTCTTGATTGCCTCCGGCCCGTCGTTCTGGACCGAAAACCGCCGCTGATCTAAGGCCGTAAACCGTAGCGGCAAGGTGAAGTCGCCCAGCCCGCGGTAGAACAAGAATTTCTCGTAGTGCTTGAACTGTCCCTGGTCCGTGACTTCAACTACCGCGGAGTCGGTCTCGCGGGCGAAGGCGTAATGGTTATCGCCGGCCACCTCAGGCAAAGCAGCAGGTTGCATGCCGCCGCGAGCGTCGCGATGGCGATGCTTCTCGAACGATGCTTGCGGCAGAAGACGCACCCGTCCCCAATCAAGTTGCGAGTTCTCGAGCGGCGGCCGCTGGCCGGGATGAAACACGGGAATCGCCGTTTTGACGGGAGGATAGAATTCCGTCAGCAACCCTTGCGGAAATCCGACCCGGACCTCAACGTCTCTTGGCCGGTCGACGTAAAAATAAGTGACGGGCGTTTCCATTCGCTGGCGGGCAGTGAGCCGCGATTTGCCGAGGAGCTGTTCAAAGAGCAGATCGCTATAGCCGGCGCTTTCGTAGACGAAGCGGGGAAGTTCCTGGTCCACGAGAGGTCGAAACTCCAATTGAATTCCGTCGGAGCCAGCGAAATTGGTAAAGGTCCCCCATTCGTGCACCACGAGCTTGCCGACAGGCGACGGCGGTTGAGCCGACGAACGCGCGCTTTGAGGCGCGCTGCTTGCCACGCCGAACTCAATGGCGGCCAACAAAGCGGCCAAGATCACGACTGCCAGACCCCAAGTGTTTCGCATGACGCACTCCTGAATTGCAAGACGAAATGTAGGAATTTCCGGGCGCAGCCGCCGTCGATCCGTCTTTAAGTGGACCTAGAAGCAAAAACCAATAAATCTTTATTAACAACGCCCGCCCGCTCTACTATGAAGAGGAGGCTTGCCAATCAGTCTGCCGCGGGACTGGGAGAACCATTGCATGTCCGACGGGGAGCTGGTCCGTCAGGCCCTGGACGGCCGAACGGCCGCGTACGAGGAACTCGTGCGCCGTTGGTCCGCGCGCATCTTGGCCTTTTGCCGCGCCAAAGTTCGCTCAAGTCACGCCGCTGAGGACTTAGCGCAAGATGCTCTGCTGCGGGCGTATCGTTCGTTGTCTTCGCTCTCCGAGCCGGAGAAATTCGGGCCCTGGTTGCGAGGCATCGCGCTGCGAACCTGTCTGGATTGGCTCAAACGCAAGCAGACCCATCAGGTGCCGTTTAGCGTCTTAGGCGACGGCTGGCGCGCCGAAGAATGCTCGGCGGCATCCGATGGGGAGACGAAGCGAGCCACGGAGCGCGGCGAGCGACTGCGGCGGTTATTGGACGAGGTCGAAGCTCGTCCCGACGAATACCGCGAAGTGTTGACGATGTACTATTACGACGACGTGACCTACCAGGAACTGGCCGTCGTACTCGG
>JAICIG010000346.1 GCA_025924495.1 Pirellulales bacterium | reverse complement strand
TTCCTCGCGGACCGGCTAGAGACGCCTGGCGGCATCACGAAATTGAAACGGCTGCTCCGCGAGAGCTTCCCCCCGGAATACCGAGCCGCCGGCTAAAATCCGTGTCAAAACGCGCAACACCAAAACTGGCGCGTCGGGTTAATATGAGGCAATCGCTGCCACTTTAAACCCCGAACTTCGATTCAACGTATAATTGCCTAGGCGGCCGGAAGCGGCCGCCGGGTCCAATCAACCGCGGAGGAATCAAGCTATCGTGACCGAAATGAATCGCGCCGAGAGCGTCGTCAGCGAGGCGGCGGTGTTGGTGGGCGTGGTGGCGCCCAGTCAGCGTTTTCCTGGCGATCCGCTCGACGAACTCGAGGGCCTGGCGACTACCGCCGGGGCCCGGATCGTGGGTTCTTTGACTCAGCGGCGCGAGACGCCCGACAAGACGACCTACCTGGGCAAAGGCAAGGTCGACGAGCTGCGCGTGCTGGGCGAAGCGTCGGACGCCGACGTCATCATTTTCGATAACGATCTCAGCCCCGCCCAGACCCGCAATCTGGAAAAGGCCACCAATCTCAAGGTGCTCGATCGCACCGAGCTGATCCTCGATATTTTCGCCAGCCGGGCCCAAACGCACGAGGCCCGGTTAGCCGTCGAACTGGCTCAATTGCAGTATTCGCTGCCGCGCTTAAAGCGGATGTGGACCCACCTTTCACGTTTGAAGATGGGCATCGGCATGCGCGGCCCGGGCGAAAAGCAGTTGGAAGTCGACCGCCGGCTGGTCGAAAAGCGCATTCACGATCTGCAGACCGAGCTGGGCGAAGTCCAGCGCCGCAAGGAGCGGCAGGTGGCGGCGCGCAGCGATCGCATGACGGTCTCGCTCGTCGGCTACACGAACGCCGGCAAGAGCACGCTGATGAACGCGCTGACCGGCGCCAACGTGCTGGCCCAGGACAAGCTGTTCGCCACGCTCGACACGCGCACTCGCCGCTGGCAGTTGCCCGGCTGGGGGCCGGTGCTCTTGAGCGACACGGTCGGGTTCATCCGCGACCTGCCTCACCATTTGATCGCCAGCTTCAAGGCCACGCTCGAAGAAGCGCGGCAGGCCAATTTGCTGCTGCACGTGGCCGACGCCAGCAGCCCTGCCGTGTACGAGCAGATCACTGCCGTTTATAAGGTCGTCGAAGAGCTGGGCATTCAGGCCAAAGACATGCTGCTGGTGCTCAACAAGGTCGACGCGCTCGCCGAGCGCGCCCAACTCGACGGGCTGCTCAACCGTTACCCGAACGCCATCCCCGTCAGCGCTCGCAAGGGGCAGGGGCTGTTGCAACTTTCCGGCGCCGTCAGCGAGGCCTTGAGCCGCAACTTCCTCGACGTCGACGTGGAGACCGGCGTCGGCAATGGCCGCTTGCTCGCCTACCTCGCCGCCCACGGGGAAGTGCTCTCCAAACAATTCTCCGAAACCCGCGTCATCATCCACTGCCGCATTCCGCAAAAGCACTTGCCCAACATCAACGACGACCAGACCATCATTCGCCCGCACCTCAACGGCGCCGCCCGCATGGAAGACGTCGCGTAAAGCCGGCGAGCCGCAGGCGTCCGGAGAGATTGAGGAGATAGGAGTCAGGAGATAGGAGCCAGGAGCAAGAAGAGCAGGCATCCGGCTCCCTATCTGCCTCACGAATTCCGCCACCGCTTCGCCCGGCTTCTGCGCTCTTTAGGCCGCAATCTCTCAATCGAGGGTGCCATGCTTTCACGCGAGCCTTGGCGAGCGAGTAAGCATGTTCGCCGCCGTTTGCTCGGGATCCAGCATCATTCCGCGCCGCAGGCCTCAACGCCCGGGCTGTTCAAAAGTCTCTTGTCGGCGCCTCTTATCTGACTTCACGCCCCGCCCCTACACCAACCCGAAGCGTCAGCGAGGTGATATAGTTGATTCCCTTCGCTGACGCGTCGGATTCGTGTCGAGCGATCTGTCCACCGATTCCTGGCCTGATCCATTCTCCGGATTTGACGATGCGTGAAATCGCCGGCAGCCGAATTCTGATCACGGGCGCATCCAGCGGCATTGGCCGCGCGCTAGCGCTCGAACTCGCGCGCGAGCGCGCCAAACTCATCCTCAACGCCCGGCGAGCCGAAAAGCTCGCAGAACTCGCCCGCGAGGTCGCGGCGGCCGGCGGCGAGGCGGAACTGGCCGTTGGCGATGTGACCTCGCCCGACACGCGCCGCGCGGCGCTCGACGTCGCTCAAACCACGTTCGGCGGCCTCGATATACTCGTCAACAACGCGGGCATCAGCGCGCACGGCCCCTTCGAACAGGCCGCGCCCGACCGGCTGCGGAAGATCATGGAGGTCAATCTCTTCGCCTTGGCCGAAATGACGCGCGAAGCCTTGCCGCTCTTAAAGCAGGGCCGCCAGCCGCTCATCGTGAACATTGCCTCGATCCTCGGCCACCGCGGCATCCCCTACGCGGCCGAGTACTGCGCCAGCAAATTCGCCGTCCGGGGTTTCAGCGAATCGCTCCGCGCCGAACTGACCCCGCACGGCATCGGCTTGCTCGTCGTCAGCCCCGGCACGACCGACACCGAGTTCTTCGACCACCTCATCGAGAACCGCATTCAAATGCCCTGGGCCAAGCAGACTCCCGTCCCCGTCTCCCTCGTCGCCCAGCGCACCCTCCGCGCCATGCGCCGCGGCCGCCACGAGATCATCCCCAACTTCCGCGGCCGTCTCCTCATCTACCTCAACCGCCTCGCCCCGCGCTTTCTCGATCGCTGGATGGCGGGGTATGTGAAGTGAGTTTTAAGTCCTCTGCATCCATATGAGCGAGCCACTCTTTAGCATACACGTTGACAACCTCAATGGTATCAGCATTGACCTCGCCGCGTGGTGCGACCGGTCGTGAGAGCACCTCCATGAGGCGTCGTTCATGGCCGGAAAACAAATCAACGATTACCTGTTCGTTTATCTCGCAAACTTTTGTGCGCCGCACAGTTCCGGTTTCGGAGTCCTGGATAACTTTCCGTGGATGCTCAGTAATTAGCGGGATTATCTGCGGAACTAACTTTTCCGGCGCTTCGACAGCGGCATTGACTAATATTGGTCCAAGCCAACTCCAGTCCGAGCTTGTGCAGCAAGGCAATTCTGGGACTTCACCTTTGTGGGCTGGAAAGATGAGGTGATATAAGTCATATTCCCGAATTGTGCCGAGCGCATTCAATAATCCAGCGGACGTATTGAACGCCGCTCTGGCTGCATCGACGATGACCGAGCGCAGCCGAATCATTCCTTCCTCGTCAACGAACTCTCCATCGACGGAAGCCCAATAGAAAAATAAGTCGTTGCAAAGCGCGAGACTTACTGGCAATGCCTCCAAGATTCTGGCCGTGAGCCACGCTTCGTACGCCGCCGTGCCGCGCGCGTATTGCCGAAGACGTTGGCGAACCGCCAATATTCCTTCATTTTCGCCCGTCGAGTCGGCCCCGTTAGAAGTGAGACTCAACGAAATCACCTCTGTTGCTACGCTGAAAAGCTGCGATCGACTCATATGTACCGACAGATGCTCCCACTGCATGGCGAACGCGGGCTCGGTTAGAATCCTTGCGGGTAGCTCGTTCCGCGTTGATTCTCCATTCTGAAAGTCGCGAATCGAAAGTAGAACGCGCTGATCCTCAATCGCACCCGGAGCGAGCGTTTCGCCAAGAAATCTTTCCCAATAGTCTATCGGGTGTGAATGTCGCATGCCCTGTGGCGCTAGGCGATCGAGTGGAGCACGGATACCGAGAAAATAGTCAGTGTTTGGAAAGAGGAACGCAATGAGATCAAGCACCGCGACCTTATTCCATGAAACATCGCTCGTCACCGACTCCCATTTCGCCTTAAGTTCGTTTTGCCGACTGCTCATTTGCTGGTTTTGTCCACTACGAGAGGCCTCATCTAAATCGGATCGCAACGTAGAAGCATTTTCGAGTAAAAAAGCAAAGGCCTCTGGGGCGCCGTACCGAAGCACATTGGCTACAAGCATGTCGTCAAAGTCGATCTCGCCGTGCAAGGTAGACCATATTTCCTCGCAATGCCGCAAGATATGCTTAAGAAGTCGCGGAGTCTGGACTAACTCCGCGATAGCGAGAGGGGCAGATGGCAGATCAAACACGTATGGATGTAATATTTCAATGATCCCGCGGTGCGGCTCACCGGCAGCATCGAGAAAATGATGCCGCTTGAGTAGTTTGAGGCGAACCGCCTGGACGACCCGCCATAGAGTTTCGTGGCTCAATGATGTTAACGATTCCATGTGTTCACACAGCTTGACGAAATCGATCCTAGCTCGCTCTAGGGATGGCTGTCCCGACAATAGCAAGGCGACATGTGGCACGCTCTTAAGTCGATGTAGTAACGCCACGGCCTGCTGAATATCAAAGGCGGGACTTTCATTTCGATCGAGATCCTCCACGACTATGACCAACCTAGCATCCGCTGCCTTCAGCAACGGCGTCAAGCGACGAAGCTGCGTACCGGGATTAGTGGTTGAATCAAGCACATCGGCCGCGAGGGTCGCCAAGGGGCCCGCGGCAGAGATGGCTCGCCGATAAGCCGCGGGCAGACCGCGTATTGACAAGCAGTCCAGTCGCATACTTAGTTCTTGGATCGCAGCATCTAAAATGTGTTCAAGGAGTGCCGCTGCATTGTCAAACCCCCAGCAACTAGTCTCGGAGATCCAGATTTTATTACGACTTCCTCGATTCGCAGCTTCGACCTGCTGCTTCATTAGGTGTACGACGCTTGACTTACCGATGCCGAACTGACCGATTAGCCCAACGGCGGAGGCAGCCGGCCGGTTTCTGATAAATCGGCAGGCTAGGCGTCGTGCAATGGCCGAGCGATCTAGGTAGTCATCGCCGCTCATATGAATCGGCGACTCGCTGGCGAGCCACTGGAAAACCGCGTCCACATCGTTTAGACGCTGTTCACGGCCGAAATTCTCGCGCGGGAGCACGCCGCCAGGTAGATTGGTTATCCGCTCGCAGATAGAACTGCACAGCCCGGTCGCTAAGACTAGCGACGCGACGAGCACTCCGGAGACAATCCAGGTGCTTATCGGAAACCTGGAAGCCGTCTGCAATCCGGTGACAGGATATAGAATGTAATCGAGACCCAGCAGAATGGCGAGTGCCGGTATCGCCGCAAAAAACGTCGGTGGGTACTTCAGCCAAAATGGCACATGTTTTCGCGTTAGCGCCAACGATTTCCGAGGAAAGTAGTACAATGCAATAATGGTTGCGACAAATGCGGTAGTTCCAGAAGCAATCGGCGCCGTGTACATTGCCCTTGCTAGCGACGCTTCGAAGGCAAAGATGAAGTCATTCGCATATAGCGTCAACGGAAAGGCAATCGCTCCTGATAGCACTGACAGACGAGCTAGCGCGAGCCAACGGATGGCACTGGCGCTCGTTAGTGCGCAAGCGACGCGACGCGAAACGTTATCGCGGACGGTAGAGGATGATTCCTGATTCACTGGATCGATGGGCTCCCGTATTACCTAGCATCGGCCTGTTCACTGTTGTCCAACAGTCGCGCTTCAGCCCGTCTCGGGTGCTGTATCTGCGAACGCGCGAATTGTAGCCAACTTGAATGCCACCTACCACACGCCTCGCTTTATCAGCGGAAAACGAGTGCGTAACCGAGCACATGCCGTTGTTTTTCGGGCAGCTCAACAGTGGCCTGACGCTCCCTGGCTACATTACGCCGCTGCTACGCAGCTAGTCGGATAACTCGCCTCGATATGTAGCGGCGGCGCCACACAACGGGCTGCAACTGCTGAGTAGCGCAAAGTTGCAGGCATATTCCATATGCCGTGCCAGGTTGGAGCATGAAGCGTCAGGGTGGTTTCCGCGTTTTCGAGTGCGAGGCGAATTGGCGGGACGGCGGACGGCACAGCGGAGTGTGCCTGCTACTTTAGATTGGGCATCGTCCGGCAAATGTCCTGCGACTCAAATGACCAACACGAAGTCTCCTTTTCGTTCCTTCAATGACTTCACCCAAACAACTTCGGGTCGAGCCTCGCCAGCATCTCTTTGAGCCGAAGAATCGCTGCCTCAGTCGCGGTCTCGCCGACGGCGGCCATTTCGTCGGCGCGGGTGAATTCGGAGATGTCGAAGGAGGTGACGTCGGGGGCGATGACGAAGTCGGCCGGCTGCACGCCGACGGCGTTCATGTTGCGGTTCTGGATCATGTTCTGCCGCAGGATGACCTGGATTGTCGAGATGAAGCGGGCGGCCCCGCGCGACTTCTTGCTGCGGATGTTCATGAAATCGCGCTCGAGCTGCGCGGTGACCGTCGAGGCAATCACGAAGTTGCACCCCTGGGCGACCAACGCGTTGGCGGGGACGTTGTTCAGCAGCCCGCCGTCGACGACCGCCTGTTCCGACCCAACGATCGGCAGTGCCAGCGGCGGCAGATTGATGCTTTCCAGAATGTTCTGCGTGGCGTCGCCGCGCTCTCGCAACAGCGGAATGCCCTCGACGAGGTCGACGGAAACCATCGTGGTGGGAATGGCCAACTGCTCCATGCGGAGGTTGTGCAGGTATTTCCGCAACATCGGCCCGAATTGGCGCAGGCGATATTTGAAGAGCAGATACCAGTACCCGCCGCCAGGCAGCCGCCGGAAGAACCAGGGGGGCAGCAGGTCGTGCTTGAAGGACTGGATCGAGTATTCCGGAGACATGCCCGCGGCGTAGACGCCGCCGACCATCGCCCCGGCGCTGGTGCCCGCCAGCATGTCGACGTAGATGCCATGCCGCTCGAGCGCTTTCAGCACGCCCAAGTGGGCCATGCCGCGCGCGGCGCCTCCGCCCAGCGCCAAGCCGATCTGCACGCCCCGCAAATAATGGACAATGCGTTCGACGCCTTGGGCGAGCAGCTGGCCCTGCTGTGGTTTCAAGTCGCCGGCGCAGGTTTTGAAGTCGCGGGCGGCCAAGGCCATCAGTTCCTCGACATACGGCGGCGCCGGCGCCTCGGGCTGCAACAGCCAGACGAGACAAACCTTCTCGCGCAAGCGCGGCGCCGAGCGGCCCACGGCTTTCAGCCGCTCCAAGGCCGCCGCCACGTCCTGCGGCCGCACGCACCAGAGCACGACGTCGGCATAACCGATCATGCGGGTCAGGTCGTCGGGAGCATGGTCGGCCGCAACATCGATGAACAAACGCCCGTGCGAGGTCCATTCCTTCAGGATCTGTTTGACGCTCTCGGGACCGATAAAAACGCCCTGCTCGTATAACCGCTTGTGCGGAACGCTATCGTCCGCTTGCCAGCGTTCGTCGTCGCCCGCCACGCAAGGAGACTCGCCGAGCTGTTGCAGGCGTCGAATCAACTCGACCGTCAAGGGGCGGCTGGCGGCCGAGTGATGAATTACGCCGACGACGGCCGGTTTGGGAAGCTCGCGATCGACCAGCATCAGCCGCTTCACCAGGTTGGCCGCGACGCGAAACATGGCCAGTTGGAACTCGCGATGTTTGGCCGTCAAGCGCAGCAGGTCGTCGAGCCCGAGGTGAATGGCCGTGGTCGGCTCGACCGCTTCCACGCGGAGATGCGATCGCTCGGGCAGCAGCACCGAAAACAACCCCGCCACGGATCCCCGGCGGAAGAAATCGCGATGGATCTCTTTGCCGAGCCGATCGACGAGCGCGCCTTCGAGGCATCCGGCGACGACGAAGTAAACCTGGTTGATCTCCGCATCCAAGTCGATCACCACCTGGCCGGCCGGGAACTCCATCAACTGGGCCGATTCGGCGATCTCCTCGATGATTTGCTCATCAAGCTGGCCCGCCCACTCCAGGCGTTTCAATTCAATGCACAGGCGATGCCGATCGAGATTCATGGGCATCAATCTAATCGCCACGCCCACCCCTGGCGAGCCGGAGGCGGAGTGTTTTGAGGCAGACGTAAAGTAGCAGGCATATTCCATATGCCGTGCCAGGTTGGAGCATGAAGGGCTAAGGCGGTTTTCGCGTTTTCGGGCGCGGGGCGAATGGGCGGGGCGGCGGACGGCACAGCGGAGTGTGCCTGCTACTATAGGCCGTAGGGTGGGCACTGCCCACAAGAAGCTGCGCACGATTATCAGGAGAATATGACGCGTGCGGTGCACGTTGCGGAACTGCATTCGGCGGACGGCACATGGAATGTGGATCGCAACGTGCGGATGGCATTGGCGCGGAATAGTCCCGCAGGGACGGCATGATGTAGCCTGGCGGCGCGAGCCCCAGGATTCAGATCGCATTGCCACGTTCGTTGTAAGTGCCAGAGGGACGACAGACGCGGCACAATGCCTTTCGCCCCTGACTGGGCTATTGGGTTTAAGATACTGTGGCCTCCAGGGGCTGGCGCTCCCTGGCTACATCCTGGGCTGCTACGCAGCTAGTCGGAGAGCTCGCGTCGACATGTATTGGCGCAACTCAACGGACTGCAACCGCCGAGTCGCGCAAAGTAGCAGGCATATTCCATATGCCGTGCCAGGCTGGAGCGTGAAGCGCAAGGGCGGTTTTCGCGTTTTCGAGTGCGAGGCGAACGGGCAGGACGGCCGACGGCACATGGAGTGTGCCTGCTACTTTGCCTCTCGCGCCAAGCCAGCCAGGGTCTAAGCTCGGCGGCAATTGTGTGCATC